>CAUZKZ010000284.1:0-7294 GCA_963580345.1 Verrucomicrobiia bacterium | reverse complement strand
GATGCCGTCACCCGGATGATTCCAGAGCGAGAGCCGCACATCTCGACCCTCGCCGTCGTCCATGGTGGACGAGGCCTGGTCCATGGCGTGATCGTTGCGCGCGGTCTCGCCGAGGAGCCCGATTTCCTCTTCAGTGAAGAGGCCCCGGACAAACAAGTACCCGTCGCGGTGAAAGTCGGCAATTTGGTCGCTGTTAAATACTGACATGACTCTGATTGGTTAAGGGAGAAATCCCGCCGCTGTGCAAGGCATTCGGCGGAACCTGCTTGTTGACGGGCAAAAAATCAGCATTTTTCGTTCCGAGTTCAAGGCCTCATAGTGATTCGAACCCTTTCCATGTTCGTGCCGGCTGGTGACCGATGTGACCTCTCTCACCGCCCGCGTCACCGCCAACAAGATTCGGGATGCATCTTCTTCGGTCTCGACCACCTCAAGACGACCTGCCGGCACGGCGGCGCCGATCTCCACTTCATCAGCCTCACCAGGGAATCGAAAGTCATCCGGAATGGGATCACCTGATTCCTGAAGACGGCCCGGGCAGGCTTATTATGGCAGGCCGGAAGATTCGGGCAGATAAAATACCCGCTTGAGGTAGTTACCGCGGCCGGCGCCCTCCCTCATCGTCCCGTCAAGACGGCAGGCGTGGAAGTTGCTCTCGCCGTCACCAAAAAGCGGCGCCAGGGCCCGGGACGCCCCCGAAACCCTGCAGCCGCTTTTGCAATCCTGCAGAGCGCCCGAAACTCAGTTTGCGCATTGGTCTTTCACGCGCCATGGTTGCTGCTGAAGGTACACACCCGCCCCGCCGAATTGCGTTGAACTGATCGGCGGGGCATTCAAGGTGCCATGGCGTCAGAAATGAAAGAAGGGGCACGAAACACCATCGAAGTCGTGGTCATCGAGGACACGGAAGCCCTCGCGAACGTGATCCGCCGGGTAGTTGACGCCATGGAGGGAATTCATTGTGCCGGTGTCTTTGGAACTGCGGAAGAGGGATTGGAGAATATCGAACGCCTTCGGCCGGATGTCGTGCTGATGGACATCAGCCTCCCCGGCATGTCGGGGATCGAAGCCACCGCCTTGGTAAAGACCCGGCACCCGGAGATCGAAGTCATCATGCTCACGGTCTATGACGACAACGACAAGATCTTCGACGCGCTGAAGGCCGGCGCTTCGGGATATCTTTTGAAGCAGGCCTCGCCGGATGATCTGGGCCGGGCCATTGTCGATGTCCGCGCCGGGGGCGCTCCGATGACCGCCGAGATCGCCCGGTTGGTGGTGCAAGCCTTCCATCGTGCGCCTTCCAGCAAGACCGGCGAAGCCTTCAATCTCTCCAAGCGGGAGACCGAGATCGTCGAGTTGGTGGCCAAGGGGCTGGCCAACAAGGAGATTGCCGCCGACCTCACCATCAGCGTCGAAACGGTCCGGGTGCATCTGAAGCATATCTACGAGAAGCTTCACGTCCGGTCCCGGACCGAAGCGGCCATGAAATATCGCGACTCCCTGGAGAAACAGCCGTGGGACTGATCCCGCCGGGTGAACGGGGAAAACGTGGCACGACCGTCCCCGGTCGTGACTTCCAGTGCGAGGCCATGCCCGAGACGGTCATGCCACAGGCCGCGAGGCTGCTTACTTCGCAAAGAGCTCTTCCGAGATATTCCGAAAGGCCTTGAATTCGAGGGCATTCCCACTCGGATCCAGAAAGAACATGGTGGCCTGCTCGCCCGGTTCGCCCTGGAACCGCACGTAGGGCTCGATCAGAAACTTCGTGCTGACCTCGCGAAGGGAGTCCGCCAGTTCCTTCCAGTCCTCCATCTCCAGCACCACCCCGAAGTGTGGAATGGGAACCTCGTGACCATCCACCGGATTCGAAGCCTCGATGTGAGCCCCTCCCTCTCCCCTCGGCCGCAAGTGGCAGACCACCTGGTGGCCGAACAGGTTGAAGTCGATCCAGTTCTCGGCGCTCCGGCCCTCGGGGCAACCGAGAAGTCCCCCGTAGAACCGCCGCGCGGCTGACAGGTCATCGACCGGAATCGCGAGGTGAAAGGGCGTGAGGGCCGTGCTCATGAACTGGGTCGAATTCTGCGGCGGCACCGCGATGGTGCAATCCTGCAGCTGCGGCCCTCCCTTGCGTATCAGTTCTCCGAGGCCGTCTTGGCTCCCGGCGAGGTTCGCCAATTCTGCCGCTTGGAAATCGTTCCTGCAGGGCCCCAACTCCGCCCCGCCGAGATCGTCGCCGGGAATGGAGACGATATTCGGGGGCGCTCCCGGGCCGTGGCGGAGGCCGGCAGGAGCAGGGGTACCCAACAAATACCGGGGAAAGTTAAGCGCATCGGGTGATATCCTCCGGCTTGCCTTCCCCGGTTGCCAGCGGATATGGTTAAGCCAAGTAAAGAAACCGGAGCCGGCAACGTAGAAGCTTTGACGCCGTCCGCGGCAAATTCGCCGCCCCTCCGGCCTTCCGACATGAATTGCTCCATCCGCTCCCTTCCAATCCTGCGGGCCGCAGGGGCCCACCTGGTTCTCTTGGGAACGACGTGCGCCCTCGCCGAACCGGAGGCCGGCAAGGTCGATTTCAGCCGGGACATTCGACCCGTCCTCTCCGAGAACTGCTTTCGGTGCCACGGTCCGGACGAGGAGAACCGCAAGGCCAAGCTGCGCCTCGATTTGAAGGAAAGTGCCTTCCAAGAGCGCGATGGCGATCCCGCTTTCACCGCCGGCAACCTGGAGGCAAGTGAAACGTGGTATCGCATCACCACCGACGACTCCGAGGAGGTCATGCCTCCGCCCAAGTCCAGGAAGGTTCTCACCAAGCAACAGAAGGAGCTCTTCAAGAAGTGGATCGTGCAGGGCGCGGAGTGGAACAGCCACTGGGCCTTTGAATCGCCGAAAAAAGTGGCGCTCCCCTCGGGCCGCAACCCGATCGACCACTTCATTGCCAAGGGCCATGCCGAGCACGGCCTGGCCTTCTCGCCACCCGCCGATCCGCGCACTCTCACCCGGCGTCTTTCTCTTGATCTCACCGGTCTGCCGACCACCCTCGAAGATCTCGCCAAATTCAAGGTCGACGATCCGGCCTTCGACCCCGAAGCGGTCATCATCCAGTATCTCGCAAGCCCCCACTTCGGCGAGCGCATGGCATTGATGTGGCTGGACGCGGCTCGCTACGGCGACACCAGCGTGATGCACGCGGATGGGCCGCGCGACATGTGGGCCTGGCGGGACTGGGTGGTGCGAGCCTACAACGAGAACAAGCCGTTCAATGAATTCGGCATCGAGCAACTGGCCGGCGACCTCATGCCGAAGGCCACCATAGACCAGCGGGTAGCGTCCGGATTCAATCGGAACCACGCCACTTCCGATGAGGGCGGAGCCATCGCGGAGGAACTGCGCGTCGATTACGTAGTCGATCGGGTTCGCACCACCGCCAACGTTTTCATGGGACTCACCATGGAGTGCGCCCAGTGCCACGACCACAAATACGACCCCATCACCCAGCGCGAGTATTACCGCTTCTTCGCCTACTTCAACAATCACTCCGACCCCGGCATGCAGATTCGCCACGGCAACCAGGCCCCGGTGGTGAACGTGCCTTCGAGGGGACACGCTGAAAAGCTGGCGGCCTTGCGAAAGGATCTGGAGGACCGCGACAAGGAAATCGAAAAGCTGAAGGAGGCGGCGAAGCCACAGTTCGTGAAGTGGTTGCACGAGGCAGAGAAGTCCGCGGAAGGTGCCCTGCCCGAACCTCCCGGGTTGGCTCATTTTTTCCCCCTTGATGAGATGAGCGGCGAGAAAGTGCAGGCGACCGTCGGCGGCGGCATTGGCAAGCTCAGCGGCAAGCTGCACTCCGCCAAGCGTGACAGCGGAACAGGACTGAAGTTCGACGGGAAGACCGCCTTCACCCTTGATTCCTGGCCGGCACGTGAACGCGACACGCCGTTCACGTTTGCCGCTTGGCTCAAGGCTCCGGGCAACGGCAGTGGATCGGTCTTCGCCCGCATGGATGTTGGCAAAGCCTACCGGGGCTACGACCTCTGGTTGCAGAATCGGGCGGTTGGCACGCACATCATCAACCAGTGGCCCGGTAATGCTCTCAAGGTGGTTTCCGCGCAGCAGTTGGCGGAAAACAAGTGGCAGCACGTCGCGGTCGTTTACGACGGCTCGTCAAAGGCGACGGGAATGAAGATCTACATCGATGGAAAACTGGTGGGCAACAAGGTCGAGCAGGACTCCCTCAAGGATTCCATCGCGACCGATACGCCATTCAAAATCGGTAGCCGTTCGCAGGGCGGGAACTACAACGGCGAGCTCGATGAGCTGCGAATCTATGATCGGGCCCTGTCCGAGGCCGAAGTCCAGCGACTCGGTGGCGACCCGATCAAGGGGATCCTGGCAATTTCCTCTGCCGATCGGAGCGAGAACCAGCGAACGGCCCTGCTTGAGCACTACCTATCCGCTGAGAACAAGGATTACCAGCAGCTGGTTGCGGCGCGCGCTGAGCTTCAGCGTCAAGAGACCGCGATCCAGAACGAGAAGATGACCACCTCGATGGTGATGCAGGACAACCCGCCCGAAAAGATGCGGAAGACCTACATTCTCGATCGCGGTGCCTATGACGCACCCAAGAAGGAGGAAGAGATTCTCGCCGGCACACCGGTCATTCTGCCCACCATTGATACCGACGCCCCGCAAAATCGGCTCACGCTCGCAAGGTGGCTGTTTACCGACGAGCATCCCCTCACCGCCCGAGTGGCGGTCAACATGATCTGGCAGGCTTTCTTTGGCGCCGGCCTGGTCGCCACTCCCGGCGACTTTGGAGCGCAGGGCTCTTATCCCACCCACCCGGAACTCCTCGACTGGCTGGCGGTCGATTTTCGCGAAAACGGCTGGGACGTGAAGCGCCTCATCCGCCAGATCTTGACCTCCCAGACTTACCAGCAAAGCTCGCAAATCCGCCCGCCCCAGCGCAGGACGGATGCTCCAAATCACTATCTGGCCCGCGCCTCACGCTACCGCCTCCAGGCCGAGTTCATCCGCGACAACGCCCTCTCCCTGGCCGGACTTTTGAATCGGCAGTTCGGTGGTCCTGGGGTGAAACCATACCAGCCTCCGGGACTCTGGGCCCAGGTCAGCTTGAGCGCACATCAAAAGTTCAAGCGCGATAACGGAGAGAAGCTCTACCGTCGCAGCATCTATACTTATTGGAAAAGGAGCGCCCCGGCCCCGAATATGCACATTTTCGATGCCCCCACCCGGGAAGTCTGCGTCATGAAACGCCCACGCACCAACACTCCCCTGCAGGCCTTGGTAACCCTGAACGACACTCAATTTGTGGAAGCGGCTCGCATGATGGCGCAGGGCATGATGATCGAGGGTGGCGACACGCCCGATAGCCACAGCGCCTATGGATTCGAACTCGCCACCGCTCGCAAGCCGAACGACCTGGAACGCGAGACGATGCGCGAGGTCTACCAGAAGGCCCTCGCCAAGTACCTCCTCGCGCCGGACCGAGCGAAGGAGTTGCTCAAAGTCGGCGAAGCCAAACGCGACGAGTCGCTCCCCATCGCGGAGCATGCCGCCATGACGATTGTGGCGAATCTGATTCTAAATCTTGATGAAACCCTGACCAGAGAGTGAGGCGTTGGAGTGACGCCTTCAGGCGATTCCATCGAGACCGTTGGCTCCAAATCAGCAAGCAACTCACTGACCAGTTCACTTCTCTGCAAACGGCCGAAACCGTCACTCCAACCTTTCGACCGACAAGAACCAATGACAACCGGCAACAACATCTCTCGCCGCAAGTTCCTCGACACTTCCAAGTCGCTGCTTGGCACGGCCGCCTTTGCGAGCTTGCTGAAGCAGGACGGATTGGCGGCTCCTCTTGCCGGCCTTCCGCACTTCACGCCCAAGGCCAAGCGCGTCATCTACCTCTTCCAGGCCGGCGGCCCGAGCCACATCGACATGTTCGATTACAAGCCGGCCCTTCGCAATATCCATGGCCAGGAGCTTCCGGATTCGATCCGGCAGGGACAACGCATCACCGGAATGACGAGCGGCCAGAAGTCGTTCCCGTGCGTGGCCCCCATGTTCAATTTCGAGCAAGTCGGCGAGCGCCAAACCTGGGTCAACACCGACCTCCTCCCCCACACCACCAAGATCGCCGACAAGCTGACCATTATCCGGTCCATGAACACGGAGGCCATCAATCACGACCCTGCCATCACCTACATCAACACCGGCATCCAGCAGTTTGGGCGTCCCAGCATGGGCGCGTGGCTCTCCTACGGACTCGGAAGCCTCAGCCAGGATCTCCCCGCTTACGTGATCATGATTTCGGTCGGCGCCAGCCCCGGCCAGGCCCTCTTCTCGCGGCTCTGGGGCAGCGGCATGCTCCCCTCCAATCACCAGGGTGTGCAGTTCCGGAGCAGCGACGACCCGGTCCTCTACCTCGCCGACCCCCCGGGGGTCGACCGGGACCTTCGGCGCTCCATGCTCGATGGAGTGGCCAGGATCAACGCGCAGCGCTTCGACGAGACCGGCGATCCTGAGATCCTGGCCCGCATCGCCCAGTACGAAATGGCCTTCCGCATGCAGGCCTCGGTGCCCGAACTGATGAGCACGGACGGAGAACCGGAACGCACCTTCGAAAAGTACGGCCCCCAGTCGAAGAACAAGGGTTCCTTCGCTTCGAACTGCATCCTGGCCCGCCGCATGGCGGAACGCGGGGTGCGCTTCGTGCAACTCTTCCACCGCGGCTGGGACCAACATGGCAACCTGCCAAAAGAAATCCGCAAGAACACCGACGGTACGGACCAACCCGCCGCCGCGCTCGTGAACGACCTCGAAGAGCGCGGGATGCTGGACGACACGATCGTGATCTTCGGCGGCGAGTTCGGCCGCACCATCTACAGCCAGGGCAAATTGACCAAGGACAACCACGGCCGCGACCACCACGGACGCTGCTTCACGACCTGGGTGGCCGGCGGCGGATTCAAACCGTGCGACTACGGCGAAACCGACGACCACTGCTACAATATCGTGAAGAATCCAGTGCACATCCGCGACCTGAACGCCACCGTTCTCCACAATCTCGGCATCGACCACGAGCGGCTCAGCATCAGGCACCAGGGTCTCGACGTGCGGCTCACCGGCGTGGAAAAAGCGCACGTGGTGAAGCCCATCCTTGCCTAGGAGACTGTTGAAATACCTCCGTTCGGCGAGAATCGAATTTGCTGATGGTAGCGGAGTTGGTTAAGGTTCGTTAATGATCCGCAAGAAGACTCTCCCCGCGCAGGAA
>CAUZKZ010000283.1:0-7296 GCA_963580345.1 Verrucomicrobiia bacterium | reverse complement strand
CCTCGGGGTTGATGGGCTCCCCGACGGTCCCGAGGAGGCGCAGGGAGGAGAGATCATGGGCATCGGGGAACTTGTCACCGGCCCTGATGAACGCGCGGATGGCGGTGGGGGCGGTGTAAAATATGGTGACTCCGAATTCCTCCACGATCTGCCAGAAGCGGCCGAAATCGGGGTAGTTCGGGGCGCCTTCGTACATGACCTGAGTGACGCCGTTGGCGAGCGGACCGTAAACGATATAGGAGTGACCGGTGATCCAGCCCACGTCGGCGGTGCACCAGTAGATGTCGTCATCTTGCAGGTCGAAGATGTACTTGCTGGTGGTGTAGGTTCCGACCAGGTAACCACCGCTGGTGTGGAGAATTCCCTTCGGCTTGCCGGTGGAGCCGGAGGTGTAAAGAATGAAGAGAGGGTGTTCGCTGTCGAAACCCCTGGCAGTGTGCCTTGCGGAGACTTTCCCGGCCTCCACGTGCCACCAGACATCGCGGCCCTTTCGCATCGACACCTTTTCGCCGGTGCGCTGGTACACGATGCAGCGCTTCACGCCCTTGTACTTTTTCAGGGCATCATCGACGTTGGCCTTGAGGGGGACCACCTTGCCGCGGCGGTAGCCTCCGTCGGCGGTGATGACGGCGGTTGCGCCGGAGTCTTCGAGGCGATCGACGATGGACTCCGCCGAGAATCCTCCGAACACGACGGAGTGGACGGCGCCGATGCGGGCGCAGGCCAGCATGGCGATGGCGGCCTCCGGGACCATGGGCATGTAGACCAGGACGCGGTCTCCGGCCTCGACGCCGTGGGCTTCCAGGACGTTGGCGAAGCGGCACACCTCGCGGTGCAGCTGTAGGTAAGTGAGGGTGCGGCGGTCGCCCGGTTCGCCTTCCCAGATGATGGCAGCCTTGTTTTTGCGCGGTCCGTGGAGGTGGCGGTCCACGCAGTTCTCGCACACGTTGAGGCGGGCCCCGAGGAACCACTTCGAGAAGGGCGCCTTCCACTCGAGCACATTGCGCCAGGGACGGCGCCAGTGGAGTTCCCTGGCCTCCCGTCCCCAGAATACGGCGGGTTTCTCGATCGATTCCTTGTACATGCGCCGGTACTGCGCCATGCTGGAAATTCGGGCCGTCTTCGAAAACTCCTTGGAGGGCTTGAAAACCCGGTCTTCGATCAGGTGACTTTCGATGTTTTTGCTCATGGCATGGACGGGCTGAGGCTCGCTGCGGACGGCTGTTTAACGGACCGAGCGGGTGGTGGCAAGACGGGGACGCCCCCGAATCAGTCTCGTTTCCGGGGCGGGGAGGGCTTGGAGGTCAGGAGTTCAATTTCTTCGGCATCCAGGGGCCGCCAGCGTCCCAGCGGCAGATCCGGGTCGGTCAGCCGGCCGATTCGGATACGGAAGAGCTTTGTCACGCGGATCCCGAGGGTCTTGAACATTTCGCGAATCTGCCGTTTTAGGCCGGTTTCGAGGATGATCGAGACGCGGCGTGGGGAGAGCCGTTTGACGGATTTGGCGCGGGCCCGGCCTTCGGGGGTGCGGAGACCGGTGGTGAGTTTTTGGAGGACGGCGTTGTCAAAGGCGGCCGCCAGCGTCACGCGGTACTCCTTTTCCACCTTGTTTCGCGGGTGGGTGAGGCGGTTGGCAAGTTCGCCATCGTTGGTGAGGATGAGCAGGCCCTCCGAGTCCCGATCAAGTCGGCCGACGTGATTGAGGTGCCCGAACTTCGGGGGGAGTAGATCGTAGATCGTGGCGCGTCCCAACTCATCGTTCTTGGAGCACACGTAACCCCTTGGCTTCTTCAAGAGGATCGCGGTGGATTGCTTGGGAGTGACCATTCGACCATCGACCCTCACCGCATCCTGAACCGTCACTCGTGTGGCGAGGTTGGTGCACAGCTCGCCGTTGACGGTCACCTCCCCGGCCTGGATGAGGGAGTCGCAGGCCCGGCGCGACCCGGTGCCGCACGAGGCGAGGAACTTGTTGAGACGGATGCCGGTGGGACTCATACTCGAAAAAAGGAAAGCGGAACCGACCCCGGTTCCGCCACATCGCCACTCTACGAGAAAGGAGGGCTTATTCTTCTCCCTTGGTCTTGGGCAGGCCCAACGGGCTCTGGCCCTCCTTCCATTGGCCGCGCTCCTTGAGGAGCTTGACCCGCTCGAATCGCTTCAGGACGGAGCGCTTGCCGACTGCGGCACCGCTGAGTTTCAGGCTGTTGTGTTTGGACATGGGATTGGCCTCCGCTCGTCGGGGGGCGGGAAGCTACGAGGAAATCCGGCGCCTGGCAAGGCGGGAATCGGGATTTGGAAATGGGGGAACCACGAGCACGTGAATTCGCGCCAATCCGGTGGGGTCGGCGTCCGGCCGGCATACCGGCCCCCGATTCCGCCCCAGGAGCGACCAGAGTCCGGGCGGCCGGTGCAGCGGCGCGGAATCGGCGGTTGGAAAGGCTCACCGCGCAGGACGCGGGATGCCGGCAGGCACCAGGGAATTAAATCATCCCCAGCTTCATTTTTCCTTCTTCGGAAATCATGTCCTGGTTCCAGGGCGGATCCCAGACCAGTTCGACGCGCGCGTCGTCCACCTGGTCGATGGTCATGAGTCGGGACTGGGCGTCGGCCGCGATGGCGGGTCCCATTCCACATCCCGGGGCGGTGAGGGTCATTTTCACGTTGACGACATTCTTGCCCTCCTCGTCATCGACCGAGCAGTCGTAGACCAGGCCGAGATTCACGATGTCGACCGGGATCTCGGGATCGTAAACTTGTTTGAGCTGGTGCCAGACCTTTTCTTCCACGGGTGCGTCCTGGAGGCGCTCCTCCTCCTTGGCCTTGTCCTTGGGCTCCTCGAGGTCGATGCCGAGAGCATCGGCGTCGTTTGACGAGATGCGCGCAAGGCCCGCCGAGGTCGCCACGGTGTAAGTGCCGCCCAGGCTCTGCGTAATGACAACCGGGGTGCCGGTTGGGAGGGTTACGGAGTCACCGGAGGGAATCTGGATCGCCTCGACTTCGCGGCTGAGCGTGATGTCCTGGTTCATGAGAGGTGGTTAAAGGTCGGAGGGATTGAGTCGAAGGTCAATCAAGAGGGCCCCGGGGGATCCCGCGGTGGCGAGAGCGAAAGGGACTGGCGGGAGAATGGTCACGGTTGGGGTGTGGGGCGGTATTAGTCTCCGTCTTCAAGCGGGACGATCCTGATGTTACCCATTGGTTTGCCGGCGAGGGATTGAGCGAGGGTGGGAGCGGAGTCCGGATCCGGCGGGTCTTCTTCCGACTCCCCGCCATCAAGGGCTCTTTGCAGGGCGCCTTCCACCAGTTGCCCGCAATGGATCTTCATCGGGGGGAGGGGCCCGAGTTCGCCGGTGAGTTCGTCGGGAGAAAGCTCGCGCGCCTCTTCGACCGACTTGCCCTTGAGCAGCTCGGTGGCCATGGAGGCCACCGCAATGGCGGTCTGGCAGCCGAAGGATTGGAAGGAAGCGCGATCAATCACTCTCTTGCCATCCTTCTCGGTGAACTTCAGCCACATCCGTAGCATGTCGCCGCAGTCCGCCGAGCCTGCCGTGCCCACCGCGTCGGCATCCTCCATCTCGCCCACATTCTGCGGATTGGCCAGGGCCTCGCGGGCTTTGTCTTCAAAATCGTCCATCAGGGGTCGGAACAAACCACATATTGGTGGCCGGTTCAAATCCCAACCCGCCAGAGACGGGGAAATCTCATCTTTCGCGGCCGATTCCGACCGGCCGGGATCCCGGCCACCGAGCGGCCCCTCTATGGATAATTGGAAAATGGGGTTAAAATGAAATCCGGGGGCTTGGCGGTTGGGATTTGCCTCGCGCGGAGCTTGTCACTTGCCCTTTGCCGGCCTTAAATCCGTCAGGGCGTGGCTCATGTATTTCATTGGTGTGGCTAACGGGTCGGCGCGGACTCGGACGGTGGTGTTGAATCTCGAGACGGCCTCCCTCGCCGCCCAATCGGAGCAGTCCTATGGCCTGGTGACGGGGTTGCCTGCCGGCCATTGCGAGCAGGATCCCTCTCTCTGGGTTCATGCCTTGGACCACACCGTGCGAGACTGCCTGGCGCAACTCGGGGAGGGTCGCAACCGGATCGCGGGGATCGGAGTGAGCGGCCAGACACACGGGATGGTCGTGCTCGATGCCGATAACCGGATCGTGCGCCCTGCCAAGCTGGCGGCGGACCGGTCCGCAGAACGGCAATGCGCGGCATTGAGCCGGGCCTTCGGCGGGGCGCCGGGGCTGATTGAACTCACCGGCAATCCGCTGCGGCCTTCTCTCATGGCGCCGCGGATGCATTGGTTGAAACAGAACGAGCCGTATCACTTTCAGCGGGTGGTATCCTGCCTGTCGCCGCACGACTTTCTCAATTACTGGCTTGGCGGCGTGAAGCGGTCCGAATACGGGGAAGCCTCCGAGACGGGTCTGCTCGACGTACGGGCTCGGACCTGGTGCCGCGAACTGGCGGACTACATCGATCCGAGCCTGGGAGAGATGCTTCCCCCGGTGCGTTCGTCGCGGGAAGCGGTCGGGGTCCTGCGACCGGAGATCGCGCAGGCGTGGGGATTGAGCGAGGAAGTGCTGTTGAGTGCGGGCGGAGCAGAGGAGATGATGACCGCCCTGGGGGCGGGGGCGGCCACCTCCGGAGCGGTATCGATCTCGACCGCTGCCGTAGCCACGATCTGTGGAGTGAGTGACCAGCCCATCATCGATCCGCATGGCGAGGTGGCCGCCTACTGCGATGCCACGGATCGCTGGATGCCCCTTGCGCAGAGTGCTGCGGCGGCGGCCTGTGCGCACCAGGCGCAACGCCACTACGGATGGAAGCCGGAACAATTGGAGGAGGCGCTGGCAGCCGCCGATCCCGGAGCACAGGGACTGATGTTTCTCCCCGGGACCGACGAGCGGGGATGCGGATCGAGGGCGGGGAAGCTGGGCGCATTGCTCGGAATCGACGGGTCGAACTTCACGCCGGTGAATGTGGCGCGTGCCACGATGGAAGCCCTCGCCCTGGAATTTGGGAAGGGATTGCGGCGCATGATGCAGCTTGGATTTTCCCCGGCCGACGTGCGGCTGTCGGGTCTCGCCTGCGGCCATCCCGCCTGGCGCCAGCTCCTGGCGGATGTCCTCGGTCTGCCGGTCTTCGGCGCCAAGCTGGAAAGCTGCCCCGCCCTCGGGGCGGCCCTGCAGGCCGCCGTGACGTTTTTTCATCAGAGCGGGGAGGACCTCAGCTACGCGGAGATGGCGAGCTACGCCGTCCTGCCCGAGCATCAGACCCTCTGTGCGCCGGATCCGCTGCGCCACGACTTCTACCTGGAGCTGATGGATCGCCAGGAAGGCCTGGCGGAATCCCTCCAGGACGACGCCAACTTTCGGGCATGACGAGCGAGGAGAAGCGATTGGAAATCCGCACCAGCCGGAAGGCGCGGGCGATTGGAACGATCGCAGGCTGGCTGTTGCGTGTCCTGGCCTGGACGATCCGAATGGAGGTGGACGATCGGTGCGGATTTACGGAGAAGGGTAAAATCGAGCACCGGCTGATCTGGTGCATCTGGCACAGCCGGTTGCTTGCGCTGGTGATGGCGCGCAAGCGGGTCTATCCGTGGCGGGAGGGGGTGGCACTGACAAGTGCCAGTCATGACGGAGCCACTCTCGCGGCCGCCCTCAAGGTGGTTGGGGTAGGGGCGGTGCGGGGATCGACTTCCCGGCGTGGGACAGCCGCCTTGAAGGGATTGGTTCGCCAGCTCAGGAATGGCAAGGACGTGGGGGTGACGCCGGACGGGCCCCGGGGGCCGCGTTACGAATTGAACCCGGGACTGATCAAGCTCGCGCAACTCACCCACGTTCCCGTGATGTGTTTTCATGTGCGCTACGGTTGCGCGGTGCGGCTCAAGACGTGGGACCGCTTCGTCATTCCGCTCCCCTTCAGCAAGATCTTCATCACTTTTGACGAGTTGCTTGATGTCCCGCGTGAGCTCGATGACGATGGCTTCGAGGCCAAGCGATGCGAGATCGAAGAGAGGATGCGCCGGAGCGTGGACGATTTGGAATTAGCTGCACATGACCATTCTAGACGGAAAGAAGATCGCCGCTGAGGTCCTGGCCGAGTGCCGGGAAAAGATCGAGGGCTTGAAGGCGATGGGCGTCACGCCGGGACTGGCCGTGGTCCTGGTGGGTGAGGATCCGGCTTCGCAGGTATACGTGCGCTCCAAGGTCCTGAAGTGCGGTGAGATGGGGATCTACTCCCGCAAGATCGAGCTGCCGCAGGATTGCTCGCGGGATGAGGTCCTCGAGGTAGTTAGGGAGCTGAATGGGGACGATGCGATTCACGGCATCCTGGTGCAGTCGCCGCCTCCGCCGCAGATCGACGAGCGAGAAATCATCAACCTGATCGATCCCGGCAAGGACGTGGACGGATTTCACCCCGTCAATGTCGGGAAACTCGTCATGGAAGACGACGCAGGCTTCGTGCCCTGCACCCCGGCCGGCTGCGTGCGGCTTATCCGGGAGTCCGGCATCGAGACCAGCGGCGCCCATGCGGTCGTGATCGGACGCAGCATGATTGTCGGCAAGCCTTTGGCGCTGCTCCTGATGGGGAAGGGGGTCAACGCCACCGTGACCGTGGCACATTCCCGCACGCACGAGCTCGCCGAGGTCTGCCGGCGGGCGGACATCCTGGTGGCAGCGATCGGCAGGCCCGGTTTCGTCACGGCGGACTTCGTGAAGGATGGGGCGGTGGTGATCGATGTGGGTATCAACCGCGTCGAAGATCCCGGCAAAAAGAAGGGGTATCGCCTGGTCGGAGATGTCGCTTACGACGAAGTGGCCCCCAAGTGCCGTGCCATCACCCCGGTTCCGGGCGGGGTGGGCCCCATGACGATTGCGGGGTTGATGGCGAATACGGTGAAAGCGGCGCAGTTGAGGTCGGGGAAGTGACTTGGCGGCCAGCTCAGTTAGCCCGAATGCCACCAGGATAAGAATGAAGATCGACGCGGCAATCTTGCGGCGGCCGAAGCGGCTGCCCTACAATTCAAGGCCGATTGTAGGCCAGGCGCTCCGCCTGGCGAGCTGAGGTTCAAGCCTAACCTTGTGGCATTGATAGCGCCGGCAAAAGCCGGTGAGAAGTAAGGAATGAAAGAGTCCCACAGTGAAGACCAAGCCAGTCACGCTGGCCCCGAGTCATGTGAGGGTGTCTGTGAGGGCACACTTGAAGCGTTGACAGGGGAACCCGCAGGCCGGGCTATTGAGCCGCGAAATCAGGTTATCAATCGGGAGGCCGACACCCTAATGGCGAGTG
>CAUZKZ010000282.1:0-7310 GCA_963580345.1 Verrucomicrobiia bacterium | reverse complement strand
TATCCTGGTGGAGCGATCTAAGAAGTGGTCCCCCTAACAGAGCCAGGGGCGGGCGGTTCTTAGTTATGCTGCGGCAGGGCCGGATGGCTTGGTTGGTTCATACGTTTGGTTTTGTTCCGCCCTTCGAGGAAAGTTGTCCATGATCCGGGGCCTTGGGCAAGAATGGGTGCTTGCAACTCGTCGGAGCCCGGGCGGATTGGGGGCAACTTTCCGGTGGTCGTGTTCATCTTGTTACGCAGCTTCGGCAAAGTCTGGCTTCGGACGGTAGAGCGACCACGGACATTCGTAGTCCAGTCCCTCGTGGATGCGTTCGTGGTTGTAGTCCTTCATCCAGCGGCTTACGCCCTGCTCGAGTTCCGGCACGGAGCGGTAGTCCTTCAGGTAGATGTCCTCGCATTTCAGACTGCGCCAGAGTCGCTCGATGAAGACGTTGTCAATCCAACGCCCCCGGCCATCCATGCTGACTTTCGTTCCCATCGATTCGACCGCTTCGATCCATGCCTCGCTCGTGAACTGGCATCCTTGATCGGTGTTGAAAATCTCCGGTGAACAACCCGCTACTCGGCACGCTTCGTGCAGGGCCTCCAGGCAGAAGGAGGTGTCCAGCGTGTTCGAGATCCGCCATGACAACACCGCGCGAGTATGCCAATCCATCACCGCCACGAGGTAGGCGAAGCCCCGCGACAAGGGGATGTAGGTAATGTCGGTGCACCACACCTGGTCGGGCCGATCCACCGTCAGATCCCGTAAAAGATAGGGATACTTCCGGTGGCTGTCGTCCGGCACGCTCGTTTTCGGCTTGGGCGCGACCGCGGCCATCCCCATCAAGCGCATCAGGCGCCGGACTCGCTTGCGACCCACTTCCCAGTCTCGCTTTCGCAGTTCATGGACCAGCTTGCGCTGTCCATAGTACGGCCAGCGGGTATGAAGTTCGTCCAGATCACGCATGATCTCCTGGTCTTCTGCACTTAGCTTTGGCCGACTCACAAGCCGGTTGCGGTTCACATCCAGAAGGGCGCATTGGCGACGAATACTGAGCTCGGAATGATTCTTCTCGATCATGGCTTTTCGTTCAGATCGATCCCGAGCTCCACGCACTTTTTTTCGAGGAACTCCTTCTCAATGACAAGCTGTCCCACCTTGCGCTCCAGACGAGCCCTGGCGCGTTCTGTTTGCGCGGCCTCTGCCTTCGCATCGGACTTCGAACCGAAAATCTCCGGTAAGCGTTCCTGCAGTTCCTTCTTCCAGGTGCTCACCTGAACGGGGTGGATCCCCTCATCCTGAGCGATCTGGCTGATCGTCTTGATTCCCTTCAATGCCTCCAGGGCGACTCGCGCCTTGAATTCGGCACTGTGTATTCTTCTCTTTTTCTTCACGGTTTGTTGGTTGGCTACGCCACCCCCAAACCCTACCACATCATAACAACCCCTCTGGCTCCGAATCCGGGGACCACTTCTCTACCGACAACATCACGCGCCTCCTGAACACCCTGGCGGGGTACGGCGAAGGCTTCGCTCGGGAGCTGACCGTGGAGGACTTTGCCGACGAAGAGGGCGCCATCAGGATCGTGGAAGAGTCGGAAATGAGCCAGATTGACATCTTCACGCGCATGTCCGGACTGCACTATGAGGATCTCATCGCGGAGGCCGAAACTTTGGAGCTTTCCGGACGATCGATCCGCTTTGCGTCGAAGGCGGCCCTGATTCGCCTGAAGGAGCGCTCCGAGCGTGAAAAGGATCAGCACGACGTCGCGGCCCTGAAGAAGCTCGAGCAAGACCCGCACGCATTCGATTGACAATCTCCAGACCTGGAGCAGCGCACCCGCCGAGGTCGTTATCGGGTCCCCTTTGGGTTTGTCCCCCATCGGTCTGGGAAGATTGTGCGAGGCCCTCCAATCCCTTCATCCCGGATTCGGAGCCCACCTCGCTCCAGGAGGCAGCCGTAGTTGGTCCCGAGCATCCGTGAGACGGACTCTTTCCTCGCCAATCGGCGGGTTCGGCGGTATGCTTCTGTAGTGGAGAAGGTTGTGACAATCCACCACTCCCACCGGGAGGCAGAGCAGGCCGACAACGAGTATTATCGCCGGCTCACACCCGAGCAGCGTCTCGATATTCTCCTCGCCCTCATCAACCCCGAGCCCGAAGAGCATGGCCCTCAGTCGAGACTTGAGAGAGTTTATCGAATTGTTGAACTCTCACGAAGTTGAGTTCCTCGTTGTCGGTGCTCATGCTCTCGCCTACCACGGCCTTCCGCGTTACACGAAGGACATCGATCTTTTCATCGCGACCAGCAAGCCGAACGCGGCTGCTCTGTTCAAAGCGGTTGAGGAATTCGGTTTCGGTTCCACCGGGCTGAAGGAGGAGGACTTTCTCGCCACCGACGTGGTGATCCAACTTGGCGTCGAGCCCAATCGGATCGATCTCCTCACCGGACTGAGCGGAATCGAGTGGGAGGAGGCGTGGGAGGACCGGGTTCAGGGGACGCTGGACGGTCTTCCCGTCGCGTTCATTTCCAAGGACTGCTTCATCAAGAACAAGCTGGCCTCCGCCCGGCCGCAGGATATCGCCGACGTCGCCCGTCTGCGGAAGATCGACCCCTGAGCGAATCGCCGGGGGAGACACGGGCGGGTCTATGGGTCTGTCCCCCTATGCGAAATTTCTCTGAAGCGGGCCGGACCGGAGCCCCTTGGTTTGGTAGCACCGGGCGCCACCGCTGACCGGGAAAATCGCACCGGCCAAGTTCCAAATAAAATTCATGGCCAAGATCCCGGAGGGATCAAAGCTTGTAGCCTGGGGTTGAGCCCCGAGTTACGAGGGGCGACACCCCGGGGAGATTGTCAAACCACGAATCCGATCCCGAAGGGATCGCAGCGCGGTTTGCTGAAATCCGGCGCGCTAATGTCCTGAGCGCTCGAGCGGACTCAAGGTCGCTGCGATCCCTGCCGGGATCGGATCCGAGACGATGCCCTGGCCCCGGGGTGTCGCTACGCTCAACCCGGGGCTACGGGCTTTGATCCCTACCGGGATCATTTCCTAAAGGTATTGGGGCTACGATGAGGAAGGCCGTTGGCCTTCGGGGCGGGTGAATGTTTCGCGTCCTGGGGCGGCCCCCGCCCGGCCGGGCTTGCACCCCCGGCGCAGCTGATCCCCGCCCGGACGGCCTTGTCCCGGTGGGCGGACAGGCGGGATGATCACGGCACGGTCAGGTTGAAATCATCAAGATACCACCCCGCCTCATTCATGACGTCATCACTATCGAGACGGAACTCGATCTTGACGGTTTTGCCGAGGGCGGCGGCCGGCAGGGACAGGCTGACTTCCTCCCAACCCGCCGAGCTTCCGTCCACGGTAGGCACGAGCACGGCCAGCACCGAATCGTCGCCGGCATCGAGCACCGAGACGATTCCCTTGTCGAAATCCGCCTCGATTTCGAAATACTGGAAGTAGTGCAGGGTGGCGCTGTCGGCGGTGGTCAGATCGGCCTCCGGGGAGCGCAGCCAGACGTTGGCGTCGTCTTGGTAATCGGCCGAGAGGTTGGTCCCGAAACAATTCGACGGGCTGTTGGCGGCGGACGGGCCGACATTTGCGGGAGCGCCCAGTTCCCAGGTGGTCCCTTCCAGGCCATCCGACCCGGTGGTCCAATCTCCCGGCCCGCTTTCGAAGTCGTCCGACACCAGCGACACCGGCGGAGCATTGAACTCCTCGATCACGAAGAGGCGGAAGGGATCGGCGGGAAGCGGAATGACGAGGGTGTTCTCCGGCGGGGTGGACGGGATGTCCTGGTGGGGACCGAAGATCGGCCAGTCCGCCGGCGCCAGCTGGGAGGGATCGGTCTCACTGCGCAGGTTGTAGAGCTTGGCAGTCTTGCTGTCCCAGGTGAAGACGAGCTCGCCGGTGCCCTGGTCGCGGCTGACCACGAGTTCCGGACCCAAGATCGAGGTCAACACCACATCGTTGCCGTCGCCGCCGAGGTAGCTCAGGGTGTAGACCCCATTGAGAAACATTTCCCCTTCGGCGGCGTTGACGAAGGTGCCGTTAACCGGGTTCGCGCCGGTGTTGTTGATCAGGGTGATCGGCCCGCGGGGGGTGAAGGAACTGAAGTCGAGATCGAGAATTCCCCCGCTGACCTCCACGGTACTGGTGGCGGTGACCGGGGTGACGCCCCCGCCGCCCATGACGAACTTCAGTGTCCCGGTTCCGTTGCGCACCATCAGGTTCGCCACCGTGATGGAGGTCGGGCCGGTGCCGATGACTTCAAAGAGGCCGACCGCCCCTGCACTCGGAGGGTTGACGGGATGCGCGCCGATCGAGAGCTCGGCGGTCCCGGTCAGACTGCCGCCGCTGATCGAATAGGTTCCCGAGGAATTGGCCGCCGAAGCCAGACCGATGTAGTCGGTGTTGGGGTCGAGGTCGAGGCCGACGCTCACATCGCCACCCGTCTGCGTAAAGACTCCCCCCGCGCCGGCGGAATCACCCATCAAGAGAAATCCGTGCAGGTTGAGGGTTCCGGCCTCCATGTCATAGCGGCCCGCCGCGCCGGGTTGGATCCCCATGAACAAGTGCGAAGCGACCTCGACCGTCCCGTTGCGGTGCGTGATCTGGCCGCCGGCGTCCCAGCCCGTGGCCAGGTAGCTGTCGACCGTCAGGGTGCCGGAGGTGTCCAGGGTCAGACTGCCCGGTGCGGTACTTCCGATTTCGATTTGCGTCGCGGAGGTCGGCGAAAAGGCACCGCCCACGCTGAATTCATTCGAGACCTTCGTGGTGTTGGCCGGATTGTCGGGATCCCAGTTCAGGCCGTTGTTCCAATCGTCGTCGCCGGCGCCATTGTCGAAGGCATACGGGACCGGGGGGACCGGCGGGCTCAGGACCAGGTCGTTGCCGTCGCCGCCGAAATAGTTCAACGCGTAGATGTCGCCGAAGTAGGTGGTCCCCTGGGTGGCGCCGGCAAAGGCGCCGCTGATGGGGGAGGGGCCGGTATTGTCGATGAGCAGGATTTCCCCGATCTCGCCGGGAAGGGCGGTGAAATCGATTTCGAGGTGTCCCCCGGACACATTCACGGTGTTGGTGGCAGTGATGGGGGCGACGCCCGTGGCGTCCATGACGAACCTCAGCGTCCCGGTGCCGCTTCGCACCCACAAATCCGCCACCGTGATGGAGGTCGGGCCGGTGCCAATAACCTCAAAGAGGCCAACCGCCCCGGAGTTGGGAGGATTGACCGGATGCCCCCCGATCGAGAGCCAGTGGTTCCCCGAAAGACTGCCACCGCTGATGGAATAGGTTCCGGAGGAGTTCGCCGCGGAGGCGAGTCCGATGTAGTCCGTGCCAGGGTTGCCGCCGAGACCGACGTTCACCTCGCCGCCGGTCTGCTCAAACACCCCCCCCGCGCCCCCGGCGTCGCCCATCAGGAGAAATCCCTGGACGTTGAGGATTCCGCCGTCCATGTCGTAGCGGCCCTGCGCGCCGGCATTGATCCCCATGAACATGAACTTCCCGGGACCAACGTTGACCGTCCCGCTGCTTTGCGTGATCTGGCCGGGGTGGGTCCAGCCCGTCGCATAGTGGCCGTTGAACGTCGCGGTGCCGCTGGTGTTGATCTCCAGGCCGCCTGCACCGGTGCTGCCAATGAAGACATCCGCAGGCGCGGCCGGCGAAAAGGCGCCGCCCACCGTGAGCTCGTCGGCGATATCTGTCCAGCTGCCACTCGAATTGGGACCGTCAGGATTCCAGTTGGCATCGGTGGCCCAATCGGTCCCGGCGCCGCCCGCACCTCCGTCGAAGTCGAAGGGGGCGGCTTGAATTGGGGGCGCGGTAAGCGCCAGGAGGCCCAGCAGGGCGCGAACACAAGTCCGCCCCATCGTCATCCGAAGCATCGTCATGGGTAGGGTTGGTTAGGATTTTGGCCGGTTCGGCTGCCGGCGGCTCGAGCCTCGGGGAGGGCTTCTCGCCGCCGGCCAAGAACTCAGCGTCGGCGCCGCGCCGCGACCGGCACGAGGCCTACCGCAAGCAGGAGGATCGCGGACGGCTCGGGGAGCAGGACCAGGTCGTTGCCGTCGCCCCCGAGGAAGGTCAAGGCGCGGCCTCCGAAGAGGGTTCCTTCCGAGGCGTTGGAGAAGACGCCACCGATCGCGCCGCCGGAGGTGTTGTTGATCAGGGTGACCGGCCCCCCGAAGGTCAGGGCGCTCGTATCGATGTCCAGGATTCCCCCTCCCACATTCACGGCGGTGGTGGCGGTGACCGGGGTGACGCCTCCGGCGCCCATCTGGTACCTCAGCGTCCCGGTGCCATTCCGCACCCTCAGGTTAGCCACCGTGATGGAGCTCGGGCCGGTGCCGATGACCTCGAAGAGGCCGACCGCTCCGGCGCTCGGAGGATTGACGGGGTGCGCGCCGATCGAGAGCTCATTGGTCCCGGTCAGGCTGCCGCCGCTGATCGAATAGGTTCCGGAGGAGTTGGCCGCCGAGGCCAGAGCGATGTAGTCAATGCCAGCTCCGCCGCCGAGGCCGATGCTCACACTGCCGGCCGTCTGCTCAAAGATGCCCCCCGCGCCGCCGGCATCACCCATCAGGAGAAATCCCTGGACGTTGAGGATTCCGCCATCCATGTCGTAGCGGCCCTGCGCGCCGGGGGTGATCCCCATGAACAAGAACTGGCCAACGTCGGTCGTCCCGCTGGTCTGCGTGATCTGGCCGGGGTGGGTCCAGCCCGTTCCCAGGTGGCTGTCGAACGTCGTGGTGCCGCTGGTGTTGAGCCCCAGGCTGCCCGCACCGGTGCTGCCAATGAAGACAGCCGCGGACGAGGTGGGCGAAAAGGCGCCACCCACGGTGAGATCGTCCGCGACGTCGGCGAAGTCGTTGGTAGGAGCGGCATCCCAGTTGCCGGCGTTTTGCCAGTCGTTGTCCACGGCTCCGGTAAAACCGATGTTGGCCGCCGAGGCCGAGGGCGCGGTGAGCGCGAAGATCGCAGCCGAAAGCGTGGTCGCGGATGCGTTGCGTAACAGTGTATTTTTCATTTGGTCCTGGTTTGTCTTTCTTGAATGGTTGTTCCGATCGCCTCCCGAAGGTGGCTTCCTGCCGAGCCGAATCCTTTTCAACTCGGTATTCGGTACTCTTCCTATCCCCCCCCCCCCACACACAACAAAAAAAAAGCGGAATCTCTTGGCCCGTAATTGGTTGGCATCATTGAATTCTAAATTTCTCTGAAGCGGGCCGGACCGGAGCGCCTTGGTGGCACCGGGCGCCACCGCTGACCGGGAAAATCGCACCGGCCAAGTTCCAAATAAAATTCATGACCAAGATCCCGGAGGGATCAAAG
>CAUZKZ010000281.1:0-7322 GCA_963580345.1 Verrucomicrobiia bacterium | reverse complement strand
GGTGAAATTACTGGAAGTATAGTGCAGTCCGCGGAAATTCGAAAATTCCAAAACCCCAGAACCACTCTAAATCAACGCAAAATCAGGACTTCCAGAAGCTCCGACAGACCCTATGGGATGGCTGTGACTTGTTAACATTAGATTAATTTGCTTAAATAATTAAGTCTCCTGACTAACTGAACTGTTCAGCTGTTCACCCGCAGCCAAATCCTCCCGCCGGACCGCTTGGCGGGAGCGCATGGTGTGAGGGGAACGGCTTCAGTCCGAAAGCCATTACCATGAGTAAGACCCCTGACGTCTCCTCCGCTGCCGTCAACCTCTCGGAGGGCCTCGGCATCGGCTACGGTTCCCTCCTCGCCGAGGTGACCGAAGACATTCCGCTCGAAAACGGAACCCACTATCTGCTGGCCCGCAACGGCCGCGGCAAGACCACCCTTCTCAAGACCCTCGCGGGACTCCTCAAGAAGGTAGGCGGCCAATACGAGACCATCGGCCGTTGCCAGTTCGTGGGCGACGACCTTTCCTTCGACCGCGAGCTCACCCCCAAGAGGATCTTCTCCGCCCTCGTTCCCAGTGCCCGCCGAACGGACGCCTTGGACATGGCGGATAGCCTGGAACTCGATGTGCGCAAGCATTTCGGAAAGCTCTCCTTCGGAAACCGCAAGAAGGTCGGGCTCATCGTGGCGGAGTTTCGCCTCCGGGACGACGAGCCCAACATCATTTTCTATGACGAGCCCTTCACCGGTCTCGACACGCCCGGCCGCGAAGCGGTGCGTAGCCGTTGGATCGACACCGAGGAGGACGTCCTGCGCATCGTCTCCTGCCATCCCGATTTCGATGCCCTCGAAATGCCCAAGGCTCTCCTCATCACGGACGGCAAGATCTTCCGGGGCGGTGATGGAGCCCGCACTTGGGCCGACTTCAAAGACCTTCTCAACTAATCCTGCCTTTCCCTAACCAGCCATGGACCTCTTCCGACTGACTCTCTCCACCCTCATCGCCCGCAAGATGTGGATCGTGGTCTTCCTCTCGGCCTTGCTCCTGCCGATGGTTCTCCCCTACTTCGTCCCCTACGAGACCAACGTCAAGCTGCTCGAACCGGCCCGAGCCCAAACCGCCTGGACCGTCACCTGGTTGCTCGGGATCATGTGGACCCTCTCGCAGGCGGCTCGCTTCGGCGACAGCAACTCACGGACCGGCATCGGAGCCTACTTTCGCTCCCAGGGCTGCGGCCCCTTGAAGCAGATCTTCGGGATGTGGAGCGCCATCATGCTCTTCCTCCTTCCGGTGGTGGCCGTCGCCGTGCTGATCTGCCTCCTCTTCGCCATGCCTTCCGATGCCAAGGAAGCGTCCATGTGGGTGGCCACCAACCTGCAGTTCGCCGTCCTCTTCCTGCTCACCATCGGACCCCTCGCCCTGCTCGGAGTCGGACTCGCGAGCCGCTTCGGTTCCCTCGTCGGGTACGTGGTCCCAACCGCCCTCTGCCTCTACGGACTCTACGGCGTGGGGTACGTCGGGATGACCATCAAGCTGCGCGACAATCCGCTCCTGGAGTGGGTCTACGCCCTCTCTCCCCAGTACCACCTCGCGGATCTCACCCCGCGCCTCATCTTCAAGATGGGGAATCTCCCCTCCGCCGATTTCCTGAGCTACGTGGCGTACTTCGCGGCCGTAACCCTCGTCATCGGCTCCTTCGCCACCCTCCTCTTTCGCACCGATCCCCTTCGCCACTAGTGGCCCGCCATGAACAAGTCCAAAATCATCTCCCTCCAGGTCATCCTCCTGGTGCTCGGCGCCGCCGGTTGGATCGGGTTCAGCAATTCTTTCCGCGAGGACGGAAAACTGCAGTACCACCCCAACGTGCTGCATCTCAAAGGAAGTCCCTTCGGCCGAACCCTCGCCCTCGCCATGCGCGGCCCCGTCGATGTCTACTGGCACCGCGGAGCAGTGCACGACCACGAACATGGCCCCGGCGAAGGCCACCAACACGGCCCCGATTGCGACCTTGGGGCCGCAGGCCAGTGCGAACATGACCACGACCACGGCCACGGCCCTGATCATGGATCCGAGGAAAATCCCCACAAGGCCCTCTCCGGCCTCCTCGCCGATATGGTGGAGGACCAGTCCGGTCGCGACACCCACCAAGCGGAGCGGACCGTCAAAAAGGAGTTCGAGGGCGTACGTTCCTTCCTGCTGGACCGCATCGAAGCGATGCGCAAGACCTACTACACGCGGATCAATTCACGGGCCGATTCAAGGCTCCATAAAGCCTACATCCTGGGCGAGACGCAGAAGCGCCTCGAACTGAGCTACCGAATGGATCCCACCAACCTCTCCGGATACGGGGCCTACTTCCTTTTCCTCAGCGAGGCCCTGGCCCGGCTCGAAGGGGATCGCGACGAACATGGTATCATCCGGATTCGGCAGCAGGCGGCTCTCGACCTGTCCAGCTACACCCTCCGCTATTGCCTCAACCACCAGGACGAGGTCACCGCCATGATCACGGCCGCCAGCGCCGCCCACGACTACCTGCAGATCTACCTCACCCTGCCCAATCCCGACCTCGAGATCGCGGGCGAGTACCTGCGCCTGCTCGACGGAAGTCTGCAGCGCTACGAGGCGCTCCGCTCCCAGATGATCCAAAACGGCCTGTGGGAACGATTCTCGATCTATCGCCGGGCCGAATTGGACAACACTCACAAGCTCGTCCGCGTCCTGCGCGAAGCGGATCACAAGATGTTCGGGGAACTCACCAGCAATCCTGCCGGCCCCGCCGAGCCGCCCAGGTCGTAACCGTACCCACCCCCCGCACCGGCACATCGAGGGGGACAGCTTCGACTTCGGTGAGGTCGCCCTGCTCGATGCTGCCGATGACTCCGAGATCGCCGTGCTGTCCACCGGCATCGCCAGCAGCCCCGACCCGACCGCCTGGGAAAAGTTCGCCCGGAACCTGCCGGCCTCGGCCCTCGGCAAGTCCATCAAGATCGAGTTCCGCCTCATCACCGACGATTTCGATGCCATCGACTACGAGGGTTGGTACATCGAAGACGTGGAAGTGCTGGTCCGACCCTGACGGTTCCGGCCCTCTCCCTTCGCCCTCAATGGACCGGGCCCCCTGGAACCGGTCGGCTCTCTCGGGAATTCCACCGGCAGGAATGCCCGTGAAAGAGTTGTTCTTTGCGGTGGGGATTGATCTCTACTGCGCGGGGATCTGCGAACAAGATCCCTGGCATGTCGTGGCACGTCGTCCTCCGCTGCGACGATGCCCTGGTTTCCACCTTCTCCGCTCAGCCCGCACCTCCGCATGCCAGATCCGCCCCATCATCCTGCCGACCCGCCCGCCGGGGAGGCGGACGACCAAGGACCCTCCTCTTGCCATCACGAGCCCGGGCCCTCCGGGCCGCTGGAATCGGGCCCCCAAAAAGTCCGTCCCGGCCAGTGGGCCTGCCCGATGTGTCGGGAGGTGATCTCGGACCAACCCGGCGACTGCCCGAAGTGCGGGATGGCCCTCGCACAGGTGCCGCGCCTCCCCGGAACCACCATCTACACCTGTCCGATGCACCCGCAGATCGAGCAGGATTCTCCTGGCGACTGCCCGATCTGCGGCATGCCGCTCGAACCGAAGGACGCCGGTGCGGAGGATGATTACGCCGCCCGCGAAATCCGCACCCTCACCCGCAAGTTCTGGGTCGGTCTCGCCCTGGCCGTCCCGGTCTTTCTTCTCGCCATGGGTGGCATGATTTCGGCGCTCCATCTGCCGGAAGCCATCCCCGGGCACATTTCGAAGTGGGTCGAGTTCGCGCTAACCACCCCGGTTGTTTTCTGGTGCGGCGGAATTCTTCTGGCCAGGGGCTGGCGCTCCGTCCTCAACCGCAGCCCCAACATGTTCACCCTGATCATGCTGGGGGTGGGCGCCGCCTATGGCTTCAGCGCCATCGCGGTCATCGCACCGGGCCTCTTTCCGGATTCCTTTCGCCGGCACGGCGAAGTCGGTCTCTACTTCGAAGCGGCCGCCGTCATCACGGTCCTTGTTCTGTTAGGCCAGCTTCTCGAAGCGAAGGCCCGCAGCCGGACCGGCCAGGCCATCAGGTCTCTCCTCAGTCTTGCCGCCAGAACCGCCCATCGTTTGCGTGACGGCGAGGAGGAGGAATTTCCGGTCGAGCACCTCCAGCCCGGCGACCTCCTCCGCGTCCGTCCCGGAGAGAAGATTCCCCTCGACGGCGTCATCACCGAAGGAAAGAGCAACGTCGACGAATCCATGATCACCGGAGAACCGCTCCCGGTCAGCAAAGGCCAAGGCGACCCCGTCATCGGCGCCACCGTGAACCAGACCGGCACCTTCGTAATGCGGGCCGAAAAGGTCGGCACTGACACGCTGCTCTCCCAAATCGTGCACATGGTGGCGGATGCCCAGCGCAGCCGTGCCCCGATCCAAAAACTGGCCGATACGGTGGCCGGCTACTTCGTCCCGGCCGTGGTCCTCATCGCGATTGTCACTTTCCTCGTGTGGGCCCTCTGGGGACCGGCTCCCGCCATGGCGTACGCGCTCGTGAATGCGGTGGCGGTCCTCATCATCGCCTGCCCCTGCGCCCTCGGCCTCGCCACCCCCATGTCCATCACGGTCGGGATCGGCCGCGCCGCGCAGTCGGGAATCCTGATCAGGAACGCCGAGGCCATCGAGACCGCCGAAAAAATCGATACCCTCCTCACCGACAAGACCGGCACCCTCACCGCCGGTAAACCGCGCGTCACCAGCCGGGTCCCGGCCGAGGGCGGCGACGGGGACGAGATGCTGGCCCTCGCGGCCTCCCTCGAATCCAGTTCCGAGCACCCTCTCGCGCGGGCCATCGTGGACGAAGCGAAGCAAGCCGGTCTCACCATTCCCGCCGCCGCCAACTTCCACTCCACCACCGGCGGCGGCGTCTCCGGCGAGGTCGACGGCGCGACCATCCGGGTCGGGAAGGAGGGCTTCCTGCGCGACAACCAGGTCGATCTTCCGGACAACCTGTCCGCGAAGTCCGCCACCCTCCAGGAAGAAGCTCAGACCGTGGTATGGGTGGCCTCCGACCACCGCGCCCTCGGAATCCTCGGTATCTCCGATCCCATCAAGAAGTCCACTCCGGCTGCCATCGCGGCCCTCCACCAGCGCGGGATCCGCATCATCATGGGCACCGGCGACAACCAGAAGACCGGCGAAGCGGTGGGACGCGCCCTCGGTATCGATGAGGTGCGCGCCGGGCTCTCCCCCCAGGACAAGATCGTGATCGTCAGGGGACTCAAGGCGCAGGGCGCCGTCGTCGCCATGGCCGGCGACGGCATCAACGACGCCCCCGCCCTCGCCGAGGCCCATGTCGGCATCGCGATGGGCACCGGCACCGACGTCGCGATCGAAAGCGCCGGCATCACCCTGGTCAAGGGCGACCTCTCTGGTATCGCCAAGGCGGTCGGGGTGAGCCGCGCCGTGATGCGCAACATCCGCCAAAACCTCTTCTTCGCCTTCCTCTACAACGGCCTGGGGGTTCCCATCGCGGCCGGGGTCCTCTATCCCTTTACCGGGACGCTTCTCAGCCCCATGATCGCCGGTGCCGCGATGAGTTTTTCGAGTGTCTCGGTGATCACCAACGCGCTCCGGCTTCGGAGGATCTCCCCATGAAGAATCGTGCCGCATCCGGTCCCCGGGCCGGCAAGCCCGCCACCGACTTCCACCTGGAAGATTCCCGGGGCGGCCCGCATCGCCTGGAGGACTATCGAGGGCACTGGTTGCTGCTTGTGTTTCACCGCCACCTGGGCTGACTGCCCTGCCGCGAACACCTCACGCAGTTGCGGGAGGCCGAAAATGAACTGCGGGACCTCGAGGCGGCCGTCGCGATCGTGACCTTCGAAGCCGGTCCGCTCGCCGAGGCCTACCTGGAGGAGACCGCCCTGCCCTGGCCGCTCCTCCTGGATCGGGAGCGGACCCTCTACCACGCCTACGGGATGCTGCACGCCCGCAACTGGGACCTCTACGGACCCTCCTCCCTCTGGCTCTACCTGAAGTTGCTTTCCAAGGGCAGACGCCTGCGCCGGCCGGGAAGCGACGTGCACCAGCGCGGCGGGGACGTTCTCATCGACCCCGTCGGGACCGTCCGGTTGCACCACGTCGGAAGCGGCCCCGCCGACCGCCCCTCGGTCGCCTCGATCCTGGATCGCGTGCGCCACGGCGCGGCCCCATCCTGAGAACCGGGTCACCACCCTGCATTTGCGGTTGGCAAGCGGGGCGCTTGCCCTCCAGTCCCACTTATGCCGCTTTCAACGACTCCAAGACGACGCAATTTTGCCCCGAAGAATGACTCTTGCTTCATTCCCCCTCATCGGCAGTTCAGGGAACGGTCACCTCGAAATCGTCGATGTACCAGCCGGCCTGGGTGGGATCGCTGAAGTCATCGGATTTGAAGCGGAACTCGATCACGACGTTCTCGCCCAGGGCGGCGGCCGGCAGGGCCTTGCGGAACGGTTCCCAGCCGGCGGGATTGTTCCCGTCGATCGTCATCTCGAGGATGGCCAGTTCCGCGTTGGCGGCGTCGGCGTCCAACAGCCGGATCTGCCCGGAATCGAAGCCCTCCTCGATATCCACGTAATGCGAGAAGTTCAGGGTCGCCCCCGCCGCGGTGGTGAGGGCGATGGCCGGGGAACGCAGCCAGATGTCGGCCTCATCCCCGTAGTTCGCGGAGAGGTTGGTCCCGAAGCAATTCGCTCCGCTGTTGGCGGAGGCCGGCCCGACCACGGAGGGCGAACCGAACTCCCAGTTCGTGAAGGGATCCGACCCGGAGTCCCCACCCGTCGTCCAGGCACCCTGGCCGCCCTCGAAATCGTCCGAATAGACCGACTCCGGGGGCGCCGGGAAACCCTCAATCACGAAAAAGCGCACCGGATCGGCGGGGCGGGAGATGGTCAGAGTGTTCTCCGGCGGGGTGGCAGCGATGTCCTGGTTCGTGTCCCAGATTGGCCAGTCAATGGGACTGTCGTTGGGAGGCGAAGGATCCGTCTCGCTGCGCAGGTTGTAGAGCTGCCCGAGTTGGCTCTCCCACCTGAGGGTGATGAGGTCGGGGCCGCTGGACTCCACCGCGAACCGCATCCTCGTTTCCTCAACGTAGGCCGCTTGCAACTCGGCTTCGACACCCTGAATTTCCGACAACGAGAGTTGCGTGTCGTAAATCCGGATCTCGGCGATGTCACCCCCGTATGGTTCACAGCCATTCAGGCATGCTCCGACCCGGAGGATTCCGGCGGTGAAGGTCGACCCACTGGGAGCTCCGTCATCCACGCCGTTTAGCCTGAAGCCG
>CAUZKZ010000280.1:0-7331 GCA_963580345.1 Verrucomicrobiia bacterium | reverse complement strand
GCCGCCCACAATGCCAGCCCGAAGCCTTTCGTCTGGACCGCTTCAGCCAGCGATATTCTTGAGAAGGTGAAGCGGGGACGGAAGAAATTGAATAAAACCCAGTCTGCTTGACGGACTACACTAGATCGTATACTAGGAGGCCGGAAAACGGCCTGTTTTGACCTGTTTCGGGCTGCTCCGCGCCCTCCGGTTCATCCTTGTTTTTCAGGGGAATGAGACGTTCCGAAACACTCCGAAAAAGCGGCTGGATGATTTTGAAGACCGCGGCGACCACCAGGCACGCGTCACTCTCCGCGGCGAGGGTAGGTGTCAGGGCACCGATGTCAAAGAGCGGTTGAGTGGACGGGCACGGCGAAGAGGCACGGGCCAATTTCCGGATCAATCCCAACGAAAAGCCCAATTCGAAGCTCTGGCGCGCACGAGAAATTCAAATCCGGGAGGTGGAGCTTCCCTGGAAATTGGAGTGCGGGTTTATTCGTCATCCTCGTCGCCCTTCAGCTTCACGGGAGGAGCTTCGTTTCCGCGGAATCCGTACATGGGGAGGAGGCGGTAGTAGACTTCGAGGCTGAGAGTGGCGAGGGCGGTGCTGGCGACCCGTCCGCCATTTCCGGCGAGGCCGCGGCTGGGCGCCCAGCTTCCCGCCTTCTTTCCGGTTTTGTTCTGGGAGAGCGGAACGATTTCCTTGAGGCGTTCGTTCCAGGCCTCCCAGATCGGTCCCTGGTGTTGGTAGAGGGCGAGGGTGCCGTAGTAGATGTAGTAGAAGTCGAGGTAGCTCGATTCCATGGGGTGCCTCTTCAGCATGGCGGCGCTCTCGGACATCATGGGCTCGGTGGGCGGAACGAGGTCGAGCTGGCGGCAGAACATACCGGTCGCCACCATGGCGGGCGAGTTTCGGGCGGGGGCCTGGTAGCCGTAGAGGCCGCCGTGCTTGCCTCCACCGGCCCGGTCCAGCCATTTGCGCACCAGCTTAAACGACTCCTCGGGGACGGTGAGGCCCGCCATGCGGGCGCTGTGGAGGGCCATGTACTGCCAGCCGGTGATGGAGGTATCGGAGTCGTTGCCGGGGTGGTAACGCCAGCCTCCCTTGGTCTTGCTCTGGGCGGCGAGGGTGTAGGCGATGGCTCGCTCCGCGGGGGGTCGCAGCTTGGGGTCCTTGGTGATTCCGTAGGCCTCGCAGAGGGCAATGCTGGCGATGGCGTGGCAGTACATGAGGCCTCCGCCGCTCAAGTCGCCGGTTTCTTTTTGTCGGGAGATAAGCCAGTCGAGGGCCTTGCGGACCTGATCTTGGAATTCGCCTTCCTGGTCGTGACGGACGCCCCACCCGTAGAAGCAAAGCAGGGCCAGTCCTGTGACCCCCGTGTCGAACTCGCCTTTGGCGCCGTGCTCGCGGGCGTTCCATCGCCCGTTGTCGACCTGGTTTTCCACGAGCCATTGGAGGGAGGCGCGGATCGCTTTCTCGGTGCCGTCCGATCCGCCCAATTGCTTGATGACTCCCATGGACGGCCGCCCGCGTTGCCTCTTGAGGAAATTGGTCATGGCGCCGGTGTCGATCTTGGGCGCTTCGAGCTGACCGGGCAGCAGAGAGCCGGTGGTGGGTGAGGGGTCGAGGGTAGCCGGACCGAGGAGGCCGCCACCCGCGGCGGGATCGGAACCGGTGGCTTCGAGTCCTTGCTGCGGATTGGAGAGATTCGAGACGTTCGCCACCAGTCCTCCGCCCGCCACCGCGCCCGCGGCCGGACTGTCAGCGGCGGCACTGTCCGCGACGGCCTGACCCGGGGCCCGGGTCGAGACCAGTTGCGAGCCGCCGGGTTTGAAGGTGTCTTCACCGGGATTAGCCGGCGCTCCCGGCTGCTGGTCGCCTTCTTCGAGTTGGGGCGCGCCCGGATCGAGGAGGTCGGACTCCGGTAAGTTGTTGGCGAGGGCGCCGCCCTCGGGAAGCGATTGTTCGGTGGCGGCCTCGCCGACGGCAGAAGACGATCCCTGCGTCGCCGGGGTGGAGGCCAACTCGCCCTGCGCGACAGCTCCGGAATCGGCCGGATTGGCGACCGCGTTGTCGGCGACGGCCTGGCCCTGAGCCTGGTTGGAGGTGGGCTGGGCTCCCCCCGGCTTGAACATGTCTTTCCCGGGATCGGCCGGGGCGCCCGCTCGCTGGTCGCCTTCTTCGAGGCGGGGCGCGCCGGGGTCGAGGAGCTCGGACTGCGGCAAGTCGCCGGCCAAGGTGCCGCCCTCGGGAAGAGTCGGTTCGGTGGCGGCTTCACCGACGGCGGAAGAGGAGCCGGGCGGGGCCGGGGTGGCGGCCAGCTCGCCTTTCGCGACCTCCCCCGAGCCGGCTGGTTTGGCCACCGCGTTGTCGGCGATGGCCTGGCCCTGGGCCTGGTTGGAAGTCGCGGCGCCGCCGGGCTTGAAGAGGTCATTGGCGGGATTGGCCGGAGCGCCCGGCTGTTGGTCGCCCTCTTCGAGCCGGGGTGCGCCGGGATCGAGGAGGTTGGAGGCGGGGAGGTTGCTCGCGAGAGCAGGAGCTCCGGATTCGGGAAGGGATTGTTCTGTAGCCGCCTCGCCCACCACCGGGGAGGGACCTCCCGTGATGGGGGTTGGCGAGATCTTCCCGGTCGCGACCTCGGCGGCGTTGGTCTGGCTCGGCACCGCGGCGTCCGCCACCGGAGTGCCCTCGATCTGACCCGCAGGTTGTGCCACGCCCCGGCCCGGCTTGAACACGTCCACGGCGGGATTGGCGGGCGGGTTGTCGCGGGGATCACCTTCTTCCAGGCGCGGCGCCCCGGGGTCGAGGAGGGCGGTCTCCGGCAGGTCCTGCGGGAGTCCGGAGTCGGCGGCGGGCTCGGGGAGGTCGGCCTCGCCCTGCGCTTCCCCGACCACGGCGGCCGGACCTTGCGCGACGGGCGTGGCGGCGATTCCACCGTTGGCCACTTCGGCGGCATCGGCCTGGCTGGGCGCGGCCGAATCGCCGAGCGGGTTGCCCTCGGCCTGGGTGGTGGCGACTTTCGGAATCGAGTCACTGGGATTGAAGAGGTCCTCGGCGGAGTCGGCGGGATTGTCCGCGACGTCACGGGAGGGTTCTTCCAGGAGCGGGTTTTCCGGATTGATCGGGGCGGCATCCGGCAAGGCGGCGAGCAACTCGGACTCCAGCGGCTCGGGCGAGTCGGGTTGGTCGGACGGCGACTGATCGGACTGCGATGGCTGCACTTCCGTGAGCGGGGTGGGAGCGGGATTGTCCGCGATGGATTCCGAGGGTTCGATCTGGGCGACTTCGGTGGGAGTCTCCACCGCCGTGTCGGTCAGCTCGCGGGTCTCGGCCTGTGACGCCGCCGGCATGGACTGGTTGGGTTTGAACTCGGCCTCGGCCGGATTGACGGGTTCCGGCGCATCCGCCAGCAGGCGTTCCTCGAGGACCGGTGGTTCCGGTTCGGGCAGGGCGGTCTCGGACAATTCGCTGAGCAGTTGCGATTCCTCCGTCGGTTGGGTCTCGTGCTCCTCGGCCGGGTCGGCGTTGGTGGGCTTCACCTCGACCTGGGCGGCCTCCTGGCTGAATTCCGAATCGATCGGAACGGCGTTGTTGTTGTCCTGCGGCTGGAAGTCCGGGACGTCGAAAGCGGCCTGCATTTTCTCGGTCGGGAGAGAGAGGTCGGGTTGCGCGATCTCGCTCTCGTCCGGCGCGCTCTCCAGCGCCAGTTCCTCCTCGGTGAGAGCATCGACCGAGATATTCATCTCGGGTGGCGGGGGTTCCGCCTCCTTCTCAAACTGCTTGGCGATCAGCCACACCATCATGAGCAGGAGGAGGAGGAGGTGCGCCGCGGCCGACCCGGCCAGGCACTTGTGAAAGAGGCTGGTGATATCCTGCCACGACTCGAGGAGATAGATCAGGGCGATGAGGGCCGCCAGAGCGAGGAAGATCCACCAGGCGATGTTCTTCATGAGCTCCTTGAATTGCTCCCAGCGCGACAGGTCGGTAAAGCCGATCACCTCCCGGCTAGTGGTGCGGTAGAGCCGATACTTTTCGCCTTCCTCGCCGGCGGCAGCCGCTTCGTGATCGGAGCTGAAGAGGAGGTCGAAGCCCTCCATGCGGACGGCCGGATCGGTGACATCGCCGCGGTCGATGTAGAGATCGACCCGTTCGGGAGGCAACGCCGCGCCCTCCACCACGCGGCTGAAGTAGACCCCGTATCCGGATCGGCGGGTGCGGTCGCGGTCGGATGCCAGGAAGACATGGTCGCCGCGCGATGTCAGGGCGGCCTGCACGTCGTGCTGGTGGGAGTTGAGGTGGTTGACGGCCTCCGCCGTTTCAAATCGCGGGACCGGCGGCAGCTCACCTGCTTTGATTTCCTGATTCTTTTTCGCTTTCTTCTTCTTTTTCTTCCTGTCCGGCTTGGGCTGCTTCTGGTCGGGCGTTGGCTCATCGTCCGGAAGGGCGACGGCCACGAAGATGTCTTCTGACTTGGCTCCGGCGCGGTCCGACGAGAAGTAGAGGCGGGAGCCGTCGGCGGCGGGTGCGGGGCCGGCGTCGTCACCCTCCGAATTGACGGTGAGCCCCAGCGATGCGATGGCGTCCCACTTCGCGGCATTCCAGCGCGCGACGTAGAGGTCATAGCCGCCGGCGCCGCCGGGCCGATCCGAACTGAAGTAGAGGTAGCGCCCATCCTGCGAGAAGGCGGGCCCCCGCTCGTTGTGCCTGGGAGTGTTGATTGCTTCGATCGGTTCCGGCCGGCTCCACACCCGGCCGTCCCAATGCGAGAGATAGAGGTCGGCATTGGTGTCGGCCGCTTCCCAGCGCACCAGCACCATCATGTTGCCGGCGGGGGAGTAGGCCGCCTCCAACCGGCCGGCGGGCTGGTTCACCACGTCGGGATTCTTGTTCTTGGGATCGCGTTGTTCCTGGAAATTATGGGGCTGGGGATCCTCCCACAGGACATAGCGGGTTTTCTCCTCGCTAACCGCGGCGCGCGTCCCCTGGTCGTCGGAGTAGTAAGCCCAGACTTCTCGTTTCATTTTCCCGAGCAGGTTCAGACCGATGAACGCGGCCAGGACCAACAGGGCGACGGGAATGGCCCAGCGTTGCACGCGGCCGTGGCGCAGTTCCTTCAACAACTGGAGGGCGCCGGCGATGCCTCCCGGGCCTTTGCGCTTCGGCATCCGGAACCAGGCGGGCAGGGCGGCGGGAGCTTTCTCCCGGGGGACGACCTGGGGGGGAGGTGGCGGCGGGACCGATGGGGTCGCGCCGTATGGATTCGCCGGGGCGGGGGGAGGGCCTTTGTTGCTGGAGGCGTACGGGTCCGCCGGGGGAGGAGGAGGAGCCCTTTTCACCGCGGCGGGCGGCTCCTTCGGGGCGGTGGGCAGACCGTCCGGTCCGGGCTCGGGGGTCGAGGAGTGCAGGGCGGGGGAGACCTCCTCCTCCGCGGGCACCTCCATCACCGGTTCGGCAGCGGAGGGCACTTCCTCCTCCGGCGCCTCCATCGCGGACTCGATGGCGGGGGTAAGCTCTTCCTCGGGAAATTGCACCGGGGTCTCGGCAGCGGGGGAAACATCCTCCGCGGGCATTTGCATCAGGGACTCGGCAGCGGGGGGAACCTCATGGTCGGGCACCTGCATCGCGGGCGGGGCAGCCGGCGGGCACTCCGCCCTGCGCCCGGGCTTTCGCAAGCCGCCCAGGCGCTTCGTCAGACGGGTCGCGCCGGCGACGCCCGCCTTCCACCCGTGCCGGCCGATTTCGAGTCCGCGCCTGGACACCTGCTTCGCGGCGGGGACAGCCTTCTGGGCCACCCAACCGGCCGCGTCCCTCACCAACCGCGAGCCGGTGCTGGCGGCGCGCGTGGCGAGAGGGCCACCCTTTTCACGGACGTTCTTTGCGAGCTGGCCGGCGAGCGCAGCGCCGTTCGTGGTGGCGCGCTTCGTCAGCTCCAGGGCGCGCGGGGCCCACTCTTCCCGTGCGCGCCTCACCAGCCTCGCGAGCCCGGCGAACTTGCGTTTGCGGTTGCGGGGAGGAGGAGGGTCGCTGGTCGGCATGGGGGCCTGCCTCGAAGTGTTTCGGGTTACTACTCGCCGGAATCGTCGAGAAGCTTGCGCGCCGTGGCGGCAGCCTCTTCTTTCTCAAAGCGCCGAATCACTTCCTGGAAGCGTTCCTTTGCTTGCTCGGGTTTCTTTTGTGCCAGCAGGACGCGACCGATCTCGAGGGCGGCGCCGGCCTGCCAGGTGGGATACTGCGGGTAGCTGATCTCGACATTCACCAATTCGACCACGGCCTGGTCGTACTGCTCGAGGGCGAGGTGGCACACCCCGGTCTGGAACCGGCTGCGGACCGTCCAAAGGTCGACCTCCGATCCGGTGAGAAGTTTGGCGTACTCCGCGATGGCGTCCTGCGGTTTGCCGGAATTCTCGGTAGCGAGGGCGAGGCCGAAGCGGGCGTTGCGCATCCAGCGGCTCTCGGGAAAATTCTGGAGGAAGGCGGCATAGGTCGTGCCCGCTTCCACGTGCTGGCCGGCAAGCGCCTGGGTTTCGCCGAGGCGCATCGTGATGGATTCCACCAGGGCGGGGGGGCTGCCGGAGATGCTGGCAGCGGCAGCGAAGTGCGCGCGGGCCGCGGCGGCTTGCTTGAGCTGCAATTGCGATTCGCCTGCCTGGAAATGCATGGAGGCCAGCAGCTTCGAAGCGGGAAACTCCTCCAGGAGCTTTCCGAACTGGGCGGCCGCGGTCTTGTGATCGCCCTTCTTGAAGTGGGCGCTGGCGAGTTGGTAGCGGATCTCTTCCAGCAGGCCGGGGTCCGTGACGTTTTTCATGGTGGCGGTCAGTTGCGCGATGACCTTGTCCTGCGCACCGGCATCGAGGTTCAACTCCGCCATTTCGCTCTGCACCTTGACAGCGAGGGGGCTCTCCGGATGGCTGGTGAGCAGTTTTTCGTAAAGCTTGGTGGCCTCCGGCATGCGCTTTGCGGATCGCTCGCACCATGCCCACTCGTAGAGGGCCTGGTCCGCGAACTTCGACTCCGGGAACGCCTCCGTGACGCGTTTGAAGTGTGCGGCGGCCTTGTCCCACTCCTTCTGACGAGCCAGCGCGAGGCCGGCATGGAAGACGGCGCGGGCGAGCTTTTCGTGTTTCGGGTAAAGTTCCAACACGCTCGAGAAGTGGGTCGCGGCTGCATCGAATTTCCCGGCGTTGAGCAGGGCGATGCCCTTTTGCAGCGCTGCATCGGGAGCCATGACGTGCTTGGGATCGAGGGCCACAACCCCTCCGAAGCGGGCCGCGGCCGAGTCGTATTTCTTTTCGGCGGCATCGATCCAGCCGAGGTAGTACATCACGCGGGGAAGTTGCGCCCCGCCGTTCTT
>CAUZKZ010000279.1:0-7331 GCA_963580345.1 Verrucomicrobiia bacterium | reverse complement strand
AACGTTTTACGCATTTTCGTTCTGACCAAACCCCCGTGATTCCAAGGGTTGGAGGGCTTCGTTCAGAACAAAAATGCCGTCCTGTTCTGCGGTTCCAGATTATTCTTTAGCAAATTGAATCCGCGAGTGATGCATTGAGCTACTTGGCTAGTTTATGCAACTGTTTGGAGCTCTTGGAAGATATTTCTGCAATTTTTTGGACATGCTGCTTGGGTAGCTTTGCACGCATGGGAATCTTTAACATAGGTAATATTTCTGTTAGGTCCTTGATAAGGAGCTGGGCCTGTTTGGTGTTTTTCTTGGCGGCCTTGAGCCCCTCCAGGTCGGCCAGGAGGGCCTCTACGAGGAGGGGTTCGCGGAGCAACCCCGCGGTCTTGGGGTTGTAGTTATCCGCGACGACGTTGGAAATGGCGTGAAGGCCCTGCAGCCATCCCGCCGCGATGAGGAGGGCGCGGCGATCAACATTGGCGTCTTTTTTCAGTGTTTTGAGGACATCGTTCTGGAGAAATCCCAGCTCCAGAAAGACGCGGGGCCATTCATTGCGCCCGGCATGAAGGCGGACCTTCTTGGCCCGCGCCAATTCCGCCGCCCCGACGTCGAGTTGGAATTTCACCCAGACCGCCCGCCAATTCACGCCGTCCCTTCCAAGCGCGAGGTCGAGAGCAATCATCTTGTCGATCGGGGTCGGCGGTGCCAGGCCTCCCTTGCGTGCGCCTTTCGGGTCGAACGGCGGTTTGCTATTTTGCGCGTTTGCGCCCAGGGATAACGAAAGGAGGCAGAGGCAGAGTAACGGGCGTACAAATTTCATTTCTGTCAGAGGATTTAGAGGAGAGCGTATCGCATCACAAGTCCTGAATTAGCAGATGGGTGGGGTGAGAGGTCGATTCGAATTCAATCCGAGGGGAGGAGCATTGTATTTCCTTCTGGAGCGAGGGTTGATGACGAGGGTGGGAGTGGCATGATCCCTGCAGATGATCGAGGTGGTTTGTGCGGTGGTGGCCCGGGGTGGAAGGGTGCTCGTGTGCCGGCGACCGGCGGGGGCTCACCTCGCGGGGCATTGGGAGTTTCCGGGTGGAAAGGTGGAAGACGGGGAAGACCCGGATCAGGCCCTGGTGCGGGAGATCCGGGAGGAGCTGGCCTGCACGGTGGTGGTGGGTCAGGCGCTCGGAGCGGTGGAGCATTCTTATCCCGATCTCAAGATCCGGTTGCAGCCGTTTCGCTGCACCATCCTTCGAGGGGAACCGCGGGCGCTCGAGCACGAGGAACTCGGTTGGTTCGCTCCGGAGGAGATGAACGAACTCGAACTGGCGGGCGCGGACCGGGCGGTTTGGGAATCCTTCCGGGCGGAGGTTTGAGCGTGCACCGTCGCACCGCGCGCGGAAAGGCAGGAGGCGCGACCGTGAACGTGAACGTGAACGTTCCTATCGCCCTTCGGAGAGACGCACGGCGAGTCCGGGGGGAAGGCCCGCGTCGAGAATCTTTTTTTTGGCGGTCTCGAGGTCGTACTCGATACGCCGGAAGGTCAGGACGTTGGCGGGAAGATCGTAGATGGCGTAGCAGGGACGCCAGTCACCGTCGCGGGGCTGGCCGACCGATCCGACGTTGATAAAATACTTCATGTCCTCTTCGATTTCGATCAAGTCGGCGGGCACTTCCTTGACGCGGGCGGCGCGGACGAAAACACGCGGGACGTGGGTGTGCCCGTGGAAGCAAACGTGGGTGAACTGGTAGGAGAAGTTCGACATGGCATCGAACTTGTTGGTGACGTAGTTCCACGCCTGGGGCTGGTCGAGGGTGGAGTGCACGATCGTGAAGTCCGAGACCTGCCGGACCATTCGGAGCTTGCGGAGCCAGTCGCGCTGGTCTTCGGAGAGCTGCGCCCGCGTCCACTCCAGGGCAGTAGCCGCGGTGGGGTTCATTGTTTCGAGGGAGTGGTCGCCGCTGGCGTCTTCGTCGTGGTTGCCCTTCACGATGGGACAGTCCATGGCGCGCACGCGCTCGAGGCACGCGCAGGGGTCGGCGTTGTAGCCGACGATATCACCGAGGCACACCCAATCCGTACACCCCTGTTCGGCGGCGTCCTCCAGAACCGCGTTCAGGGCCTCCAGGTTGGCATGAATATCCCCAAAGAGAGCGATGCGCATCTTTTTCCCGCGGGCGGGCGAGGGGGAAGGAATAGGAACGCCCTGAAAGCGTGTCGAGTGAAAGGTTTGCGGATTCTCGTTCTACGGTGGGGCCCGGTAGATCGACCGGATGTGGGCCCGGTACTCGGAGCGCAGTTGATCCAACCAGATACTGCGCCAGCGCCGCTCGATGGGCTTGCCGGTAATGGGGCTATTCGGGAAGGATTCGCCCGTGACGGGATGGATGCGGAAGAGGCGGTCCGGGTCGAAACGCAGGGGGTGGATCAGCTCCGGAACCAGAAATTCTTCGCAGAGCTCATTGATGGCCTCCCGGACGCCGTGCATGGGGTAGCCCTCCTGCTGGCGACACCAGTAGTCCGGGAGAAGGAGAGCGGCCTGGGCGCGGCTCCCGAAGATGTCCCCGATGCTGTGGGTTTCAAAGCGGGGCGGCTTGGCCCAGCTCTGCAGGGCATAGTAGATGTCGCGGGGGGAGTTGAACTTGCGATTTTCCGGGTTCGCCCACATCGCCCTGCCGAATTTCCAGGCCTCGGCTTCCCGCCCGGGGATGCGGCTGAGGACGTAGAGGTGCTGGCGCTGCGCCTGCAGATTGCCGTTGAGTTCGAAGGCGGCGTGGTAGGCTTCGGCCGCACGCGCGAGATCCCGGGGCCGCCAGACCTGGCTGAGGGCGGAACCGAGCTCGCTCCAGAGCCGGGCGTCCTCGGGGTACGCCTCGACCGCCCTCTCCAGGAAGGCCATGCCCTTCCAGAAGAATTCCTTCTGGATGCGTCGCCGCCGTCCGTCCGGGATGTCCGGTTTGGTTTCGTAGTCGGCGTAGGCGTTGCTGGAGAGGTGCCACGCCGCCGCGGTCCAGTAGTAGCGGGTTTCGGGTTGGAGCGCCACGATGGTGTTGTAGGTCTGCTCCAACTCGTACCACTCCTGGTTCTCCCAGTGCACGTAGGCCCGGATGTTGAGCATGGAGGCGATCATGGAGCGGAGCCCGCCCAGCGCGATGGCGAGACCGGTCTGGCCGAGTTCCTCCCACGTATCGAGTTCGATCGGTTTGGGAAGCAGCCGGCGCTCGCGCATATCGGCTGCAACCTTCTCGTCGTAGGGTGCCTTGGCGAGGCCCACGAGGACCATCGTGATGAGGACGACGATGAGATTGCGGACGAGTTTCATGAGGTCATGGGGCCAGGTTCTAAATCTCCTTGTCCGAGAAGACAAACCAGCTGAGGACGAGGTAAATTCCGACATAGAGGCCGGTCGTGAGGGCGAGGCTGCCGAGGACGTCCGGGGGAAAATTCGCGCCGGCGATGACCTTGTCCGCGATGCCATAGGGCCGGAAGTCGGGGAAGATCACGACCAGGATCTTGGACGAGATCACGAGAGCGGGTTCCTCACCGTGCCTGGACTGCGCCAGCCAGTAGTCCCGGCCGTTTGCGATGAACTGGCCGATGAAATAGCACAGGGTCGCGATGACGACCGTGAAGAGGGTGCTCGACGAAAAGGTCGAGACCAGCAGGGCGAGGGCGGCGATCACGGCGGCTTCGAAGAAGATGGTCAGCATCGCGGCTTGCAGGCTCCAGGTGACGCCGTGATGGAGGATTTCGAGGCGGGCCGACTCCTTGTCGGCGGCGGTCCACTGGCCCTGGGCGATCAGGGTGTCGGCGGCCTGCATCCACTCTGCCAGCACGGCCTGGGTGCGGAAGTGGAGGACGAGGTCGAGCAGGAGCGCCATGAGGGCAAGGCCTGCGAAAATGAGGAGGAGGATTCCGAGGAGCTTTCCCACCAGGTAATCGAGGCGGGGGACGGGTTTGGAGAGGATGGTGTAGAGGGTGCGGTCCTCCACGTCGCGGGGAATGATGAGAGAAGTCGCCACGATACCGAGGATGAGGGCGAACAGCTTCATGACGGCGATGAGCATCGATTTCATTCGCCGGAGTTCCTCCGGCCCGACGCTCTCCGGTCCGGAGAGGTGCGGCAGTTCCGGGAGAAAGTGAATGCCGATCCCGAGCAGCACGAAAACGAGCAGGAAGTAGAAGACCTTCATGCGGATGAGCTGCGTGAAGGTGTTGCCGGCGATGATGAGAACGCGGCGCGGCGAGAAGAAAGGGAACTTGACGGACTCGCTACTCATCGGGGTCGTCGGGGAGGTCGATGGCGGCTTCCTGCGGAAGGGTTTCGCGCAGGAAGAGACGCTCGAGGGTGGTGCGGGGGTGGCCGGAGCGGACCCAATCGACGCCCTCTTCTCCTTCGGCCAATTCGCGGATGCACTTCAGCAGTTCGGGGGTGGCGTTGCGCAGAACCACTTCGGTCTGGTCCTCGATCGAGATGAGGTCCTCGAGGCGGCCTTCCTTTACGAGCCGGCCCTGGTGAATGATGCCGACCCGGTCGCAGACCTCCTGGACCTGTTCGAGGAGGTGGGAGCAGAGGAAGACGGTGAAGCCGCGTTTCTTGAGGGTGAGGATCAGGTCGCGGATCTGGCGGGAGCCGATGGGATCGACGCCGGCGGTGGGCTCGTCGAGGATGAGGAGGCGTGGATCCTGCACGAGCGCCTGGGCCAGTCCGATGCGCTGCAACATGCCCTTCGAGTAACCGCCCAGGCGTCGCTTGCGGGCCCCCTGCAGATCGACGAGGTCGAGGACCTCTTCAGTGCGACGCCGGAGTTCGGCCCCGCGCATGCCGCAGAGCTTGCCGTAGAAGCGGATGGTTTCCTGTCCGCTGAGGTGCTTGTAGAAGTACGGGTTCTCGGGAAGGAAGCCGACATTGCGGCGCGAGTCGACCTTGGTGGAGTCCTTGCCGAAGATGGCGCAATTCCCGGAGGTGGGCGCCACCAGGCCGAGGAGGGCCTTCATGGTGGTGGACTTGCCCGATCCGTTGGGCCCGATGAGCCCGTAGACCTCGCCGGGCGCGATTTTGAACGAGACGTGGTCGACGGCCCGGATCCGGCCCCGTCCGAAGGAACCCCGAAAGTCCTTTACGAGATTCGTGACCTCGACCGCCGGCACTTCGCTCATCTAAGTAACAGGATACCGTGAACGGGTATCCTGGCAACGGTTTTGGCTGATCCGCGGCCTTTCTCACCCCGAGACCGGGATGGACCGGAGCGGATTCCGGTAACAAAATGTCCTCGATATTATGCTGGCACAATTCGGCAAAATAACCACGCTGAGACCCCGATGAAAAAGCAAATCTTGGGATTACTTGCGAGCATCGCAGCGCTTTTCGGGATGTCCGGTTGCCTGGAGGTCGAGCAAACGCTCAGCCTCAAGAAAGACGGGAGTGGCACTATTACGGAAGAAATCGTGATGGGTGCCCAACTGGTGGCGATGTTGGAGGGAGGCCTCGGAGGGGCAGGCGGGGAGAATCCGTTCGAGGACATGCACGACGTCGAGAAGTACAAGAAACAGGCTGCGACCTACGGTGAAGGCGTGAAGTACTCCAAGATGGAAAAGATCGCGCGCAACGGCGGCAAGGGAGTGAAGGTGACGTACACCTTTGAAGACATCAACAAGGTGAAGTACTCGCCCGGTTCCGCCATGGACGACCTCAACAAGCAGGGAGAAAAAGGAGAGAAGGAGACGCCGATTACCTTCGCCTATGCAGGAGGTGTACTTACTGTCACCATGCCGGACCCGCCCAAGGAAGAGGATGGCGGTGCGGTGGCGGCGGCTCCGGCGGATGCCGCGGCAGAGGCCATGATCATGCAGATGTTCAAGGACATGAAGATCGGGGCCAGGCTGATCATCGAGCCCGGCATCGCCAATTCCGATGCCACGCACCAGGACAAGGATGGCAAAGCGATCACCCTCATGGAAATCAACTTCAACGAGATCCTCAAGAATCCGGATGGGATCAAGGCATTGAAGGAGATCGACAAAGGTTCCCGGGCCCAGATGGAGAAGGCATTGAAAGGCGTGAAGGGCGTGAAGTTCGAGACCAAGGAGAAGGTCGTGGTGAAGCTGAAGTGAGAGTTCGGCGGTTACCGAGTCTCGGTCAAGCAAGGGGCGTCCGGGAAGCCGCCTCTTTTTTCGTCAGGCTTGGCGCTTGAAAAGCGCCGCCACCTTCACGCCCTGGGATGGAACTGCTGGTGCACCTTCTTGAGGCGCTTGTCGTCGACGTGGGTGTAGATCTGGGTGGTGGCGATGTCGGCGTGGCCGAGGAGTTCCTGGATGACGCGGAGGTCGGCCCCGTTCTCCAGAAGGTGGGTGGCGAAGGAGTGGCGCAGGAGATGCGGGTACATGCGCTGCTCGATGCCGGCCTGCCGAGCGCGCTGCTTCACGATCTGGCGCACGCGGTCCGGGCTGAGCGGGCCGCCGCGGACCGAGAGGAAGATCTCGGAGGAGGTGCGGCGCTTCACGAGCTTCGGCCGCTCGTTGGCGAGGTAGTCCTCCAGCGCGGCGCGGGCCCGGCCGCCCACCGGCACGATGCGGGTCTTGTTGCCCTTGCCCGTGACGCGGATGAAGCCGTCGTCGAGATCGAGGGTCTCGAGGCGCACCGAGCAGATCTCGGCGAGGCGCAGACCCGACGAGTAAAAGAGCTCCAGGAGGGCGAGGTCGCGGCGGCCAAGGGGCTTTTTCGGATCGATGGACTCCAGCAGCTTTACGACCTGGGTCTCGTGGAGGGTCTCGGGAAGGTGGCTGCCGGTCCGGGGCGAGAGGAGCGGCTCGGCCGGATCGGCTTCGATCAGGTTCCGCATGGCGAGGAAGCGGAAGAAGATCTTCACGTGCACCAGCCCGATGCGGAGCGAGGAGGCTTCGAGGCCTTTCTTCTTCTGGTCGGCCAGGAAGGCGGAGAGGTCATCGACCCCGAGGTCGCGCCACGCTGCGAAATTCCCGCGCTCCGCCCAGGCGAGAAGGGTCTCGAGGCTGCGCCGGACGCCGAGCTGGTAGGCGTCCGAGAGCCCGCGCTCGGTGGCGAGGTAGAGGATGAAGCTGTCGATCTGCGGAGCCAACGGGGCGCAGTGTAGCAGGGTTCCTCGCCGATGGGTCGCCAAAAGATAGCGACCTGAAGGGTCGCGACAACAAAGCCCGGGGCTTCAGCCCCGGGAAAAAGGATTCGCCAGGGGGGTAGCGGGCTGAATGTCCGCGAGAAACCGTCGAGACTGGGAGACCGATTCTTGCGGACTTTCAGTCCACTTCCCATGAGAAGACATGAGAGGGCATGAGGGAGAATGGCTATATATTAAGGGGTTTGTGCGCCGTCCCG
>CAUZKZ010000278.1:0-7384 GCA_963580345.1 Verrucomicrobiia bacterium | reverse complement strand
CCCACCAGAGATCCGCCACCAGGACCAAAGCAAATCGTAGTTGTGGGGGAGACCTTTCGAGTCCGACCCCTGAAAAACAGGGGTCCGCTCCCTCAAATCTTCCCGAATCGTGAAAGTCGGGCTAGGGAAGGAGGGGCGGGAGCACTTCGTGTGGCTGATGCGGCTCTACGAGAGATTTTGCCGGGTGCGGGTGCTGTCGTTCGTGGTGATGTCGAATCACTTTCATCTTCTGCTGGAGGTACCGGCCCAGCCGGAGAAGAAGATGACGGACGAGCAACTGCTCAGGCACCTGGGCTGTTTGTATACGAGGGCGGAAGTGAAAAAGATAGGCTGGGAGCTGGAGCACTTCCGAGCGCTGGGTGCGGGCGGAGAGGAGGGCGCCGAGGCCTTGCGCGAGAAGTATTTTTGCCGGATGTACGACCTCTCGGCGTACATGAAGATCGTGAAACAACGATTCACGCAGTGGTTCAACACTAAACACGCGCGCAAGGGGACGCTGTGGGAAGCTCGCTTCAAGAGCACGTTGGTGGAAGACGGTCATGCAGCCCGAGTGGTGGCGGCCTACATCGATCTGAATCCGGTGCGCGCGGGACTGGTGGAGGATCCGAAGGACTACCGTTGGTGCGGCTACGGAGAAGCGGTGGCGGGGATCAAGGCGGCGCGGGATGGGCTGCAGCGAGTGCTCTTTGAAAAATTCAGCACGCTGACCAACGAACAGCGGGCCGCGAAGCTGGTGGCGAAGTGGAGAAAAGTGGGCCGGGAGTACCGGAAGATGCTCTTTTTGGGCGGGCGGGCGCCCCAGGGGGAAAGGGAAGGCGGGACTTACAGAAAGGGGGTCCGCACCCTTTCGGAAGAGAAGGTCCAGAAGGTCCTGGGGGCGGGCGGCAAGCTCAGCGAATGGGAGATGCTGCGTTGCCGGGCTCGCTACGTAGCGGATGGGATGGTATTCGGGACGAGAAACTTCGTGAACCACACGTTCCGCCTGACGCCGCAATTTTTCAGCGTGGGGCGTCAGGACGGGGCAAGGAGGATCCGCGGGGTCGAGACCGAACTCTGCACGATGCGCGACCTGCAGCGAACGCCGCTGGGATGAGGCAGGATGACGTCAAACTCCCACCGAGTCCTGGTAGGAATTCAATTTCACGGCGGGATCGTCGGCGACATTGACCCAGACGTGGACGTGGGGGCGGCCGCGGAAGTACCACACGAAAGAGGGTCCTTCGAGGCGCCAGTTGTCGTAGATCTTGTCGTTGCCGAGGTCGCCCTGCTCGTAGAAGGCGAGGGAGCAACGGTCCAGCCCGCCCTGCGCGACGAGACACTTCACGGCTTCGTCGCGGTCGGACTGGCGGAAGGGTTCCAGCAAGATCTTGAGGATGCGTTGGAGCTCGGCTTTTTGATCCGCGGCGAACTCCGAGACCGGGCAGCCCTGGAACTGGCCCTCCTTCCCCTTGAACCCGACCAGTTCTTCGGAGGGCATCCCGCTTTTCACGAGGGCGAGTTTTTGGTGGGGCGCATCGAGGGTCCCGAAGAGCTTGTTGGCCTCGAGGGCCTGGTGCCAGAAGACGTTGTTGGGATGGTCCGGTTTTTCGTAGAGCCTCTCGCCCTCATGAGCATAGAGAATGGGGCCGCCGAAGGCGACGTGGTCGGCGCTATCGCCGTCGCAGCGCAGGGTCATGTGACGGCTGGTGAGGACGAACTCGAACTTCCCAGATCCCGGCTCGCCGAAGATTGCGATGGCCTGCTTTTTGCCGAAGCCTCCGACGTCGTCGACAAGTTGCTGGTCGAAGCGGCCGTGCCATTCCGGGCTGGTCATCCCTTCGAAGATGCCGCGGATAAGGGCCTGCTGGTCCCCGGTGTAGAAGTCGCTGGCAACGATTGGTTTCGTGATGCGCCAGTTGTTGGCGATGCGGGTTCGCAACAGACCGCGTTTTTCGTCGACGTGATCCCACGCGAAACACATGGCCTTGCGCTGCCCGGGGTTGAGGGAGTCGAAGAGGAGCTTCACCAGCGACTCCGGGGGCGAGGGATTTCCGTTGGGTGCGGCGTGGAGAAGCGAACTTCCGGAAGTGGCAAGTGCTCCCAGAGCGGCGGCGCCCGCGGTGCGTAGAAAATGCCGGCGTTCGAAAGGTGGGTCCGAATTCATCGGAGCAGACTGAGGAGAATCCCGCAGGAAGGCAAACTAATGCGACGGCGCATTTTGCCGGGGGGCGGGACAAGGGTGCAAGCGGGTTGCGCGGTGGCGTCCGAAGGCCCGGCAACGGCCTACGGGGTGACGGTCCGCACCACGCGATACCACCTGGTGGAGGGTCGCCGGGTGGTGGGATCCGAGAACTGGATCTGGGCAGGAGTTGCGATTCCCGTGAAAGTCGATCCGGGGAGGTCTTGGAAAAACTCGAGGAGGTTGTCGGTGTACTGCACCTGGTAGGTCCACCCCGGTTCACCGGTGAACTCGATCTGGGGTTGGCCCGCGCTGTCGAAGCTGACCTGGTCGACCTGGAAGTTTTTTTCGCCGGGGGGAATCGCCCACACGATGGTGTCCGCCACCAGCATCCAGTTATCGCCGTGCTCGGTCACGTCGTCGGAAGTGAGCTGCCACTCGTAGGACATCGATCCGAAATCGCGGGCGAGGTTGGTGGCCGTGAAGAGCGCGTTCGAAAAGAGCGGAATTCCGTCGAGGTCGGCCTTCCAGCGGTTGTTCTGGAAGTCGATCTCGATACAGAAGAGGTGGAGTTCGCCATGGATGAAAGCCAAGCCGGTATCGAATTCGTTGACTCCATCGTATCGCCAGATGCCATAGGTGCCGAGCTCGTTGGAGAGGCGCAGGGCACCGAGCAGCTCGCCGGCGATGTTGTAGATCGTTATCCAGAAGCTGTCGCGGAAGCCGTTTGAGGAATCCTCGACGCCGAGCAGGGCATCGATCTGGATGCGGTCCGTGTTTTCCAGCACGGGATCGTGGTCGAGCGGTTTTGCCACCACCACGAGGAGGGTGTCCGGTTGCTCGAATCCGAGAAAGGCGGTCTGGTTGTTGTCGAGGAACTTGTCGTCGTCGATGCCGTGCACCCCCAGGCCGGTGCTGTTGGCGATCCACCCGTCGGTTCCCGCCCAATTGTCGGGACCGCTCACGAAAGGGGGATCTTCGAACTCGGTGAAGTAAAGCAGCCCGCCCTGCAACGAGGGTGCAACCATCGAGACGAACGCGCACGCGACGAGGGTCGCGCGCCGCGCCGCAGGGTAGGCGGCACCGGCCGAACTAAGCATGGGGCAATGCTGTGGCGAACTATGAAAGGAGGCAACCCGTAGCTGCCGGATTGCCTCGTGCGGGGTAGGATTTTACGTGGTGAAGGATACTGACAAGGGGATTCAGCGCCGGACCGGGTTGTCCGGGTCGTTGGCGTCGTCGCGCGGTTTCGGGTTTGGTTCCGGATCTCCCACGGGCGCGGGCCGAACGGTGTTGAGACTCCGCAGGAATTCCGCCTTGCTGATGCGGTCGTCCCGGTTGTGATCGAGATGTTTGAAAATGTCGAGAGCCACGCCGGGGTTGGTGAGATCGGTGGCGGAGACGGCATTAATCCGCCGGAACTCGTTGGTGGTGAGGAAACCGTCGGAGTTGAGATCGACCTCGTTGAAGCGGCGGCAGCGGCGCTCTTCGATCAAGGCGCGGATGCGCGCGGTGGCTTCCTGGCGTTCGCGGGCATCGATGCGTCCGTCGTGGTTCTTGTCCCAGCGGTCGCGGAGTCTCTGGTGGCGGGCGTGCCGGCTGCGGTCGACCTGGAGGGCCTGGAACTCTTCCGTGGAGAGGCCTCCGCTCTCATCGACGTCGTAGACGGAGAGATGCTCCGAGAGCATGCCGTTTCCGAAGGTTCGGACCTTCGGTGTTCCATCCTGCCCCCACGCCAAGGCGGCCGCGCCCAGGAGGGCGGCGCAGACGATCTTGATGGTGGTTGGTTTCATGTTGTGTATCGGGTGAGGGACGGGGCAGGCGGGTTGGCTATTCCTGAGGTGTTCGGTAAGTAAGACGATCTGGAGCGGCAGATGTTACGAGATTGTGTCATGATCCGCCATTTTCCAAGAGGTCAAAGAGGTTGTTTCCACGGTGGGGAGCGGCGGAGGGGGCGGGGGCGGCGGGAGTGGGCTGGGGATCTTTGGGCGGGGTGGGGTCATGGTCGGGGGCAGTCCCCGCGGCGAGAGGTTCGTTGGTGGATTCCTTCAGATCCATCTCGAGGTGGGCGATCACATCCGACCACCAAACATCCGCCTCGATGGATTTGATTTCAAGTTCGAGTTGCTGGTCGGGATCGAGATGCTCGCGAATGCTCTGGTCTGCGGCCAGTTTGCCGAGGGGATTGAGAGGGCCGCCGGCCAGCACGCCCACCAGCTTGAGATTGCCATTGTAGTCGGGATGGGAGCGGGCCAAGAGGGGAAAGATGTCGAGTTGTTGCTGGTCGGCGAGATTCAGGTCGGCGATAAGTTCCCCGAGCCGGTTGCGGGCGCCGGTCTGCACCCGCAGGGCTTGGGCTTCGATGGCCGGGTGCACGAGGCCGGAGGGTTCGACGTACAAGGTCTCGATCACCGGCACGGGGCGGCCTGGCGAGCGCCGTGCCTTCGCGGGGGAGTGGATAGCATCGAGGCGATCGGGCTGGTTGGCTTTGCGGGAAAGGCCGTGATCGGCCCGGGAATCGCGAGGGAGAGCACGCTCCCCGGAGCCGTCCGTCGTGTAGACGGCGACCGCGGCTGCAACCAGCAGCAGCAGCATACCGAGGACAAGGTTTGTGCGTCTCATGGGCGTTACTCCGAACTTTGCGATCCGCCCCCCGGCTTATCTAACAAGCTCGGGAACCGTTTTTCAATCACTTCCTGCAGCTTTTCCCTGTCTTTTCTGAGCTTATCTTGCTGCTGCGGATCGAGTTTGGGGCCGATTTTGTCGTGGAGTTCCCGGACGTGAAGGTAGAACTCGAAGAGGGCTCTCTTGCGGGTTTTGGTGATTTGGTCGTTGGTGGATTTGATGTCGGGGCGGATATCCGCGATCTGTTCCGGGGTGAGATGGAGCGAATCGCCGAGTTTCGACAACACCATTTCCTGAAAATCATCGACCTCCACGGTGGGAGGAGTGGGATCGATCTCTACGACTTCCGGGGCGGAGCGTTTCCCGACCACGTAGCCACAGCCCAGGATGACGAGCAACGCCACCGCAATCAGCAGGATATCTTTGGTCGGAGTTTTCAACGAATCGAGAGTTCGGGCAGCGACATGTCGTCGAGGGCGGGAACCGGGATAATCGGCTTGGTGGGGACCTCGGGAGACTTCACGAGGAAGGCCCCGCCGACGATGAGCAGGGCACAGGCCGCGCCGGCCAGCGACCAACGGCGCCACAGGTTGAGGCCCGTGGCGTCGGCGCGTTGATCGGCCTTGAAGCGCGACACCACGCGGGTGGCGAAGCCATGGGGAGCGGAAAGGTCTTCTCCTTCGGGGCGGTGGGCGACTCCCGCTTCGCGAAGGGCGGCGCTGAACTGATTCCACTTGGGATGTGATTGGTCCTTCATGGCCATTCAGATTTGAGTGTGGGGATCGGCCTCCAGCCGGGCCAGGGTTTCGCCAAGTTTGCGCCGGGCCCGCATGGCGGTGACGCGAACGCGGGATGCTCCCCAACCGGTGAGTTCGCACACCTCCGCCACCGATTTTTCTTCGAGGTCGAGCAGGCGCACCACCATTTGCTCGCGGGGCTTGAGGGAGGCGAAGAGCTTGGAGAGCAATTCGAAGGCCAGTTCGCGGCCGCCTTCGCGCGGTTGGGGTTGATCGCGTTCGCCCAGGAGGGTGCGGTCCAGGAACTCGGCCTCTTCCGCGCCGAGTTCGGTGAAACTGGCGACGCGCCGGGCCTTTTGGCGGCGCAGGCGGTCGTAGCAGGTATTGAGGGCGATGCGCGACACCCAGTGCTCGAAAGGCTGTTTGCCCGAGTACTGCTTCATCCTCGAAAACATTTTCATGAAGATCTCCTGGGTGAGATCTTCCTCTGCCTCGGTGCGGGGGAGATGGTTGCGGACGATGGAAATGACGAGCGGATACAACATGTCGACTACCTGGCAGCAGACGGCCTGGTCCCCCCCGCGGACGGCATCGAGGATTTCCGGCGTAATGTGGGGCTGTCGGTCATCCATCGAAGCGTGCAGCGGGAGGTCGAGAACCTTCCGGCTATACTGACGCAATACCCCGGGGGGCGTTACAGAAAATTCGCGATTCTTCTCAAATCGCTGGTTTTCAGTGTTTAAGGGGCCTTGGGCCTCAACCTAATGGACGTGGGGAGGGGCCTGGGCGTTACGCCCTGCGGATCGATTCGGCCTCTTGCAGCTCAGTAGTCTTCTCCGATTCTCCAGATCTTGAATTCGACCTGGTCGCCGCGCTGGTTGGCGGTGAAGTAGTCGCCGACTGCGGCGGTGGTGGGCACCTGGGTGAGGTCGGTGAGGGTGGGCGGGCCGAACCTGGTGTCACTCAGCAGGGCGTACTCGCGGAGGGTCGTTCCCTGCGCGGTGATCTTGCCGCTGTTGAAATCCAGACTCGCAATCTTGAGGTGCAGCTCCTCGAAGTCGTCGATGATGGCGATCACGGCGAGGCTGCTCGGGATGGTATCGACCGCGAAGTTCTTCACGCGGACTGGTCCCTTCGGGCCGATGACCCCTCCCCCCGACGGGAACTCGAGGTCCGCGCAGCAGTCGGGGGTGAAGATCGTTTTGAAGCCGTAGTCGAAGAGCGCCTTCGTGTCGGTGCCGCTGTTGCCGGATTGCTGGAGGCCCATCAGGAGGGTGCGGCCGGCGCGCTCCACGATGCCGATCTGGGCGCTGGTGGCCCAGTGGATGCCGGACGGGCGGGCGGGCACATCGTTGGCGTCGGATCCGCCCAACCAGCCCCCCAAGTTTCCTCCTTTGAACGCGAGGCGGCCGGGGTATCCGGCCAGGTTCTGGATGTTTCCGAAAGGATTGTTGCACTTCGCATCGTTCGCCGCGTCGGTTCCGCACAAATCGATGGAGGGTGTGACATGGCCGTAGATCTCGCTGCTGGCGAGCTGAAGGAAGAGCGGATGCTTGCTGCCCTCGCGCAGGAGGGTGACCAGGTGTTGGGGAAGGGTCACGCATCCGTGTGCGGGGTGGCCGTAGACGGTGCCCTGGCCGAAGAACTCGAGTCCGGCACTCGACATGCCCAGTTCGTGGGCCCGGTCGTTCATCATGTTGATGAATTCGTCGGGATCGCCGGTGACGGCGTTCGCGATGTGCTGGCCGATCGCCACGGAGGAGCGGTTGCAGGAGCGCATCATCATGGCGTGCAGCAGCAGTCGGAGCGGCAAGGTATCGCCGGGCTCGAGGAAGGGGATCTCTTCCCCGTCGTCATCGAGGGT
>CAUZKZ010000277.1:0-7399 GCA_963580345.1 Verrucomicrobiia bacterium | reverse complement strand
TTTATTTCCACCCATCTACCCCCGCACACCCTTCGGACGCTTGCACCCCCACCTTCCCCGCCCGACAGGCGCCCAGGGACGCAGGGGCTAGAAAAGCGATTTACTAGCAATTGCACCCCCACCTTCCCCGCCCGACAGGCGCCCAGGGACGCAGGGGCTAGAAAAGCGATTTACTAGCAATGAGGGCGATCGGCGGCTACTGGAAGTGCATCTGTTCGACTTCGAGGCGAATCTTTACGATCAGATCGTAGAGGTGCAGTTCGGAATGCGCCTGCGCGGGGAGAGGAAGTTCGAAGGATTGGAAGATTTGAAGAAGCAGATCCTGAAGGATGTCGAAGCGGGGCGAGCCCTGTTTGTGAAAGGATCGGCGCTGGATGTGTAGGCTGAGGAGTGGCTGGTGGTGGAGTGGTGATCAGTTGGTGCGAGTCGCAGACAGGCGCCAATACATCTGTGAGGCGGCTGGAAGGTAGGGAGCGGCGGTGCGGTAGCGGCGGACCACCGTGCCATCCAGCCGGTCGGTGGCAGAGACCAGAACCATCCCGGCTGGGTTCCAGAATTGCAGGTCCGGCGAAACCTCGAGGCCGGTCGTCACTCCCTCCGCGCCAATCAGCTCCCGCACGTCAAGGACGGGATAGAGTGCGACCACGCCGCCCACCTCGATCGATGCGAACGAAACGACCGGCATGAAGGGGTCGGCGGGGAGAGTGTCGAGCGCGCCCGTTGCGAATGCGATCAACTGGCTGATGCCGTCCCGGTCCGGATCGGCGAGCGGATCGGGATCGGGCTGGCTGGAGAGCCAGGCGGTGAGGGAAATTCCGTCGGCACCGGGAGCGCCGTCGAACTGTCCCGAGGGCCGCCAATTTTCGGGCAGGCTCATGCCGGCGTTGTCGGGAGGATGGCCGGGGTGGAGGAGGGCGAGGGCGGGGCCGAGGCCATCGGGCGAGTCGGGCCAGCCGCCGGCATCGTTGTAGGTGAAACGCCAGAGGTCCGCGCCGGACGGGGCGAGGAGGGCGAGTTGCTCACCGTCATTGTCCAGGTTGTCGCTTTCGAACTCGCCCAGGATGCGGTGGCCGCCACCGAAGCGCATGGTGAAAGCGGTGATGTCATCGACAAGCAGGCCGCGCTCGCCGGGCGCCAGGTTGAAGAAGGATTGGGCGTTGAAATTGAAAATGATTCCGTCCGCAAAGCGCAGTCCGGCCAGAGTGATGTTCTGCGTTCCGTAGTTCATCAGCTCGAGGTACTCGAAGTTGCGACTCTGCGTGTAACCTGCCGCGATCTCGGCGGCGGTCGGATCGGAAGGGTGATAGTGGATCTTCGAGATAATAAGATTGTCTGCGGTGGCGGGCACGGTGCCGAGGGTGAAGACAGCCTCGGTGAGAGCCGACCACTCGCCACCCGGAGAGAGGAGGCGCGCCTTCACGACCGCGGAATTCGGAAGGTTCACCTGGCCGCTATAGATGGTGGCGGAGGGATTCGGGCCGGTGCCGAGATTGGAGCCTTCGAGTTGCGGCCAGATCAGGAAATCGCTGCTGTTGGTCCCCCGATTCAGAGCGTGGATGGCGAGAACGTTCGTGCCCACTCGCAGGTGGGGGTGCCCGGGAGTGGCATCCACGGAGAGAAACAATTCCGCCTCCGCGTCGCGATGGTCCAGGGTAGCCTCGTCGTTCCAGGCGACCGGATCGCCCGGCGAACCGGAGGTATTGGCCCGCGCCACTTCCTCCCCGTTGATGTAAGCGACGAAACCGTCGTCATAGCGCACCTTGAGCGTAAGCGTGTTGAAGGGGGTGGGGTGGTCCAGATTGAATTCGGTGCGGAGGTAAATGCTCTCGTAGGTGGCGGGATCGGCCCCCGCTTCGAAATCCAGGTTGGGATCGAGGAGCGGATCGTAACGGCCAGTGGCGGAGATTTCATAGCCCGCTCCCATGGTGCCCTGGGGCCAGGAGTTGTGGTTGAAGCCGAGGTCGTTCCAGTTTGCAGCCGGTTCATCGGAGGCGACGGCGGCCAGAATGGCGCGCTTGGAGGCGTTCGCGGTCACGAGGAGGACGGCGCGGTCTTCCGCATTGCCGGAGAGGCGCGGATCGGTGCCGTTGGTGGTGTAATAGATTCTCCCCGCAGACGGTGAGGCGAGGGTGAGGACGAAGCCGTTGGGCAGGGAGCCGCCGTGCTGGTTGAATTCGGGGGCCGCCACCGAGGGGTAGAGCCCGGCACTTCGATACTGTGACATCGCGATCGGCTTCCGGTTGGGAATGAAGCGGTTGAGGATATGATCGCGAGCGCTGATCCAGTTCGACTTCCGGTAATCGGGGGTGCCCCGGCCGGTATTGGGGTTGTCCCCCCAGCGGGCTGCTTCGGCATCGATGGCGGGCTCGATCACCGCGGCAAGGGCGCTGTAGCGGGCATGCATGACGTCGGGATCGAGCGCACCGCCGTTGAAGGCGTGCCTGTGGACCCGGTCGGCAAAGAGGAGACGAAACTCGGCGTTTTGCCGGACCCGATCGTAAAGGCGCGCCGGCGTGTTGGAATTGCCGACATTGACCCGGTTGACATTGACGTCTTCGAGGGCGTACTCGGCATCCCACGACAAGAACTTGTACCCTTCCCCCGGAGCGCGCTTGCGAAAGCCGTACCAGTTCTTTCCGGGCCAGTCGATGTTGGCGCAATAGGTGTTCAGGACGATGTAGTCGGCCAGATTGGTGACATCGACGTACTGTTTGAACTGGGCGTAGTTGGCCGGGTCGGAGAGGTCGCCATTGGCGATGGAGTGCGCCATCTGGTAGGCGTTCGCCGTTCCGTCGATGAGCTCGAACTGGTTGCTCACGGCGCAGCCGGGGGCGCAGAGGCCGGCGTGTTTGACGGCATCGAAGTCCTCCTCGCCACCAGGGAAATGGGCGGCGGCGTAGTTGGCATCAGGGCGCTCGGTGGGATTGTAGATGCCCCAATAGAGGCCATTGAGGTAGAGGTGCACCCAGGTTCCCTGCGAGGCAGGCTGGCCCATCGCGAGCTGGGTCCGGCGCAACATGAGGTCACGCAGGTAATCCGGCCGCACCGCCGCGTCGACCCAGGCATTGGAAAAGATGCCTCTCAGGACTACGCGGTCGAACTCGTCCACTTCCCCCTCGCCGAAGAGCGGGAAATTGAGCTTGGCAGCGCCGAACTCTCGCTTGAAGAGCAAGGAAAAAGATTTTTTCGGAGTGGCGCGGTAGTGGCGGCTGTACCCTCCGGTGAGGCGGATACCGCAGTCGACCTGGGTTTCCGGCCCGGCGGCGTTGGGCTCGATCCACTCCATCGAGCAACGGCGATTGGGCTCGAAGGGATTCTGGGTGTGGACGCCGCTGCCGTCGACGCCGCCGAAGGGGTTGGCCAGGATGCCTTCAGTGGAAAAGAGGTCGTCCGGGTCGGCCACGATCGAGATGGTGGGGAGGGCGCGCAGGGCATCCTTCATGGCCTGCACATCGGCGACGACAAGCTCGCGCTTCATTTCGTAGTCGGCAGGCACCGGTTGTCCGGCCAGACCGCCGGCGATGATGGTAAACACGCCCCAGGTGGAGGGGAAGCCAGCGGGGCTGGCATTCTGACGGACCACGCGGGAGGGGAAGAGATACGTGTGGGTATCGACGTTGGTTGGGAGCGCCCCGGCCTTGAAGGCGCGGGCGCGCAGGATGGCGGTGTTGTCGATGTAGAGAGCGGCGAGCCCGGTGGCGTTGGCGTCGGCGGGGGGGACGATGGTGCCGTGACGGGAAGACGGCTCGCTGCCGTCGAGGGTATAGGCGATCGAGGATCCCGGTGTCTCGGAAGTGATCGTAACGGTGACAGGAGAATCGAGGATTCCGCGGTGGATGTCGAACTTGGTATCCTTCACGCGGCTGGCGAAGGACGGTCTGTTCACGGCGCCGGGGGTGGGCGGAGACATGTATCCGGGCTGGCCTGTTCTGGAATCGAGCCCGTAGGAAACTCCGGTCACTTGCTTGCCGACACCGGTGAATTCAGAGACGACCGTCACTCCGTCCGGGGCAATCAAGCAGAGGTCCTCGCCGTTCGCGGAGAGCCCGAAGGTGGTGTGCAGATTGCCTCCGTCATCGACGTAATTGGGATCGGCCTGCGCGGAGGCGAAGACGATCAGGTAGCCGCCGGCCACGATTTGCACGGACGGAAAGTTCCAGGTGTTGGCGCTGTCTTCGAGCCGGTAGCCCGCCAGATTGATGGCGAACGGGTTGGGATTGTAAAACTCCATCCAATCCGAGGCATTGCCGTCGCCGTCCGGAAAAGTTCCATCCGGTGCGGCGACAAACTCGGTGAGGCTCGGTTCCAGAGCGGCCGCGTCCTGCACCGGCAACAGCGCCAGCACGATCGCCGCCAGCGCGAGGGCAGGGAGCGGAGCGGCTCGAGAACCCGGAGCTCCGCCCGGAAGAACAGGTCGGGTGGAAAGGACTTTCAGTTTCGGAGGGGGGAGGCGAGTTGTTAAAACAGGGGGCCGTCGCCGGGGCCCGGTGCAGCCATCCGCCCAAGTCGGATGTTGCGACTATGGGTGCGTAAGCATGACAGGATTTGGCGCAGCGGCAAGATGCATTGGAGGCAGATGAGATCGAGGCCGGGGTTTCCGCTTTCACGCCGCCCCCGGCGGCAGATTTCAGCGACTGCCGGTTACCGGATGGCGTGATCGGGAATGATCAGAAATTAGAAAGTCCCGTTGAGTTTTCTCCCGACCCAGAAGATGGCGAGGAGACCGACCAGGCTGGCGGCGATGGACCATTCGGACCAGAGGGACTGGGGAATCACCTGGGGGCGGGGCTCCGGGAGGTCGTAGATTTCCTTGGCGAGTTCCTCGAGCTGGTCGGCGGTGACGACCCTGCCGCGGGAGACTTCGGAGAGTTCGGTCAGGACGTCGGGACGGGCGGGGTGGCCGGTTTTTTCGATCTGGGTTCCCTGCGCGATGATCCTGGTGTCGACCGCCCCTTCCGTGCTGGTGGAGGTGCGGGCCGTGATTTTCCAGATGCCGGGCATGGTGATCTTGAAGCGGCCCGTGAACGATCCCCATGAAGCGTCGGACTTGATGAGTTCGAAGCGACGGACCGTATTGTCGGGAGCGGTCAAATCGATGAGGACGTTTCCTTCCTGAAGCGGGGCGCCGTTTTCTTCAAAGGCGTTGGCGTTGAGGGTGACGCTGTCGCCGGGGGAGGGGCGCTCGGGCGTAAAGTAGAGGCGAACCCGTTTGCCGGCCGCCATATTGCGCTGGTAGGACATCCAGCGCGCGACCTGTCCCCAGAAGCGGTAGTGGTAGAGATCTTCCACGCCGCGGCGCCAGCGCCAGGCGGAGTCGATGCCCATGAAGAGGACCTTGCCGTTGCCGGCCCGGCTGGTGACGAGAAGCGGGATGCGGCCGTACTCGTTGCGGGTGTTGGCGTGAACGGCGAGAACCTCCGTGCCGCTCTTGGCGCGGATGACGGGAGCGTACCAGTAGAAGCCCGGCAGGCTCCGCCAGATGACGGGGTTCTCTTCCTCGGTGTCACCCAGCATGGTGAGGAGCGAGCTGCGGCCTTCGGTGGTGAGCGAAAGCGGGGAGGCGGTACTCTCCTCGTGGCCGGCCTTTTTCTTTTCGTCGACGATGACCGGCATGAGGGAGCCGAGTTCGCTCTCGAGGAGCGTGAACTGGTTTCCCTGCCAGCCTGGAATGAAGACGATGCCCGAGGCCTGGTTTTCGACCAATCCCTTCAGGAGGGTGACCTGCTCTTCGGTGAGCTGGCCCTGCTTGACGCCGACATCACCGAGAAAGACCACGTCGTACTTCTGGAGATCCTCCAGTTTGTCGGGAAAGGCGGCAATATAGTCGGGACCATCCCCTTCGCCGAGCTGGGGATGAAGCAGGAGGCAGTCGACGTCCACCCCGGGATCGCGGGAGAGGGCATTGCGAATGAAACGGTACTCCCAGCGCGGGAGGGTCTCGACCACGAGGGCCTTGATGGACTCGGGACGGCCGGCGATGTTGAACTTGCGGCGGTTGTTCTTCTCGACCAGTTCGCCGTCGGCGAGTGGGATGGAGAGGTCGAGGGTGGTTGCGCCCTCCTTCTGGAGGCGCCAGAGGATGGCGTCGTAGAAGGTGGAGCGGGCCGGGATCGTGATGTCCTTGGTGCGCTCCAGGCCGGATTCGTCGCGGATCCGCACGATGGTGCGCACGTCGCGGTCGAGCGAGGACTCGATCGTGAAGGGAATCTGCACGTTCTCGCCGACGATCCCGTAGGTGGGGGCCGAGACCTTGAGGAGATCGAGGTCGGGCAGGCGGATTTCGCTTCCCGTCACGAGAGTGTAGAGGGGAATATCCTTGAGCCGCATCTTCTGGGCGGCCGCGACGGGAGCGGGCTGGTCGGTGGCGTTCCAGTCCCCGTCCCCGATCATGATCACGGCGCGCAAGTCCGGCCGCGTCTCGACCAGTTCGGAGAGGGCCGTGTAGATGTCGGTGACGGCGAGGGCGGTGACGACGGGATCGTCGCTGTCGGGGGCGGGTGAGAAGGGTTCGACCGAAACGCGGTTTTTGCCGTCCTCCTCGAGCGGGGTCCAGAATTTGGACTTGAGGATGACGTCGACGAGCTCGCCGCGGGAGACCACGTCCGGCCCGGCGCCAAATTGCTTCGGCACTTGGGCGTCGGCGGTGGTCATGGATCCGGAGCCGTCCCAGAGGATGACGATTTCGGGTTGCACCCCCACCTTCCCCGCCCGACAGGCGCCCAGGGACGCAGGGGCTAGAAAAGCGATTTACTAGCAATAATCTAAGATAAAGTGTTGAGACTGGCGCAATTGGCTTAACTGCAACGAGTTAGATGCGGAAGCCGTCCACTTCGGGCTCTGGCTCAATATCGATTGGCACGCTTCGTTGGAGGTTAGTGGCGTGACGGATGACATTGCCGGCGCCGGGCGCTTGGCGGTCTTGCTTGTCCAGGATATCGACCACTACCTTCAGCTCTTGCAGGGTACGAGGGACGGGGATATCGGGCGTTGCGGCGGCGATGTTGAGTTGCGCCCAACGGCGGAGCGCCTGGCGATAAGCTTCCGGACCAACGTCGGCGGCAGAGAGGAAATCAGGCTGATCCTTAACGCGAATTTGTCGCCTTTGCGAATTATTCGCATCTGAAACGGAAAGAGAAGCGTGATCCTTCGGAAAACTCGCCGGGCTTTCGTCGCCAGCCACCTTATCGCGGTTTTCGAACCTTCGGCGCGGAGAATCCCACTTCTCCCTAAAAGATCGCGTTCGGAGCGTAGCCACCTTGAGCCCAAACTTATCGGAAACTTCCGCGTAACTCGCTCCCCCCTCAACCGCTTTTCGCGCGGCGTCCCAAATATCCCGCTTTGTGACAATTCCTGAAACCATCGTGTACGTCAAACTGACTACCCCATTTTCACCCGATAT
>CAUZKZ010000276.1:0-7422 GCA_963580345.1 Verrucomicrobiia bacterium | reverse complement strand
AGGACTACATCCTCCGCGAGATCGAGCGCACGGTGGAGTTTTGCCTGCGGGCGGTGGGATTGAAGAAGCCCGATGCGGTTGAAGACTTCCAGGACTTCCTCGAGGAGAACTGCGAGATCCTCACCGGGCTGCCGCTGCAGACCCTGGTGCAGACCGAGGCCCAGAAACTCGTGGCCCTCCTCTATCACCCCGGCACCGCCAAGCTCCCTCAACTCGTTTCGTGCGGGGCCTGGCTGTGCGAAGCGGCCGACGTCAGCCTCCTTTCCGGCCGGCACCTCGAGGCCCGCGTGCTCTACCTGCGCGGCGCGCAGATCCTCGGCTTCATGACGGCCCAACACGGCAGCGAAAACGAGTTCGCGCCCCTCACCGGGCACCTCGAGCGACTCCGCTCCCGCCTCGACGACTACGAATTTACCGCCGATGACCATGCCCGCGTGGAGGCCCTCCTCACCCCGCGCCCGCGCGCCTCGCCCTGAGTTTTTATTCGCAGTCCGGCCCCCGCGCCCTAGACTTCCTATACTGCCCGTCCATGAGCGAAGTCCGGGATATCACCGATTACCTGCGCGAGACCGTCGAGGCAGGGGGCTCCGATCTGCATCTCGCCGCCGACGCTCCCCCCGCCGCTCGCCTGCACGGCTCGATCCGCCCGCTGGAGGATTTCGCCCTCACCGCCGACGATTGCCAGCGACTCATCATGGGCACCCTCTCGGAGGCCCAGCGCGCCAAGCTCGAGGAGGAGTGGGAACTCGATTACGCCATGGCGGTACAGGGGGTCGGACGCTTCCGGGGCAACGTGCACTACACCCAGACCCACATGGAAGCCACCTTCCGCTACATCCCCGAGGAGATCCCGGAGCTCTCCCAGCTCGGCCACAGCCCCATCATCGAAAAATTCTGTCAGCTCAAGCGCGGATTGGTGCTCGTCACCGGTGTGACCGGGGCCGGCAAAACCACCACCCTGGCAGGCATGATCCGCCGCAATGCCGAGACGAACTCCGGGGTGATCATCACCATCGAGGATCCCATCGAGTTCGTCTTCGCCCACATGTCGAGCATCATCAAGCAGCGCGAAGTGGGCCGCGATACAAAGAGCTTCGCGCGCGCCCTGCGCCAGGCCCTCCGGCAAGATCCCGACGTCATCGTGGTCAGCGAACTGCGCGACCTGGAAACGATCCGGATCGCCCTCACGGCCGCCGAAACCGGCCACCTCGTGCTCGCCACCCTCCACACCGTCGATGCTCCCCAATCAATCGACCGTCTCGTGGACGTTTTCCCGTCCGACCAGCAGCAGCAGATCATCGCGCAGCTTTCCAACGTGCTGGAAGGCGTCATCTCGCAACGTCTCATTCCCCGCATCGATGGCCAGGGCCGCGTTCTCGCCAGCGAGATCCTCAAGATGAACTACGCCCTGCGTGCCTGCGTGCGGGACCGGAAGCTCGAGCAGATGGTCGGCCTCATGGAAGTCGGCCGCCAGGAAGGCATGCACACCATCGACGACTCCCTCGACACCCTCCTCAAGTCACGGATGATTTCCCGGGAAGAAGCGCTCTACCATTGCCGGGACGTCACCCGCTTCCAGGCTCCCGAGGCGGAACCGACGAAGAAATCACTCTGGACTTGAGACCGCCATCCTCCCGTCTATCCTCAACGCCATGGCTCCCGGCGACCTCATCCGCTATCTTGTTCTGACTGTTTTAGGGCTCGCAGTCCTGGTGGCGGGAATGAAATTTTGGGGCCGGCACAAGGTCGAAAAACGGATCGTGCACGAACTGCGCATTCTGGCCAATCCGACCTCCTCCTTCGAGCAGATCTACGCCGCCGACGCCGAGGTGGCTCTCATGAAATCGATGGCGGAACTTCATCGCGCCGAGGAGAAACTCAAAAAGGAGCCCAGCGAAACCCTCGACGAAGTGTTTCATGGCAAGGGCAAGGGCGCTCTCTTCCCCGATGACGATCCGAACCAGGACCGCTCCTCCGATCCCCGCGTCCGCCTCATCAAGGAAGGTCTCCTGCGGAACTTTCAGCACTGCCGAACCCTCGGACTCTTCGAGGAGAGCGAGTCCCTCAAGCTCCTCGAAGGCGGCGAACGCCCCGAGATCGCCCACGGACCTGCCAAGGGCTCCAAGGTTCACATCCGGTATATCATCGACCCGAAGGTGGTTCCAGGAGTGGAAAAACTCGTGCCCAACATGGTTCTCGGCCCCCCGCCGGACAAAAACGCCGCGCACCTTCCCAACGACTTCGAGATCAAGCAAGCCAAGGCCCTCACCACCCAACTTTACCGCGCCGAGATCCTGGAACGGAACGCCCAGGATCGCATCGTGGCACACTACGACCTGGTCGCCGCCGCCATGAAACAGAACGCACCGAAACAGATCGCGCAACCCGAAGAGGAACCCGAAGAGGAACCCGAAGAGGAACCCGAAGAGGAACCCGAGAAGGAACAAGAGGAGGCCGAATCCGAGCCGGAAGACAGGCCCGAGACCGAATCAGATCCCGGCAAAAAGACCGAGACCGACGAGGATCCCTTCCCCTGCTAGCGGGAATGGCGCTAGTAGGAATGCCACAAGGTTAGAGTGGCATGACCGTCTCGGTCATGGTCGAGATCGGCCGCCCTTCGGGCGGGAAGTTTCGGCCCCATCCGCCAGGCGCTTCCCGATTCCGTACTTTTCGGCGTCCTGGTGAATGCGCCGGGTGATGTCGAGGGCGATTTCCAGCGCCGCCGCCCCCTGCTGACCCGTCACGGTGGGTTCTTTCTGTTCGCGGACCGCTTCGACAAAGGCATTCAGTTCGGCCATCAGCGGTTCAGCCGGATCGATTTCGACTTCGGCCTGTCCAATTCCGCCTTTCTCGATCCAGAATATCTTTCCTTTCTGTTCCTGGTAGTCGAGGGAGAGATAGCAGTCTTCCTGGAAGACGCGGATCTTGCGCATCTTTTCCGGACTGATCCTGCTGGCGGTGACATTGGCGACGCAGCCGTTCTCGAACCGCAGCCTTGCATTGGCAATGTCCTCATGGCGGGTCAGGACCGGGACCCCCACGGCGTCAATGCTGGAGACCGGCGAGCGCACCAGGTGCAGAATCACCTCCAGGTCGTGGATCATGAGGTCGAGGACCACCCCGATATCCAGGCTCCGGTTCGGAAACGGCGAAAGCCGATGCGCCTCGATAAAGCGGGGGCGGCTCAACCGTTCTTCCAATTGCCGCAGGACGGGATTAAACCGCTCGATGTGTCCAACCTGCAGGACGCGCCGCGCCTTCGCTGCGATCTCGAGCAATTCCTCGGCTTCCGCCTCGTTGCTCGCAATGGGCTTCTCGACCAGCACGTTGACCCCCAGGCGCAGCAGGGCCCCACCCACCTCGAGGTGATTTGCAGTCGGCACAGCCACGCTGACGGCCTCGCATCGCTCCGCGAGGTCCTCCAGGGAATCGACCACCTGACCCCCGAATTCCGCCGCCACTGCCTCCGCCCGGGCTCGGTTGAGGTCGAACACCCCCTCCAGGCGCGCCCCCTCCATCAATCCGTAGACCCGGGCGTGATTCCGCCCCATCGCCCCAGCTCCAGCCACCCCGGCACGGATTTCCATGCCGATTGGTCGCAAAATCAACGGCTTCCGGCAAGCTCCCGCCCGCCTTCTACCCTTGCCACCGGACAATTTCTAAGGTTTGGTGCCTCAAAATCGTTAGAGGACCGGCATGAGTCTCCACGCCCAATTGACCCCCGAAGCGGAAGCCCGCCTCGAGGCCCAGAAGAAGAATTCCGTCATCACCAGCATTGTGATCGCCTTGCTAGCGATCACCCTGGTGATTCTCATCCTGCTCTTCATCCTGCTTCCGGCCCTGAATCTCAAGTCTCCCACCATCGTCACCTACAATTCCGGCCTGCCGGATGAGGACACCCTCGACCAGAAGGAGATCAATCCGCAGATCCAGCGCAAGCCATCCGCGCCCTCTTCCTCCATGGCGAAGGTGATCGCCTCCACCACCCCGTCCCCCACCGCGGTTCCGGTCCCGGAAACCGAGGCCGAGCCCAATCTCGACTTCGGGAGCGGGGATGACTTCGGAGCGGGCTGGGGATCCGGCGGCGACGGCGGCGGGGGCGGCTTCGGAAACATTCCGGCCGTCATGCGCAAGCGCTGCACGAAGGAGGACCGCCTCCAGCGCCTCAAGGCCAGCGGCGGCACCGAGCAGTGCGAAGACGCCGTGGTGAAAGCCCTCGACTGGCTGCAGTCGACTCAAAAGCCCGACGGTTCCTGGGAAGATACCTACCGGGTCGCCATGACGGGCGTGGCGCTCCTGGCCTACCTCGGCCACTGCGAGACACCCCTCTCGGAAAAGTATGGGGAGACCGTGACGAACGCCATCATCCACCTCGTCGATGTCGCCATGAAAGGGAAGGGCAGGATGGGTACCGACCTCCAGGGCAATCCCTGGGTCTACGAACACGCCATCGCCACCTACGCGATTGCGGAGGCCTACACCTTCTGCCAGCAACTCGGAGTCAATATCCCCAACCTCCGCGAAGCGGTGCAGGCCTGCGGGCAAACCATCATCAACGGACAGAATGCCGCCGGGGGATGGACCTACCAGTTTTCGGAGGCAAAGCGCAACGACACCTCTGTGATGGGTTGGTGCCTCCAGGCTCTCAAGGCCTGCGCCCACACCAATATCGAGTTTCGTAATATGAGAAGGTGCGTGAGCGCGGCACTGGCCGCCATCGCCGGCAACCAGGGCCCCAGCGGCGCGATCGGCTACACCGGTCCCTCCCCGAGCGGCGACGGCACCACCCTCTCCGCCGTCGGGGCCCTCTGCTACCAGATCTGGGGCAACACCGCCCACGCCTCGGCGCGGGCCGCCTGCAAGGTCGTCGTCGCCAATATCAAGTGTCAGTGGCAGGGCAAGGACACCGACCTCTACGGCCACTACTATGCCTCACAGGCCATGATCAACTACGGGGGCAAGTTCTGGGTCCACTACAACGAACTCTTCCGCGACGAAGTGCTGAAGAATCAGGCCGCCGATGGCTCCTGGAACCTCCCCGCCAACCCGGGCCACCACCTCGGCAACAAGCACTACGTCACCTGTCTTTCCACCCTCATGCTGGAAGTCTATTACCGCTTCCTGCCCGGGACCGGCCAGAAGAACTGAGTGCACCGCGCGCTCCACCCTCACCGGGCCTTCCTGCGCGCTCCACCCTCGGCGGGCCTTCCCGCGCGCTCCACCCTCACCGGGCCTTCCCGCGTGCTCCACCCTCCGCGGGCCTTCCCGCCCCCATTCCCCTTGTCGGGTTGCGATGGGGCCTGCACCCTCCCCTCGTGCGCCGCACTCGACTCATCGCCACGCTCGGTCCCGCCACGGAAGCCCCCGAGCTCATCGCAGGGTTGATCGAGGCCGGGGTGGACGCTTTCCGGCTCAACATGAGCCACGCCTCGCACCACTGGGCCCGCGCCGCCTCCAGCCGCATTCGCGAGGTGGCCATCGACGCCCCCCGCCCGGTCGCCCTTCTCTTCGACCTCCAGGGGCCCTCCATCCGGACCGGCACCCTCCCCGAGCCTCTCGCCTTGGCGCCGGGCGATCGGATCGAGTTCCGCCGGAATGACAGCGCCCCTTCCCTCCCCCTCTCCACCACCGTCAACTACCCGAACCTGGTGGAGGATGTGAAGGCAGGCGATACCCTCCTGGTCGACAACGGCGCCATCATCATGGAAATCGAAGAGGTGGCGCGGGACCGCCTCACCTGCACCGTCAAGACCGCCGGCCTCCTCGGCTCACGGCGCCACATCAATCTGCCCGGGGTGCGGCTCAACCTCCCCGCCCTCACCGACAAGGATCGCGCCGACCTCCAGGTCGCGGTCGAGTGTGGGGCCGACTTCGTGGCCGGATCCTTCGTGCGCGATGCCGACCATGTCCACCAACTTCGCGCCAGCATGGAAGAAGTCGGCGGCCACGCCCAACTCATCGCCAAGCTCGAGGACCAGGAAGCCATCAGGAATCTCGACGACATCATCGCTGCCTCCGATGTGATCATGGTGGCCCGCGGCGATCTCGGGATCGAGGTCAACATCGAGGAGCTGCCCATCATCCAGCGCCGCATCGTCAAGCGCTGCCTGCGTCTCGGCCGGCGTGTCATCGTCGCCACCCACCTCCTCGAATCCATGATCACCAACCCGACTCCGACCCGGGCCGAGGTCACCGATTGCGCCAATGCCGTCTACGAAGAAGCCGACGCCCTGATGGTCTCGGGGGAAACCTCGGTCGGGAAGCACCCCGTCCGCTGCATCGAGATTCTCGACCGGGTGGCCCGCCGCATCGAGCGCTCCGGGGGACTGGGATACGGATTCGACGCAGACCTGCGCTCCGAAAAGCAACACACCGTGCGCGCCGCGGTGCAGCTCGCCGACTCCATTCAAGACGCCGTGATAGTGGTCTTCACCCGCTCCGGAACCACCGCAAACCAGGCCGCCCTGCTCCGTCCCCGCTCGCCCATCTACGCCTTCACGCCCGATGACGCGGTCTGCCGCGGACTCTCCCTCTCCCGCGGTGTGCGGCCCTTCGTGATCCCGTTCCGGAAGATCCCCCGCGAGACGATCGCGGACGCCGTCGATACTCTCCGGCACCGCCGCGACATTCCCACCGGCACCCCCCTCGTGATCGTCTCGGACATCCTGCAGGGCGAACGCGCGGTGGATTCCATCCTGCTCGAGCACGCGTGAGCAAGCATGGCAAGCGAAGCGCTCGCCCTACAGATGCTCTCGCCGGATCTCAATTGTAGGGCGGCCGCCCCGGCTGCCACGAATTTGAGGCCGCATCTACGGCGCGAACTGGATCCCGACCCTGTAGATCCGCGTGCCGATCAGCGGCCCCAGTGGAATCGATTCAGCCGAGTCCGTGCCTGGAATCGTCGTGACAACATTCCACTCGATCAAGTCCGTGGTGCACTCCACTTCGTAGCGCCGGCCCGTCAAGGTCGGGAAGGTGATGGAGTGGTTGGTGCCATCGTATTCATACTGGGGCTGCAGGAGCGAGGTCCCGTCCAGGGGATCGGTGAGGATGAGGTAGAGTTCCGCTTCGTTGGTAAAGCCGTCCGCATCGAGGTCTTCCTCCGCATCTGGAGTCCCGTCCCCATCCGTGTCGGCATCGAAGGGATCGAGGCCGATCGCCAGTTCATCGTCGTCGAGCAGATTATCGTTGTCGTCGTCCGGATCGGTGACGTCCGGGTCGCCGTCGCCGTCGTTGTCGGGAAGCGCCACCCCGGGCTGCACGCTGTTGATGGCGGCCTTGATCAGTGCCTCGTCCATGGCGGACAAGGCGCCGGAGTCCTGGGGAACGTCGTTGTGGAGAATCTGGCGCACGGAGATGTGCATCGAGGAGGCATTGGTTGCATTCTCCAGCATGTTCAAAACAACAATTCGGCGCCGGTCC
>CAUZKZ010000275.1:0-7456 GCA_963580345.1 Verrucomicrobiia bacterium | reverse complement strand
CCCTCCGGCCACCTGACTACCGAATACGGATACACGCCCTGATGGCCTCGGGACTTGCCCGGGGCCGGTCTGCAGCGGGGTTTTCGGATTGGGGTTCGGCGTGCAATTCTGATAGAGTCGAACTTTTGACGGGGAGATTGATCAATGATTCGACTGCCGAATCCTTCGAACTGGGGGAAGTCAGTTCGATTGGGCGAACCCTGGATTCGACGGTGGTAATTTCCGATCCGCGCGTATCGCGTCGCCACGCCCTGATCCGATGGCAGGAAGATCGCTACTGGTTCTTCGACTTCGGGAGCAGCAACGGGAGCTACCTGAACGGAAAGCGGGTCACCACGGCGCGGCAATTGCGGCCGGGTGACGTGGTACGGATCGCAGAACACGCGTTCGTGTTCGAGGCGCGGGGGGAGGGGTCCCCGAACCATGACCAGCCCGCGACGGATGTAACGATCGTCGAGGTTCGGTCAAAGGACGTGATCCTGCTGGTGAGCGACATCCGGGGATTTACGGCCCTGTCGGAGAAGCTGAATCCGGACCAACTGGCTCCCATCATTGGCTCCTGGTATTCGCAGACGGAGCGGATCCTGAACGAGAACGGAGCGATGCTCGACAAGTTTATGGGCGATGGCTTGCTGGCCTACTGGATGGAGACCTCCACCGAATCGCGCCTCGCCGCCTTGAAGGCCGCGCACGGAATGCACCGGGCCTGCGAGGAAGTCGAGCGGGTGCACCAGAAGGTGCTGTCGGAGTTCGGATTGAAGTTTCGGGCCGGTGCTGCGATTCACATCGGGCCGGCTGCCTACGGAGCGTTTAGCACCCAGGAATTCACCTTGTTGGGAGATGCCGTGAACCTGGTCTTCCGATTGGAAGAATTGACGCGTGAGCTCGACGAGCGCGCGTTGGTGAGCGGCGAGTTCCTGGAAGGCTGGAGCGAAGGCCAGGCGTTCTGCACGCACCTTGGAAACCGAGAACTGAAGGGCCGCGAGCAGGCGGTGGAAGTGTTTGCCCTCCAGGAATTCCCGGATTGAGACGAAGGCGGATTTCGACCCACGAGGGGTGGACAGTGTTCAGTGGTCGGTATTCAGTGTTCAGTATGGGCCGAGGAACTGGACCAATCAGGTCTGGAGACGTGCCAGGTCCGTTGCGGTCTGGACACTGAAGACGGAAGACGGAATCCAGCCCCTCACGCCCTCAGGACTTCGATCCCGAGATTTTGCAGGGCGCCGGTGACGCCCGGATCTGCATTTTCGTTGGTAACGAGGGTGGTGAGGTCGCAGATTTGGGCGAAGAAGAAGGAGGACTTGAGGCCGATCTTGGAGGCGTCGGCGAGGAGGCAGACTTCTTCGGAGCAGTCGATGACGCGTTCCTTGAAGGCGGCCTGGCGGGAATTGGTTTCGGAGACCCCGCGTTCGAGATGGACGCCATTGCAGGAGAAGAACATGCGGTGGATGTTGTGTTTGCGCATGGCGGTCTCGGCGGGGAGGCCGATGTAGGAGCGGGAGCGCGGTTCGTAGATGCCGCCGGTGCAAATCAGGTCGTAGCCGTCGTGATCGGCGAGAGCCGAAATGACGTTGTGGGCGTTGGTGAGGATGGTGAGGGGGACCTCGGGAAGGAACTCGGTGAGAGTGAGGGCGGTGGAGGAGGCGTCGATGAAGATGGTGTCGTTGGGCTGAATCCGCTTGGCAGCGAGACTGGCGATGGCGGTCTTGGCCTCGCGGTTGACGAGTTGGCGTTCGGTGAGGGCGAGTTCGACGCGGGCCTGGTTGGGTTTGACCGCTCCGCCGTGAATGCGCAGGAGTTCGCCGCGCCTCTCGAGGGCCTCGAGGTCCTTGCGGATCGTCTCGTCGGTGACCTCCAGCTCGGCAGCCAGTTCGATGGTGCGGACCGAGTCGGCGGCGGCCAGGCGGGCCACGATAAGGCTCTGTCGTTCAGGGGGCAGCATGGCAAGAGGAACTGTGAATAACCTTGGGAATTCTTGGTTTATTTTGGTAATTATTGGGAAAACCATTGACTTGTCAAGAAATCCCAAGCATATCGGGCCAGAACCAAGCGCGAATGGCGATTAAATCCAATATTCCTCGGGCGGTGGTGGAGCAGATGGTGCGAACCGAGGTCTACACCAGGATGGGCCTGGCGCGACCGGCATCGGGCGCCGCGCCCCATGCCCTGGTGGTGAATGTGAGCGCACGGCACTGCCATCTCTCACCGCAGGCGGTGGAGCGATTCTTCGGGCCGGGCCACGAACTGACGCCCATGAAGTCCCTCTACCAGGAGGGGGCTTATGCTGCGGAGGAAACCGTCACGCTGGTGGGGCCGCGCAGCCGGGTGATTTCGAATCTCCGCATCCTTGGCCCGTGCCGCGAGTTCAACCAGGTCGAATTGGCCTACACGGACGCGATTGCGCTGGGCTTCGAGGTTCCCTTGCGCCTCTCGGGCGACATCGAGGGGACGCCGGGCTGTATGTTGATGGGGCCCGCCGGATTTTTCGAAATGCCGCAGGGTGTCATTCGGGCTGCGCCGCACGTGCACATGCATCCCGTCGATGCAGCCTACTACGGGGTGAAACACAAGGCGGTGATGAAGATGAAGGTGCACGGGAATTCTCCGGTGACCTTCGACAACATCGTGGTGCGGGTCGACGAGAGTTTCAGCCTGGAGGTTCACATCGATACCGATGAAGGCAATGCCTGCGGCCTGAGGCCGGACACCTTCTGCGAACTGATCAAATAGACGAAAGAATTCAACCAAACGACAAAGACAGATGAGCCAAGCCCTTGGACTAATAGAAACGAAAGGTTACGTGGGAAACGTGGAGGCTGCCGACGCGATGGCCAAGGCGGCCGACGTGAGCCTCCTGAAGCAGGTGCAAATCGGCGGCGGATTCCTGACCATTCTCGTGCAAGGGGATGTGGGGAGTGTGAAAGCTGCGGTGGATGCCGGCGCGGAGGCGGCCGACAAGGTCGGTGAGCTGGTGAGTTCGCACGTCATTGCGCGCCCGCATACGGATCTCCTGAAACGTTTCGAACTCGAATAATCGAACCACTTTGAATCATGGCAAAACAAGCAGTAGGAATCATTGAGACGAAGGGACTGGTGTCCCTCATCGAGGCTTCGGACGCCGCCCTGAAGGCAGCTGACATTTCGATGCTGGGCTGGTCCAAGATCGGGGCCGGGCTGGTGACGGGGTTCTATACCGGAGACGTGGCGGCGGTGAAGGCCGGCGTCGATGCCGGGGCGGAAGCCGGTTCGCAAGTGGGGGATGTGACGTCCACCCAGGTCATTCCACGTCCGCACGAGGAACTTGGCGGACTGGTCGATTTGCTCTGATCCGAGCAGGGCTGCAAGGAGACTCTCGCGCCGCTCCGGAGCCATCCACCCGAGCAGAACACAAGACGTGAAAATCCTCGTCGCCAACCTGGGATCGACTTCCTTCAAGTACCGTCTCTTCGAGATGGGCGAGGGAGTGGAGCGCATGTTGGCGAAGGGGGGCTTCGAGCGCGTCGAGGACTTCGGCGAAGTGATCGGCCGGGCTCTCTCCGACCTGGAAGGAAAGGGGACGGTGGCTTCGCGGAGGGAGATCGAAGCGGTTGGGTTCAAGACCGTGCTGGGACGAAACCTGAGTGGCTGCGTGGAGGCTGACGAGGCCGTGTTGGAGGCGCTGGAGGGATTTGAGGACGTGGCTCCCGCTCACAACCCGGCCTACGCGGCCGGGATTCGCCAGTTCGGCGAGATCCTGCCGGAGGCGCGGCGGGTGGCCCTTTTCGAGACCGCCTTTTACCAGTGGGTTCCGGAGGCGGCCACGCGCTACGCGGTGCCGGATGCCTGGCAGGCGGCGGGGATCCGGCGGCACGGCTTTCACGGGGCGAGCCACAAGTTCATCGCGGAGCGCTCGGCGGAGTTGATGGGCCGCGAGGATGTCGCCGCGATCGTGCGGGGGTTGTATCGGGACGGACCACTCGCAGTGGATCCGCCCCTGCGCGTGATCTCGTGCCACCTGGGCGGAAGCAGTTCGGTGACCGGAATTCGCAGCGGGGTGGCGTTGGGGACCAGCATGGGGTTCTCGCCGCAAAGCGGATTGCCGCAGAACAACCGGGTGGGAGATCTCGACTCCGGCGCGATCCCCTATGCAAGCAAGGCACTGGGACTCGGGATGGAGGAAGTCGAGCGGCAGTTGACGAGGGAAGGCGGGCTGCTCGGTATTTCGGGAGTGAGCAACGACCTGCGGGATGTGAAGGAAGCGGCCGACGGCGGGAACGAGCGGGCCAGGCTTGCCCTGGACGTGCTCGTTCACGAGACGCGGCGCTGGGCCTCGTCGTTTCTATTTGATCTCGGCGGACTGGACGGCTTCGTCTTCACAGCGGGCATCGGGGAGAACAACCCGTGGTTGCGCGCGGCGGTGTGCGCCGGGCTGGAGGAGATCGGCCTGGTGCTCGACGCCGGACGCAACGAGGCGTGCCGGGGAGAAGAAAGCGAAATCGGCGCGGCGGAGGCGAAGGTGAAAGTCTATGTCATTCCCGCCAACGAGGAGCTCGTCCTGGCACGGGAAGTCTACCGGAAGGTCACCGCGCTCAATTGACATGAAACGCGGCGAACAAGATCCACGAATCAGCGAATCAACGAATCAACGAATCAACCAACCAACGAAATACAACCATGGCAAAGCAAGCAATAGGACTTTTGGAGACGCGCGGATTGTGCTGTCTCGTGACGGGAATCGACGCTGCGCTGAAAGCCGCCAATGTGCAGCTGACCGGGCCGATGAAGAGCGTCGGGAGCGGACTGTGCAACGCGGTGGTGACTGGCGACGTGGCTGCCGTGAAGGCTGCCATTGACGCCGGAGCGGATACGGCCTCCCACCTCGGCGAGGTGGTGAGCGCGCACGTCATCGCGCGTCCGGACGAGGCGATTCAGCAAGTCATTCCCGCCAAGAAGGCCGCCGGCAAGTAATCGACACGGGCCCTCATTCCCGCATCACGATGTATTTGGCAGAAGTCATCGGCCAGGTGGTGGCCACCAAGAAGGACGAGGCCATGACGGGGCGCAAGCTCCTCCTGGTCCGTCCCATGTTGGTGGACGAGGCCCAGCCGGATCGCTTCCGCGATGGCGCGAACACCATCGTGGCGGTCGACACCGTCGGGGCGGGGGAAGGGGAGTTGGTGCTCTTCTGCCAGGGGAGTTCGGCGCGGCAAGCCGGCGGTCTGCGTAACATCCCGGTCGACGCCGCGGTGGTGGCGATCGTGGACAGCGTGGATGTCCTCGGGAAGCAGATCTACGGAAAATCCAGGAGCTGAGCGGCTCGGCCGCAAAATTTTCGATGCAAGAATCCAGAATCCAAACGAGCAACCGATGAGTGCAATTGACCAGGAAACCGTGCGGAGCGTGGTGGAGAAGGTGCTGGCGGATCTCGGCAGGGTCTCCGGCCCGGCGCCCGCCCTCGCAGCGAAACCGTCGCCGGCCGCGACCGCCAAGGTGGAGAAAAATGACGGGGAGTGTTCGTGCAAGGGAAACGGCGCGAAGAGTGACCACGGGGTGTTCTCGTGCGTGAACTCGGCCGCGCAGGCCGCCCACGATGCCTTTCTCAAGCTGAGGAAACTCGGGGTGGAAGGGCGGGTCCGTGCGATCGAGATCGTGAAGGGCGTCTGCGCCGCGAACACCGAGTCGTGGGGCAGCTTCGAGTTGAAGGAGACCGGGATCGGCCGGCTCGATCACAAGATCGCGAAGCTGGAGATCATGAACAAGGTCCCGGGCGTGGAGTGGCTGCGGCCCTATGCGCTGAGCGGGGACGATGGAATTACGCTCGAGGAATACGCGCCGTTCGGGGTGGTGGGTGCCATTCTTCCGGTCACGCACTCGGTGCCGACCATGACGGGCAATGTCATCAACATGGTGGCGGCCGGGAACACGGTCGTCTTCAATCCGCATCCCGGGGGAGCGAAGAGCGCCGCGCTGGCGACCCGCGAATACAACAAGGCTATCCAACGCGAGTTGGGGATCGAGAACCTGATCTGCAGCATCGAGGAGCCGACCCTGGAATCGTTTGAGAAGATCTCAAAACACGAGGCGATTGGGATCATGGCGATCACAGGCGGCCCGGCGGTGGTGAAGGCCGCCATGCATTCGGGCAAGCGGGCCATCTGCGCTGGACCGGGCAACCCGGTGGTGGTGGTGGACGAGACGGCAGACCTGGCCCGCGCCGCTCGCAACATCATCGAGGGCGGGGCCTTCGATAACAACCTGCTCTGCATCGGGGAGAAGGCGGTCTTCGTGGTGGGCTCGGTGTTCAGCCAGTTTCGGCAGGAACTGGAGCGGGCCGGCGCGGCGCGATTGGATGCGGCCCAACTGGAGCGGCTGACAGCAGAGGCTTTCACCTACCGGGAGGACGATGGCGGGTGCTCGCATCCGGTCGTGAACCGCGAACTGATCGGAGCCGACCCGGATGTCCTGGCCGGCAAGGCTGGGGCGCGGATCCCGAAGGGCTGCGAATTGCTCTTTGCCGAGACCGATGCCGGCCATCCCTTCGTGCAGGAAGAGCAGATGATGCCGATGGTGCCGATCGTCTCGGTGCCGGACTTCGAGACCGGGGTGCATAGGGCCAAGGAAGCCGAACACGGATACCGGCACTCCGCCATCATTCACTCCACCAACGTCGGCAACATGACACACATGGGCCGCGAGATGGACACCACCATTTATGTGAAAAACGGACCCTGCGTGGCGGGGCTGGGGCTGGGTGGCGAAGGCTACCTCAGCTACTCGGTCGCCACCACCACGGGAGAAGGAATCACGACCCCGAAGACCTTCACGCGGGTGCGGCGCTGCGTCATGGTAGAGAACCTGCGAATCGTTTGAGGCCCCTGGAACCATGTTGCTATGTCGGGTAGTTGGAAATGCGGTGGCCACACACAGCCACCCGAGTCTCGACGGTTTCACGCTGCTCCTGTGCCAGAAGGAGAACGAAGGAGGCGTGCCCGACGGCGATCCGCCCTTCGTGGCGATCGATCTTTTTGGCGCCGGAATGCACCAGCGAGTCTTCGTGAGCACGGACGGGATCGGAGCCCGCGGAGTCGTGCACGACGATCACTCGCCGGTGAGAAATTTTGTCCAGGGTGTGATCGACGATTAGAACCATTGATTGAGATGCGCATTGGACAGGTCATTGGAACGGTCACCATGAACCAGCAGGAAGCCGCCTTCAAAGGGGCGCGGTGGCTGGTGGTGAATCCCCTGGTGGCGGAGCAACTCAACACGGCTTGCGACGTGGAGCCGGGCCTCACCAGGATTCCCTCCGTGGTGATCTACGACAAGCTGGGCGCGGGAGAGAACGATATCGTGGGATTCGTGGAAGGAGCGGAGGCGACTGCGCCTTTTGACGAGCCCACCCCGATCGATGCCATCTCGGTGGCGATATTCGACAGTATCGATCACGTGCCCTATCCCCCCGAGGACGACGACGAGT
>CAUZKZ010000274.1:0-7495 GCA_963580345.1 Verrucomicrobiia bacterium | reverse complement strand
AACCACATTTCAATTTACCGCGATGGAGCGCCCTACGCATCCCATTCGGCCAAGAACATCGATTTGCTCGGCCACAAGGACAACTTCGCCATCTTCGGGTTGAGACATATCGGCGGGACAGGGAGCATCACGGGCACAATCGAGGATGCGCGGATCTACGACCGGGCCCTCAGCGTGGATCAGATCAAGGGGCTCGAAGCGAACAAGCCCTCCGACCTCAAACCCTGGGCGTGGTGGGATTTCGAGGGCGAACAACCCCGCGAGCGCACTGGCCGCTATCCGTTTAACAACCTGGAAAACGGTGCGAAGCTGGCGGACGGCAAACTGGTGCTTGAAAAAAACGCGGTGTTCGTTTCGGCCCGGGCCGAAACCCGGGCGACCAAGCCCTACGTTGCGTTCACCCCGACCATGCCCGATCCGGTTCCGGACACCTGGCTCACCTACCACCTGGCGCACCCGGGGCCCGACAAGGCGATTCCGGCGGACCCGAATTGCGCCATCTTCCACAAGGGGCGCTATCACCTGCACTACATCTTCCAGAACCACGGGCATTCCTTCGCGCACGTGTCGAGCACCGACATGGTGCATTGGAAATGGCACGCCACGACCCTGACCCCACCGGTGACCGGGCACGGGATGTTCAGCGGCACGGCGTTCAAGACCCGGGATGGGCAGCCGGCCATCATCTACCACGGCCAGGGATCCGGACGGAACCAGATCGCGCTCGCCCTCGACGATCAATTGGAGAAATGGTCCGATACCATCGCGGTGGAACCGCGCACCGCGGACGGCAAGGCGCCGAAGATGCGGCACTGGGATCCCGACTGCTGGCTGCGGGACGATGCCTACTGGTCCCTCGCCGGCGGCTCCAATCCAACCTTCTCGAAATCCACCGACCTCAAGAGCTGGGAATTCCAGGGCGAGTTTTTTCATCCGGAATTTCCGTCCAACCTGGGCGTCGCGAAGGGGGAAGACACTTCCTGCGCCAACCTCTTTCCGATCGGGAAGAAGTGGATGCTGCTGTGCATCAGCCACGGTTTGGGTTGCCGCTACTACCTGGGCGACTTCAAGGATGGAAAGTATCTCCCCAGCCACCACGCCCTGATGAACTGGGCCCGATGGGATTTCTTCGCCCCGGAATCCCTCGTGACCGCGGACGGCCGGCGCGTGATGTGGGCGTGGTGCACGCCGTGGGTAAACGGCATGCAGAAAGTCGGCCGAAAGAAGAACTTCGACGCCCTCATGAAGGGCCGGATTCAACCGGGCATCCAGTCTCTCCCTCGCGAGCTCAGTCTGACCTCGGACGGCGCGCTGCGCATCAAGCCGCTGCGTGAATTGGAGGGGCTGCGCGCGAATCGGAAGCAGCTGGAAAACCTCACCGTCAAGAGCGGATCCTCGCCTCCACTGAAGGACATTTCGGGCGACACCATGGAGTTGGAAGTGATCTTCGCCGCGCCCGCCTCCGGGGAGTTCGGCATCGAGATCTTGTGCGATGAAGACGGGAAAGGAGGCTTCACGATCGCCTCCGGCAAGGGGAAGAAAGACCTGACCGTCGGTTACATCAATCCGCCCTTCGTGCTCGCACCGAAAGAGGACCTCACCCTGCGGGTGTTTATCGACAAGAGCATGATCGAGGTCTTCGCCAACGACCGCCAGGCCGCCGTCGCCTGGCACGAATACGATCCGAAAAACGTGCAGATCCGGCTCTTCAGCAGGGACGGTGATGTCCGCGTCAGGAAGCTGAATGCCTGGAAGATGAAGTCCATTTACAGGGGCGACAACCTGTTCAAACCTTGAAGACCTGTCAATCGGCGCCAACCAGGCAAGACGACGCGAACAAAGCAAAGTACGGTCGAGCGGCCTCTGTCCACGCCTGGCACCCTTGCAGACCGAGCTTTTTTTTGCACCTGTGGGTCCTGAAAACTGACTGCGAACATAATCATACCGCTTCTCTTGTGTCGAAATGATGCAACTCGCCGATGGGCCGAGCCAGATTGCGGTTCTGCGAATTTGACGGACCGGCCTCTCGATTTCGCCACGTTCATCGGGTTTGTAGCTTTGTCGTTTCCACTTCTGCCTCTCGGAGCAACGCCTGAATCTCCTTCACAGTCTGCTAGTTGCCAGGTTTCCGTGCTCCCTGCTCCCAATATGCCCAAGTGGCGCCTTCCATCCCAAGCAAGCTTGCGGCGTCGGTCATGGACAGCCCGCTTCGCACCCCGTGGGGTGCAAAAAACCAGCCGGGCCAGGTTGAGGTTCTACGAAGACGGAGCGTTGCGACTTCGAGTCTCAGATTACGAATCGGAATTCACTCCGCCGAGCCTCCGCAAGAGACTGCAAACCAGCAAGTTTTGCTGTAATCGAGTTTTTGGACACTACGGGTTACGAGGCTCACAATCTCCTTCAATCGGCCGAAGCCAATCCGCTTCGCCTTGCGCGCCAAGCGTCTTCTCTGCTCGTCGGTGAATCGCAGGCGTTTCTTTCCATTCAGCTCCTTCAAGATCCTGACTTCCTCCCGCAGGTAGTCGATCACGTCTTCCTGCTGCTGGTTGATCCAGCCCGCTTAGGCCACCACCATCAGCTTCATCACGTTCATCGACGGAGTCTCACCGTCTCCAAACTCATTGGCACGATCGGATATCCTCCTCAGCCCCTCCCACTCAACAGACTGGAAACCAGCAGATTCTGTTGTAATCGAGTTTCTGGACACTACGCGGTCTCGTTGAGCCAACGCAACTTCTTCGCCCGCTCCAGTCGTTCGTTGATCCGGTTGTGGAAAACGACAAGAACCACGAAGCCCCCGAGCACCAACACACCGAGGCCGGATAGCGCAACGGCGAGAGGCGGATTCTCCAATGCCAGAAATCCGCTCACAAACGCACCGGCAGCGGCGAGAAAAACCACCAGCCGCAAGTGGGAAATCCAGGCGTAGCGCTTCTCCTCGTTATCAATGGCCTGACGGAAACGATCAGCCCGTGCCGTGTAAACTCCAGCGCGCGGGTGCTCCGGTCTACCGCCAGGATCGGGTGGCTTCCGGATTGTTGCCTCGATCATCGGGGAGCACTATTGGTCTGCTCGGCCCAGAAAACCAGGGCAGATAAGGGTCTCCCTCCCCTGGCTCATCACCCGCAGAACGAGTCCGGTTGTGGAGAATGGCTAGGCCCCATGGGGATTCAGATGCACCCGGATCTAGCCATCCGCGCTTCCGACAATCCCGCTTGTGTTGCTAGGAAAGTAGCATTTAATGTCCGCTATCGCCCGGAAGTCGTTTAGTATTACCCTCGCCCTGAGGTATCTCAACCCGCTGCGCTCGCACGTCTCGGCGATCACGTTGATTTCTCTGCTTGGGGTGGCGGTGGGTGTGATGGTGCTGATCGTGGTCCTTGGGGTGATGGGAGGCTTCGAGCGGGAGATCAAGTCGCGGATCCTGGGGTTCACGCCGCACGTAGTGCTGCGCTATGTGCCGCGCGGGATGGAGAGCGGTCCGGCGCCGTGGCGGGAGGTGAGCAAGCTGATGGAAAAGGTGGACGGGGTCGAGGAAGCCTACGCGTTCATCCAGGACAACGTCATCGTGGATTTCAATGGTCGGCAGGCGAACAGCTCGTTTCGGGCGATCGACACGGAAAACGAGAAGCAGATTGCGGCGCTCGAGAGGTTGCTCGAGGAAAAGTACGGTGGCTCGGCCGACATGGGGCTGTCCGCCAAGCAGCGGCGCGGAACCCCGCGCCCGCCACCTATGGCACAAAGGCTCGCAACGTAATCGAGACGCGCCGTCCGGGGAATCGCTTTCCTCGCGGAACCTCGTGGGTCCACGCCATGTTCGTGTCCCAAGGCAGCACAAACACCGTCCCATTTTCGGCAGGCAGATCCCTGAAGCCCTTTTCGTTTCCCTTCCAGGGTCGCAGACGAAAGACCCGAGACGCGCCAAACGAAATCGTGACGATCGGTGCGCCCTTCAACAAGTCCTTCTCGTTGTCACGATGGCGGCCGATATAATGCCCACGGTCCGCGTCGTACCAATTCAAGAGCAACCCGTCGAGACGAGGATCGATGTGTTCCCGGGCCCAGTTCTCGAACGGCTCCAGGAGTGACGGCGTTTCCAGAGCATTGTTCTTCGATCCGGTGTATTTGTAATCCCGGCCGTACGCTTGCTGCCAACGTGGAGTCTTCACCCACTTCCCGGCAGGCGTTCGGACATCGTGGAACTCCGCAGGGTGCAGATCCCATAGAGCCTCAAACAACTCTGGCTCAGCAATGAGCGCCGCCGGTAAGCGACCCACCCAGATTCCATGAGACCCATCGAGGGCGCAATAGTCGAGATTGTTGTAAGCAGTCATCCCAGAGATTCTAGGCCACGATTGGACTGACCGTGCAATTTGAATGAAACACCGCATTTTTCATCCGAATGTTCTGCGCTGCTTCCTTGCTCGACAACTCGTAATCGAAGGATGCCGGGCAGCGACTGAGGAGCGGCGTGCTCGGCGCACCAGAGCCGGGAAGGAGCATTGCGATCCCGCTGGAACTGACTGAAGAGGAACGCGACCAGAAACCGGGATCGGCCCAGCCGTCCGGGGTGGACTCGTATGAGGAGGCCAAGGCGCACTTCGACAAGCAGTTCGCCGATTATTTCAACCTCTTCAAAGAAGGGACGTGGTTCGTGGAGTCCGAGGCGCTTGAGGGAGACGGACCGATTGAATTGAAAGACGCCCTCCGCGAGCGATTTGGGGAGGAGGTGGATCTGGATGGGGATTGAGAACACCTTTGCTGAGCTGAACGCGGCCATGCCGAACGAATGAAAAAAGCCATCTGCGTGAGATGGCTTGTTGCTCGTGCGTGAGCGTGGCACTCAGTTCAGCCCCACTGCGGCATCAAAGAGTCCGTGGAGGGCTTCGCCGCGGGGGAGGGCGGCGTTGGGGTTGATTTGCTTGTGGACTTCGGTGAAGGCGTTGAAGAGGCTCCAGGCGTTGCGGGCTTCGAATTCCGGGTAGCTGGGCTTGCGCCATTCATGAAGGACGTGCGGGATCTGGCTCGCTGTGATCGCCTTGCAGTCGATGGCGCGCACGACCAAGTCGTGGGCGGCCCAGTCGGGCATGGGATCGGTACGGTAGGCCGCAATACGCTCATCGAGGCGGTGGAAGCGGTCGCCGAGTTGTCCCACGGCACGGGCAGTCAGATGCTTGAGATCTCGCACGGCATGCCGGGTGTGCTTACGGCTGAGCTGAACCTCTCCCGTGAAGGCGAGGTTGTCGCAGACGAAGACCCGGGAGCCGGCGACGAGGCCGGCGGGGTAGGTTTTGTCGTGACTGTTGCGCAGTCCGACGATCCAGGCGTAGTCGGACGTTTCCTGATGGGGGAGCCGCACCTGGATGATTCCGAAGTAGCGGGCTCCCTCGTGACTGAGAGCGTGGACGGTCGAATCGAGCTCGAAGCCGGCGCTGGTGAGCTGAGCTTCGACCTCGGTGACGAGATCGCGGTGGGCAAGGGGAAACCAGGTGCTGGTCGCTCGCGGGGTCGGAACGGTAATGAGTTGGTCCCGAGTGACGGTCTCGGCTCCGCAGTGGAGGAGCATGCCAGGAATGGGCGCCGGGGAAGCGGGAGGGGGAATTTCGATAATGTCGTGCATGGGATTCGGATTTTGGTTGGTTGTCCCGATTCGAGAATCCCCCGGCGGACGCCGCCGGAGGCATCCGCGAAAGGAGCTAGTTCACTCCCATTATACCAAGGCGCGGAGGTTGGGGGTAGATTGACAGATCGGGCGGGCATGGCGTGCCGTGGGGCGGGCTGGAGTGGGAGGATATGGGGGGCCGCCGGAGCGGTGAGCCGGGACGCGAGGGGTGCGGACCACGGACAAGGTGGATGGTGGGAAATCCATTTGCGGAGATTGGGATTTTGGAGTTTGGGGGGAGGCGTGGATCGAGTGGAGATGGAGATCGAGGATTGCGGATTTTGAACAATTGGAATCGTCGGATTTGATTCTCGAGAGAGTGCGGATCTCGGGAACTGATCCGATGGACTTTCGCGGCGCGGAGAACGCAATCTGATCGAATCAAATCGCTCGAGATCGAAAACGATTTCGCGCGTTCGCAGATCGGAAATATTCGCAAATCCGAAAAACTCGTTTTGGCGAAATCCGCCGAGCTCGCGATCTCGTTCGCAAGGAAACTGGATGCAGAAAGCGATCCCACGAGGGCGCCGATTCTTGTTGGGAGAGAATCGCTTTTCTTGGGGGAAGGGTCGAAAGAACGAGAACCGCGATCGAAGGGGGAGCGGCCATTCGGGCCGGGCGGACGTATAGGTCGAAGGCCGGTCGCGGCGTCCCTGGCGGGCGCCCCCCTAACGGGGGGCGACAGCTTTTCTTCTTGGAGGTGGGTCCCCACCTCCAAGAGAGCGGACGAATCCTCCTGCGGAGTCTTCGTCCGCTCAACCAACTGAAAACCGCCCCTATAATACTAGGATTTACTACTCCCTAAGCGATGTAACTAAGCCAACACTTCATTCGAAAAGAGTAATATTTACAATCGCCTCAGACCGCGTATGAAGGCCGGAAATCATGGCTACGAAGACGAACGCCAGGCACAAGAGGATCGGAATCTGGCTGAGGGTCTCGACCGAGGAACAGGTGGAGGGCGAGAGCCCCAAGCACCACGAAGAGCGGGCAAGAGCGTTCGCCAAGGCGAAGGAATGGAAGGTGGTGGAGGTCTACCGGCTGGATGCGGTCAGTGGCAAATCGGTGCGGGATCATCCGGAGGCGAGGCGGATGCTGGAGGATGTGAAGCGGGGGCACATCGAGGCGCTGGTGTTCTCGAAGCTGGCCCGACTGGCCCGAAATACGCGGGAGCTTCTGGAGTTTTCGGACGAGTTTCAGGCCCACGGAGCGGACCTGATTTCGCTCCAGGAATCGATCGATACGGGGAGTCCAGCGGGGCGCCTTTTCTTCACGATTGTGGCCGCGATGGCGCAGTGGGAGCGGGAGGAAATCGGAGAGCGGGTGGCGGCCTCGGTGCCGATTCGTGCAAAGCTCGGGAAGAACACAGGAGGGCAGGCGGTCTACGGCTACCAATGGGTGGATGGGAAGCTGGGGCCCCACCCCGAGGAGGCTCCAGTGAGAAAGCTGATCTACCAACTCTATGCCAAGGAGAGGCGGAAACATCGAGTATCCTGCATCGTCAATGAGCGGGGATATCGGACGAGGTCCGGCAGGCCGTTTTCCGCGATGGCGATCGAGCGCCTCCTGCGTGACACAACGGCGAAAGGGGAGCGGATTGCGAACCATACCCGGACCCAGGGGCCGGACAAGGCGTGGATCCACAAGCCGAAGGAGGAGTGGGTGCACCTGCAGGTGAAGCCCATTGTCAGCGAGCGGCTCTGGGATGTGCGCGCCGGTTGAAAACCGGTACGGGAAGAGGGTCGCGATAAAAGCGGTACGCATCTAAGAAAGGATGCGTGTACATGGACATGGAACAATGGGCGCGAGTGCGCCGTAAAGTGCTGATTGAGG
>CAUZKZ010000273.1:0-7527 GCA_963580345.1 Verrucomicrobiia bacterium | reverse complement strand
TCCAAATCAACCGAACTCGCCAAGTCTCGCTTCAATTCGCAACCGCAGATTCCAACGCTCTGATCTCCTGAAAAGGGGGTAATTCAACAGTCTCTTAGGAGTGAATTATTACTAACCGAAAGAGCAGTGTTCAAGAGTTCACTTGTCATGACAAGTGCACTTAGTTAGTCTTTTTCATATCGTCTCTTTAGTCAATGCAGAAAGGATCATCCCTTCTCAGTAGCGTCGTTGTCTGTCACAACAGTCAGGGTGCGGAGATTACGGCGAATATTCTGCGTCTGCGCCGCTACTCGGTCGCTTTCGAGATCTACAACCCCTATAGCATCCTCCAACTTTCTGAAGTTTTACGAGATTTCAGGATTGGCGGATTCGAGTTGTTAAAGAATAATTCCCGATGACTGTTGAGCAACGACTTACGCATTTTCGTTCTGACCAAACCTCCTGATTCCAAGGGTTGGAGGGCTTCGTTCAGAACAAAAATGCCGTCCTGTTCTGCGGTTCCAGATTATTCTTTAGCAAATTGAATCCGCGATACAATTAACTTGAGCAGTTCAGGATTTGCCACCGTGCCGATGGACTGGAGTTCTCCATGAGTCCGATCTCCCATGCCCGAGGAAAAGATCCGATCCGGCCCTGGTACGAGGCCATAGAGGCGCTGGGCGACTATACCAGCTTCCGTCTCGGGCACGTCCATGCGGTGACCGGCGAGGTTCGGTGGCACGATGTGCCACACAAGTATTATGACGGAATAGGAGGATTTGCCGACATCCTGCGCGAGGGCGGCAATGAGGTCCCTCCGCTGCCGGAAAACAAGCACCCTTCCGCGCCGTCCTGGTGGCCGTTTTTTCGCTCGATTCCCGCCCTTCTCGGGCCCCGGCGCCGGCTACAGTGGAAAGACCTCGAACGGGGACCGGAAGTCCCGCCCGGGAAATTGCCCCTCCCGGCGCTGGCCTGGCATGTATTTGACGAATCTCAAAGCTCCGCAGTGCGTAGCGCTGCCCGCCGCTTCGGGGTCACGATCAACAGCTACCTGCTCAAACGCCTCGACGACACCTTGCGGGGAGATTTACGGCAGCCCGACCGCCCCATCCCGTGGATGATCCCGGTCAACTTGCGCGGAAAGATCAGTCGGGAACGTGAGACCGAGAACCACTCCAGCTATCTCGCGATCAAAATCGCGCCCTCCGAATCGGTCCAGGACCTGCACCGCGAAATCTATCGCCGCCTCGATCGCGGTGAGCACTGGGCGGCCTGGAAAGGATACTCCGCAACGCGCCTCCTCCCTCAGGCCCTGAAGCGGCTGGCACTGAAGACCGACCGGGCCATGACCCAGTGGAACCTCGGGCTCTTTACGAACCTCGGAAACTGGGATCCGGAAAAGACGATCACGCACGACGAGTATCGCGGAGCCTGGGTCCTGCTCGCCACTGTCTTGCGGTGCCAGTTGGTGGGGGCGGCCTGCATGACCTTCCAGGGCCGTCTGAGCCTGTCTCTCCAGGTGCATCCCGATCTGACCACCTCGCCCGAAGTCCCCAAGCGGTGGCTGAAAGCTTGGATGGAACGAATCGCCCCGGACCTTGAAGCATCGCCAACCGAGGTCCGGCGCCCCGCGACGGGCGATAGGCGCGCCGAATAATCCCTTTTCAAATTCAATAATGAACACATCACGACATAACCGTATCTTCCTTGCAGCGCTGGCGATGACCATGGCGTCCGTCTCCCACCTCGGTGCGGTGGGGTTCCGTTTTCCACATCACGATCCCGAGTCGATTGCCCGGGGAAACGCCTGGGTGGCGACGGCCGACAACCCCTCCGCGGTTTATTACAATCCGGCCGGCCTGACCCAACTCGACGACGGGCACAGCGTCAGCGCCGGACTTTACCTTGCGGTGACCGATATCGAGTTCACACCGCTGGTGGGCGGCGGGAAAGCCAGTGCGGACAGCACGCCCCAACCGGTTCCGCAACTTTTCTACGCCTGGTCGCCCCCGGACTCCAAGTGGTCGTTCGGCTTTGGCGCGTATGCGCCCTACGGGCTGGGCATCGATTACGGGCGCAACACGCCCTTTCCCACCGTGGCAATCGAGGCCAAGCTACTCTACGCCAGCTTCAATCCGGTGGTGTCCTACCAGGTGACCGATACGCTTGCAGTCGGCGCGGGGCTGACCTTGAATTACTCCGACGTGAACTTTGAGCGGGCGGTGGGCATTGCGCCCGGCGACCTGTTCGACTTCGAGGGCGACGGATTTGCCACCGGCTTCAATATCGGGGTTCTCTGGCAACCCCATCCGCAATGGTCGATCGGGGCCATGTACCGTTCCCACACCGAGGTCACTTACACCGGGTCCTCGACCGTCACCGGCAACATCTTCGCAAGCAAGTTGCCGACCAGCGTCGGGCTCGATTTTCCGAGCTTTGTCGACGTGGGAGTTTCCTATCGGCCCAACGATAATTGGAACTATCGAGATCAACCTCGATTGGACCGATTGGGACAGCGTCAACGTCTCGACCTTCGTGGGCACCTTTGCCGGAAATGTTCCCTTCGCCTTCAACTATGAATCGGGATTCATCTATGAATTCGGGGTCACCCGCTACCTCGCCGACGGCTACTTCGTGAGCGCCGGATACATGTTCAGCGAGAACTCGGTTCCGGATGCCACCCTCTCCCCTCTCAATCCCGACTCGGATCTTCACCTGGGAAATATCGGCTTCGGGAAGCACGGTGAAAACTGGAGTTGGGCGGTGGGCTATCACTTCGCAGCAGGAGAACGCGATGTCCGTGGGAACCTCGCCGGGGTTAACGGCAAGTTCGAGACCTTCAACCACGGGCTGAACGTGGTGGTGCGGCGCTCTTTCTGAACCTGTGCGCTCCGTCCCGGCCGGGGCTCGCACCGCGTGGCGATTCCACCCCGGCGAATTCAGAAAGGGGGTGGGGAGCTGCGGCGTAACGGCAGGGCAATGCGGGGAGTTTCCTCACTGCTGCTGGCCTTAACAGTTTCCTGACTGTCGTGGGCTCGGGGAGGGGGAGCGAATGGCGTCCCGGGTGAGCACTGGGCCTACCGCGCGCCAATCGCCCCGCAGCTGAAAGGCGGGAGCCACCCGGTGGACGAATTGCTCGCTTCCGGGCAGGCGGTGCGCGGGCTGGAACCGGCCGGGGAGGCTCCGCGGCCGGTCCTACTGCGCCGGGCCTGGCATGTCCTCACCGGCCTGCAACCCGATCCCGAAACGCGGCGGCGCTTCCTGGCCGATCAGCGCGAGTCGGGGACCTGGAGCGCGGCCGTCATCGCCGCCGCCCTCGCCAGTCCCCGCTTCGGGGAACGCTGGGCACGGCACTGGCTCGACGTGGCCCGCTACGCCGACACCAAGGGCTACGATTTTACCAACGGCCGCCTCTATCCCTACGCCTTCACGTATCGCGATTGGGTCATCCGCGCTCTGAACGAAGACCTGCCCTACGACCAGTTCGTGAGGCGCCAGATCGCGGCCGACCTCATGGACCTCGCTCAGAGCGAACTGGCTGCTCTCGGGTTCCTCACGGTCGGCCGGCGGTTCCTTGGCAAGAACGATCTCATCATCGCGGACCGCATCGATGTCGTCTTCCGGAGCACCATGGCGCTCACCATGCAGTGCGTCCGCTGTCACGATCACAAGAGCGATCCGTTGAAGATGGCGGACTACTACGGAATCTACGGCGTTTTCGACAGCATGGAAGAACCAAAGGACCTGCCCGTCATTTCGCATCCCACGGAGGATGCCGCCTACCAGGCTTTTCGCGCGGAACTCACCAAACGTGCCAACGCTGCCCACGATTTCGCCGAGAAAAAGATCAAGGACTACCAGCGACCGAAGGACCCCCTCGAGTTCGACCGCGAGGCAGCCAAGAAAAAACTGAACCAGGCCGACCGCGGCACTTACAACGGCTTTCTCGCCAAGATGACCGAGCTGGAAGCGTCCTCTCCCTCCGCGCCGCTCCGCGCCATGGTGGTGCGTGACAAGGGGACCGCCAGCGAGCCGGTCATTTTTGAGCGGGGACTGCCGGGCAACCGGGGCGCCAGGGTTCCGCGCGCCTTCCCCCGCTTCTTTCGGGAGGATCCGAACGCGGAATTCAGGCAGGGCAGCGGCCGTCTCGAACTGGCCCGCGACCTGACCCGCCGAAGCAATCCCCTCACGGCCCGGGTGTGGGCCAATCGGGTCTGGATGCACCTGATGGGCCAGCCCCTCGTTAGCTCCCCGGGTGATTTCGGAGTGCAGACCCCGGCGTTCCTGCACGCCGGACTCCTCGATCATCTCGCGACCTATCTCATGGATCACGGCTGGTCGACCAAAGCCCTGGTGCGTCACATCATGGGTTCGAATACCTGGCGCCGCAGCAGCGCCACGAGCGATGAACTGGCGGAGGCTGATCCGGAAAATCTCTACTATGCTCGTAGTAACAGGCACCGCCGGGATCTCGAATCCTGGCGCGACACCACCCTGCAGTCCAGTGGCCGACTCGTGCACCAGGTGGGCGGCCGTCCCGTTAAGATCCACGTGCCGCCCTACCCGCCGCGCCGCAGCATCTACGCATTGATCGAGCGCCAGAATCCGCCATCCTTCTTTCGAATCTTCGACTTCCCGGAGTCGAACCAGCCGGTGGTCCGTCGCGCCACCACGACCACGCCGAATCAGGCCCTCTACCTGATGAACAGCCCGTTCCTGCACGGGGAGGCGAAGGCCGCGGCGGCCCGCACCATCGGGGAGCACGACGAGCGGGCGCGGGTGGGCCAGCTTTACGAGCGAATCCTGAATCGCAGCCCTGCCGCGGGCGAGCTGGAGGGGGCCCTCTCTTTCCTGGGGGCGGGCTCCAGGAAGCACAGCGCCGGGGCGTGGATGTACGGGCACGGCCGCTTGCATCGGGATTCCGGGCGCGTGGATTTTGCCCCGCTTCCCCATTTTACGGGCCAGGCCTGGCAGGGCGGGCCGAAGCTTCCTGATCCCGCCACGGGCTGGGTCATGTGGAATGCTTCCGGGGGGCATCCCGGTCACGGCGAGCACGCCGCCATCCTGCGCTGGGTAGCGCCGCGCCCGGCCCGCGTCAGCATCGAGGGCCGCCTGGAACGGCCTGATGAGAAGGGCGACGGCATCCGGGGCCTGGTCGTGACAAACGGAAAGATTCTCGCGGAGTGGGAGGTCCCTCCCACCAAGCAAAAGTCCACCGTGGTCCCATCCCTTCAGGTCGAGAGCGGCCAGGCGGTGGACTTCGTGGTGGAGTCGGGGGGAGGGGAAGGCTGGGACAGTTTCCACTGGGCGCCCGTCATCAAGGAAATGGGCGGGGGTCTTCCCCTGGCCGAAGCGAAGGAGGGCTTTTCCGGCCCCGGTCTCGACGCCTGGGCGCAGCTCGCCCAGGTTCTCCTCCTGTCCAATGAGTTTCTATTTGTCGATTGACGATCAGGCCCTATCTTCCCGCCACGCGCGCAATTTGTACTAGATATCCAGTAATTGAATGCCTCCCCACTCGATAGACCCTGAACATCTTTTGCTCACCCGGAGGCAGCTCCTTTCTCGTTGCGGAATGGGGATGGGGGCGGTTGCCTTGCAGGGTATTCCGGAGATGGTGGCAGCCGCCGAAAACCAGGACCTTGCGCTCAATCCCCTGGCCCCGCGCCCCGCGCCGTTCCCCGGCAAGGCCAGGCACGTCATTCACCTCTTCATGAACGGCGGGGCGTCGCATATCGATACCTTCGATCCCAAGCCCGAGCTCACCAAGCTGCACGGCCAGAAGCTCCCCAAGATGCTGAAAACGGAACGGCCCACCGGCGCGGCCTGGAAGTCGCCCTTCCGGTTCGACAAGTACGGCCAATGCGGCCTGGAAGTTTCCGAATTATTCCCCCACGTCGGGGCGATGGCCGACGACCTGTGCGTAATCCGCTCCATGCACGCCGATGTGCCCAACCACGAGCCTTCGCTTCTTCTCATGAACTGCGGCGACGGGCGCCTGGTGCGGCCTGCGATGGGATCGTGGATCACCTATGGGCTTGGGAGCGAGAACCAGAACCTGCCGGGATTCGTGGCGATGTGTCCGGGCGGATTTCCCATCCAGGAGACCCAGAACTGGCAGGCCGCCTTCCTGCCCGGGGCGTTTCAGGGAACCTACGTGGATACCAAGGAATCCGATCCGAGGAAACTCGTCGAACACATCGAGCGGACCCACCTCGGGGAGCGGGCCCAGCGGCGCCAGCTTGATCTTTTGCGCGAGATGAACGAGCGCCACCTCCAGGAACGGCAGAATGACGCCCGGCTGGAATCCCGCCTCCAGTCCTTCGAACTGGCCTACCGGATGCAGATGGAGGCCACGGACGCCTTCGACATCAGCAAGGAGCCGAAAGAGATCCGCAAGATGTACGGATCGGGCACGCAGGCGCGCCAAATGTTGATCAGCCGCCGCCTCATCGAGCGCGGAGTGCGCTTTGTGCAGGTCTGGCACGGGGCCGGGCAGCCGTGGGACAACCACGACGACCTCGAGAAGAACCACAAGAAGCTGGCCCGGGAGTGCGACCAAGCCATCGCGGCCCTCCTCAAGGATCTCAAGATGCGAGGCCTGTTAGATGAAACCCTCGTGATCTGGGGCGGCGAATTCGGGCGCACGCCCACCGTCGAGATGCCGAAGCCCGGCGCCAACGCGGGCAAGATCAACGGCCGGGATCACAATCATTACGGGTTCACGATGTGGCTGGCCGGAGGCGGAGTGAAGGGCGGCTACACTCATGGGAGCACCGATCCATTCGGATTCCAGGCCGCGGAGGATCCGGTCCATGTACACGATCTGCACGCCACCATCCTGCATCTGCTGGGCTTCGATCACGAGAAGCTGACCTACCGGTACTCCGGGAGGGACTTTCGGCTTACCGATGTGCATGGCAAGGTGGTGAAGGAGTTGCTGGCCTAGACCAAGGACTGAGGAGCAACGCAGTCCAGAAATCCAAGGCTTTGCAGCCCGAAGGGTTCCCGGGGAATTCCGGGTTGTGTCCGGCCCGTCGGGATGCTTTGGTGTCCTCCCCCCATGTTGCGGCGCCTTTACCTTCTTCTGGCCTTGTGCCCGTTGTCGATTTGCCTCGCGGAGCCGGTGCGCATCAACGAGTTCCTGGCCGACAACACCGCCACCAGTCTGCAGGACGAAGACCTCGACACCCCGGACTGGATCGAATTCTACAATCCGGCCGGGGCCCCGGTGAGCCTGGCGGGCTGGTCCCTGACCGACGACGCCGGGGACCTCACCAAGTGGCAGTTCCCGGCGGTCTCGATTCCCGCCCACGGCTACCTGCTGGTCTTTGCCTCCGGAAAAAACCGCGCCCCCACCAACGGGGACCCGCTCCATGCCAGTTTCGTGCTGGCGCAGGCCGGGGAGTACGTGGCGCTGGTGGGTCCGGACGGAACCAGCGTGATCTCCGAGTTCGGCCCGGGCGGCAGCAACTACCCCGAGCAGCGGCCGGACATCACCTACGGAATCTTCGGATCTCCCGGGCAGGTCGGCTTCCTGTTCAATCCCAC
>CAUZKZ010000272.1:0-7560 GCA_963580345.1 Verrucomicrobiia bacterium | reverse complement strand
CCATCCCGGGATTGCGGCGCAACGAGTTGCCAACCCCGGCGCCCTCGCCTGGGGCGATTACCAGTTCTTGATGTCGTCGTCGGTGTCCCACTTGGCATCACCGCCCGCCGACCAAATGTCAAAATCCGGGTTCATGGGGTTATTGTCGGCCCCGCTCCGGAAGCGCCACGGCTTGCCCCAGGGATCCACGACCGCCACCGGGACCGGCTCACCGGAAGAGCGCAGTTTCAACATCTTTTGGCTATTGCTGGCCGGGTCGAGTTCTGCGAGGTAAACTTCGGCCCGGCCCGGGCCGGCCCCGATCAGGTCGGGCTCGCCATCCACCAGAGGAGAGGCCGCCTCCTCGTCGCTGAGAATGCCGTCCTCACCGACCCCATCGCCAAACAGCATCATGTAAATCGACAACCCCTCCTTGTCGTAGATGGAAGGCAGCACCCCGGCATCCCGCTTGTACTCTTCCAGGGCCATTTCGACGAGCTTGAACTGCGCCTTGGCCTTGGTGGTGGCGGCCTTTTGCTGCACGAATCCCGCCACCCCGATGACGAGACCCGAGAGAATCACGATGATGGAGATCACCACCAGCAGCTCAATGAGCGTGAAGGCCCGCAATCTGTTGGTTTTCTGCGCTTTAAGGGGGTTATTCATCTCTCCGAGGCCTTCTAGCTTACTGCTGCATGGTCTGAATAATCCTAATCAAGGGCAGGAACAATGCAAATACAATTGAACCTACCACGAGGGCCAGAAAGACGATCATGACCGGCTCCAGCACCGAGGTGAGGGCCGTCACGGCGTTGTCGACCTCGTCGTCGTAGACGTCGGCGATCTTGAGCAACATTTCGGGGAGTTGACCGGTCTCCTCCCCCACATCCACCATGCTGATCACCATGGCGGGGAATACCCCGCTGGCCTGCAGGGGGTGCACGATCGACTCCCCTTCCTTGACGCTTTCGTGGACCTTCCCGATCGCATCCGAAATCACGGTATTGCCGGCAGTTTCACGAGTGATGTTGAGGGCCTGCAGGATCGGCACCCCGGAGGTGACGAGGGTCCCGAGGGTTCTTGCAAAGCGCGCAATGGCGCTCTTCCGTTGGATATCGCCAAAGAGGGGCATGCGGAGCTTCAACGTGTCGAGGGCGTGCCTCCCGCCCTTGGTCCGGCCCCACAACTGGAAGAGGAACCAAAGCCCGAAGAGCGCGAACAGGATCCAGACCGCATTGGGCAGGATCACGCTGCGCCTCATCATGAAGTCCGAAAAGCCGAAGACGACCTGTGAAATCTTGGGCAGCTGAGCCCCCGACATGTCCGCAAACATCTCCTTGAATTTCGGCACGATGAACAACATCAAAAAGGTCAGAATCGCGCCCGCGATGAACATCACGATGACCGGATAAACCATCGCCGCCACGATCTTGTTCTTCAGCTTGTGCGCCTTTTCCTGGTACTCCGCCAGACGGGTCAGGACCACTTCCAGCACCCCGCCGAGTTCCCCGGCCTTCACCATGTTCACGTAGAGCTTGTTGAAGATGCGGGGATGCTGCGAGAGGCTCTCCGAAAAGGTCGACCCGCTCTGAACCGAGTCCGCCAGCGAGTTGATCGTCCCGCGCAGGACCGGGTTGGCCTCCTGCTTGGCAAGGACCGTCAAACCCCGCAGGAGGGGGAGTCCCGCATCGATCAGGGTGGCCAGCTGCCGCGTGAAAATCATCAGGATCTTCGGTTTGACGCGGCCCCCGGTCGTTCCCTTGGCCTTCCTTTTTCCCCGCGTCTTGGCCTTCTTTCCCGAGCTGAGTTTCCCTTTCCCCTCCTGGACCACCTGGGTCGGGTAGAGCCCCTGAGTGCGCAGCTGCGCGACGGCGTCGGCTTCGGACCCCGCCTGCACGGTTCCGGTGGTCTGATCGCCCTTGGCGTCCAGTGCAATGTACTGAAAGTTAGCCATGTGTGTCTCTGTCTAGGGTTAAACGAATGAGAAAATCAAGCGGGGGTGGTTAATTCTGGGCTTCGAAAGTCTGTAGATCATGACCTCTAGGTGTACTTCAGCACCTCTTCGATGGTGGTGAGCCCTTCATAGATATTGCGCAGACCGTCCTCCCGGAGGGTTGTCATCCCGAGTTCAATGGCCTTCTGCTTGAGAACCACGGTAGGCGCCCGGTCCGTAATCAATTCGCGGATCGGATCGGTGACATCGAGCAGTTCGAAGAGGCCTCGCCGTCCTTTCAGACCCGATTCTCCGCAGGCTTCGCACCCCCGTCCGGTGTGGAATTGCTTGTCGCCCAGTTCGTGGGCCGAAAGTCCCAGTTGGTTCAAGATCGATTCGTTGGGCTCGTAGGGACACTTGCACTCCTTGCAGATCGTCCGGACCAGGCGCTGCGCGAGGACCCCCTCCAGCGAGGCGGCAACCAGGAACGGCTCCGTCCCCATGTCAATCAATCGCGTCACCGCCCCGGAAGCGTCATTGGTGTGCAGGGTGGAGAGCACGAGGTGCCCGGTCAGGGAGGCCTGGATCGCGATCTGTGCCGTGTCGATATCACGAATTTCGCCTACCAGGATCTTGTCGGGATCCTGCCGCAGGAAGGCCCGCAGGATGCGGGCAAAGGTCAGCTCGATCCCCTCGTTGACCGGAACCTGGATAATTCCGTCGATGTCATACTCCACCGGGTCTTCTGCGGTGAGGAGCTTGGTGTCGATGGTATTGATCTCCTTCAGCGCGGCGTAAAGGGTCGTGGTCTTCCCCGCCCCGGTCGGCCCCGTCACAATGAAGATCCCGTTCGGCTTCTTGATGGTGGTGCTCACGTATTTCTCCACCGGGGGGGGTAGTCCCAAAACCGAGAGCGAAATGTTCACGTTGGAACGATCCAAAACCCGCAGCACCACGCTCTCGCCGTGTTGGGTGGGCAAGGTGGAAACCCGCAGGTCGACTTGCTGCTCTCCGATCTGCTTCACGATCCGGCCATCCTGCGGCACGCGGCGTTCCGCGATGTTCATATTGGACATCACCTTCACCCGCGAAAGTATCGGGAGGGCGAGGTGCACGGGCGGCGGGGCCATCTCATAAAGCGAGCCGTCCACCCGGTAGCGGATCTTGAAATCTTTCTCGAACGGCTCGAAATGGATGTCGGAGGCGCGTTCCTTGATGGCCTGGTAGAGGACCAGATCGACATAGCGGACGATCGGCGCGGAGTTGGCCTCGTCCGCCAGCTCCTGCTCGGACATCTCTCCGGTGCCGCCCTCCAGTTGGCCCAGCAGTTCGGCCATGGCGGAGCCTTCGTCACCGCCGTACGCCTCGTTGATCTTCTGCTCGATGACGTGGTCCGGCGCGATGGCGACCTTGATTTCCTTGCCCAGGGCGAAGCGGAGGTCCTCCGTAATCTGCGGATTCATCGGGTCCAGCAGCGCCACCGTGAGACCCTCCGCGTCGTAATTGATCGGCAGGGCTCCATGCAGCCGGGCCATCCCGGCCGGCACGATCGCCAGCAGTTCCTCGGGCGGAGTGAATTCGGACAGGTCGACGAGTTCCGCTCCCAGCTCCTGGGCGATAATCGGCCAGATGTCGTCCTTGCTACCGACCACCTGGAAATCCGCAAGGATCTCCCCGATGTCCTTGCCGCTGGCATCGATCTCGAGGAGCATGTCCTCTCCCAGCGAGCTGTCGATCATCCCGCGATTCACAAAGATGTCGATTACATTGCGGCTATCCATGGTTCATCAAATGTTCAATGCTTAGTCGGCGTCCGACATGGTGACGGCGATCACCTCTGCAGCGGACGTGATGCCGGAGAGGACTTTGCGGATCCCGTCCTCGCGCAGGGTGCGCATTCCCAGCTCCCGCGCCCGGCGGCGAAGCTGCGGCGTGCTCATGCTTTCGTTGATGAGGTGGCGCACCTCGTCGTCCACCTTGAAAATTTCAAAGATCCCCTGGCGCCCGCGGTAGCCGATCTGCCGGCAATGCTCGCAGCCCGTGGGGCCCATGATGTCGCTCTCCACCATCTGGGCCTTGTCGATGCGCAACATGCGCAGTTCGGACTCGGTGAGTTCCGCCGAACCCTTGCATTCCTTGCAAAGGGCCCGCACCAGTCGCTGCGCCATGATGGCCCGCACCGCGGAGGCGATCAGGAAGCGCTGCACCCCAATGTCCGCCAGGCGGGCCACCGCGCTGGGTGCATCGTTGGTGTGGAGAGTCGAAAAGACGAGGTGTCCCGTGAGGGAAGCATTGATCGCGATGTTGGCGGTCTCCACGTCCCGGATCTCCCCCACCATGATGATGTTCGGGGCCTGCCGCAGCATGGCCCGCAGCGCCGCCGCGAAGGTCATCCCGATGTCGGCCTTCACCATCACCTGGTTGATCCCGGACAGTTGGTACTCGATCGGATCCTCCACCGTAATGATCTTGCGGTCCGGCTTGTTGATGTAGTTCAGGCAGGCGTAGAGCGTGGTGGTTTTCCCCGAACCCGTCGGGCCGGTCACCAGGATGATGCCGTCCGGCAGTCCCATCAGCTCCTGCATCACGAGTTCGTCGTCCGTAAAGAAGCCCAGTTCCGGCAATCCCAGAAGAAGCGATGACTTGTCGAGGATCCGCATCACGACGCTCTCGCCGTGATTGCTCGGGACGGTGGAGACCCGCAGATCGACTTCCTTGCCGCCGATTCTCATTTGAATCCGTCCGTCCTGCGGCATGCGCTTTTCCGCGATGCTCATCGTCCCGCTCATCACCTTCACACGTGCCACGATGGCGGGCAGGAGGCGCTTCGGATGGTTGTCTACCTCCACCAGCCGTCCATCCACCCGGAACCGGATGCGCAGCGAGGTCTCGAGCGGCTCGATGTGAATGTCGGAGGCCCGCATCTTGAATGCGTCCAGCAACATGTTGGACACCATCTTGATGATGGGCGCGTCGTTTGCGTCGACTTCCTCCTCGCCCTCGCTCCCAATCACGGTGAAGGCCTCTCCGCTATCCTTGAGGGCCTCCTCCACCCCGTAGTTCTCCCTCAGCGCCTTCGCAATCGCGCTCGGCGTGGCGGAGACAAAGTTCACTTCGCGCCCTACCACGTGCGGGAGAGTGTCGAGAATCTCGAAATCGAGCGCGTCGGCGACCGCCACCGTCATGTAGGTTCCGTCATCCTCGAGCGGAACGGCCCGGAACCGCTGCGCCACATCGCCCGGCACCGTCTCGAAGACGTCCGGCATGATGGGCATGTGGTCGATGTCCGCAAAATCGGTCCCGGCGCTCGTCGCGATGGTCTGCGCCACTTGCTCTTCGGTGACGTCCCCGCTCGACACCAGCCGGTCCACTACGCCTTGGTTGGCGCCGAGTCCTTCGCGCGCCTTTTCGATCTCCTCCGGAGTGACGATGCCCCCCGCCACCAACAACTCGCTGAGATAGTCTTGATTCGAATACACGTGACAGGAAAAAATTGAAAGATCCTCGTTTTCCCTCCGGGACTAACGAGTAGACTGGCAAGATGGTCAAGGGCTTCCACCTTGGCAATCCCCGATTTTTTTGGTGGTCTGAGGCTCCTCAGTCCCCTTCCAACACCTTCCCGACAATCTCTTCCTGCGCTTCCTCCATGACCTGGCATCCCGCATTTGTGGTATCTTCGTACCCGCAGAGGTGAAGGAGCCCGTGCACGAGATAGAGGGTCAGTTCACGTTCAAAGGACGTCCCGTATTCCAAGGCCTGGCGCTCCGCCGTTTCGACGCTGATCAGGATCTCTCCATGGTCCCCGTACGGAAAGGTAATGACATCGGTTGGGGCGGGATCGTTCATGAATTCGCCGTGCACGCGCCCGATTTCCGCGTCGTCGATCAGGACAACCGATACTGATCCGGGAGGCTTACCTCGTTCGTGGTAGCGTCCCGCGATCAATTCCAGCGCCGCCGTTCCGACCGAGCTCAATCGCCCCGGCAAATCCTTTGGTATGGCCCGCCGGTCCTGCGCATTGCGCACCGCCACGCCACCCGCTGCCGCGCCATCTTCCACGCTCAGGATTCCCCTGCAGCCTTGCGCCGGTGCTTCTCGAGTTCCTCCACCGGCACGACGTTCTTGGCCTTGCTTCCGCCCGCGGGGGTCGCGGCTCCCTGGGCCTTCGCCGCGACTGGTTGTTCCGCCGCGGCCGCTTCCCGGCCGCTTTCCTTCTCGGCCGCCTTCTTCGGGTAGTCGATGCGGCTGTGCATCATGCTGCGCAGCGTCTTCGAAAAGCTGTCGCGGGCCCGTCTCAGTTCACTCACGGTGAGACCGCAGTCATCGAGTTGCCCGTCCTTGATGCGGTTGAAGACGATGTCGTCCACCAGGGCCCGGATCTTCTGGGGGGTCGGCTTCTGCAGGGTGCGCGACGCACTCTCGATCGCATCCGCCAGGGAGATGACTCCGCTCTCGCGCGTCCGGGGCCGTGGTCCGGGATAGCGGAAGTTCTTTTCGTCTACCTCCGGAAGATCTTCCGGATTCTCCAGGCCTTCCTCCACCTTTTCTTCCTGCTGCTTCCGCTGCTCCTGGGCCTTGCGGTAAAAGTAGTAGACCATCGAATCTCCGTGGTGCTCCCGGATCACGTCGATGATGCGGGGATTGAGCTTGTTCTTGATCGCCATGTCGACTCCATCCTTCACATGCGCGATGATCACCAGCGCGCTCATGGTCGGGGTCAGGGCGTCGTGCGGATTGCTCTCTCCCTGGTTCTCGATGAAGTACTCCGGCTTGTTGAGCTTCCCGATGTCGTGGAAGTAGGCACAGACCCGGCACACCATCGGGTTGGCGCCGATCGACTCCGCCGCCGCTTCGGACAGGGAGGCCACCACCATGCTGTGGTGGAAGGTGCCCGGAGCCTCGAGTTGCATGCGGCGCAGGAGCTTGTGATTGAGATCGCTCAGTTCCAGCCAGCTGATGTCGGTGGTCAGGGTAAAGGCTCCTTCCAGGATCGGCAGCAGTCCGCTCACGATCATTCCGGTGATCAGGCCGATCCCGAAAATGGCGCCGATCTCGATTCCAAACCCCTGCCACTCCACCACGCCTCCATGGAGGAGAGCCCGGATCGAAATGACATCGAAGGTGCACGCCAGCAGCACCGCCATCCCGCCGACATAGAACCCGGCCCGCAACAGCCGGCCGCGCTTGCGGACCTGCCGCGTGATGAGAACCGCCACCAGGCCGCACAGCACGCTCATCACGAGGTAGGGCAGCAGCGCTTTCTGCGGCACCAGGAAGGCCCCGAACATGCTCGTGCACGCGACCGAATAGAGGCCCAGGTTGGTGCCCAGCAGCACGGCGTGGATCATCGGGGCGAAGGCATACGGAATCAGAAGGAGCTTGAAGGACTCTCCCAGGGCCGGATTGGCATCCACCAGGACCGTCACAAACCGCACCAGCAGGAGGTGCGTGGCCAGCCCGCTGAAGACCAGCAGGACATGCCCGTTGCGGCGCGCCACCTCGGCGTGACGGAGCTCGAAAAGCAAGACCGCCATGGCGGCGGCGATCAGCCCGGAGAGGATGCCGTGAATCGGCGCGATTCCCTCCCCGCTGTTCCTGGAAAAGTTGAGTGCCAGCACGCTCAGAACCACCCCGAAGGCGCCATAGAT
>CAUZKZ010000271.1:0-7606 GCA_963580345.1 Verrucomicrobiia bacterium | reverse complement strand
TGGCCTTGTCGCGAAGGCGGAGGAGAAGGTCCGGAATGGGTATGTCGACCGGGCAAACTTCCTGGCAGGCACCGCACAGCGAAGAAGCCTTCGGCAGGTCGGCGAGATCCGGGAAGTGTCCTTTGAACAGAAGGGGGGAGAGGACTGCCCCGACCGGCCCGCCGTATGGGGAGCGATAGGCGTGTCCACTGGCCTGGCGGTAGACCGGGCACACGTTCTGGCAGGCCGAACACCGGATGCAGCGCAGGATGTCGCTGCAGTTCGAGGCAAGAACATCGGTGCGCCCGTTGTCGAGAAAGACGACGTGCATGTGTTCCGGGCCGCTGGGCTGGTTGGGGGAGCGTGGTCCGTTGATGAACTGGGTGTAGACCGTGAGTTGCTGGCCGGTGGCGGAGCGCCCCAGAAGGTTCAACAGGACGGCGAGGTCGCGATCCCGCGCGACGATCTTTTCGATCCCGACGAGAGCGATGTGCAGGGGGACGGGGGCCATGCCGAAGCGGGCGTTTCCCTCGTTGGTGACGAGAACGAGGCGGCCGGACTCGGCGGAGACGAAGTTGGCCCCGGTGATTCCGGCCTGGGCGAGATAGTAGCGCTCCCGGAGGTAGACGCGAGCCCGGCGGGTGATCGTTTCGGGATCATCGTTGTAATCGGGCGCGATCTTCTCCCTCTGAAAGGTATTCGCGATCTCGCGCCGATTCTTGTGAATGATGGGCCGGACGATATGGGAGGGCTCATCGTGGTCGAGCTGTACGATGAACTCGCCGAGATCGGATTCCAGGCACTCGATACCGTTCTCGATGAGAAAAGGATTGAGGTGGATCTCCTCGGCCACCATCGATTTCGACTTGGTGAGGCGCTGGACGCCGTGCTTCCGCAGGAGGGCGAGGATGGTCTCCTTCGCTTCCTGTCCGTCGGTGGCCCAGTGGACGTGGACGCCCCGGGAGGTGAGGGCGGCTTCGGCCTTCTCGAGGTATTCGCCAAGATTGTGGAGGGCGTGGTCCTTGATGGCGGCCGCCAGGCGGCGGAGGGCATCGGGGTTTTCGAAGTCGCGGTGCAGGACCGAGTAACGCTTTTCGGTGGAGGCTGCAGTGCCTGTCAGGACGGAGGCGAGCTTTTCGGGGCGAAGTTCCCGGGCATGGGTGTCGATGGGCTGCGGCACGTGAGGAGTTAAGCAGAACCGGACTGGCCCGCAACTTCTCCGTGCGGCGGGAAAGGCGGCGGGCTCCGGCCGGAATAGGTCACGATTCGGGCTGGCCCCCCGGTCCCTAATTTGATGACTCGCATCGATGACACTGACGCGCCTGGGGGGAATCGCACTGCTCTGTTGCCTCGGCAGCGGGGCGCAAGGGAATGTGCTGACGGACATGCTGGTCAACTGGGGGTGCGCTACTCGGTAACGGATTCGTTGTTTCTGACGGTCGCGGGCGGATTCGGGAACCGGAAGTCGGTTCTTGGGCACCTGGAGTGGAGGTTTTGGTAGCCGGCGGATTTCTCGGTCCGGGAGTGGCCGCGCCGGCCCGGGCCGCCCAAATATGGCCGGGTAGTTCGGTCCGCGGAAGCGGGCTGTTACGAAATCGCTTCGCGCAGGATTTGCACGGCGTGTTTGTAGGGCATCTGGCGGCCCTGCATGACGGAGAGGCCGCCGAGGTGCATGAGGCAGGAGAGATCGGCGGAGCAGAGGAGGTCGGGATTTCGCTCGAGGATGTGATCGAGCTTGAGGGTGCCCATCTGGCCGGAGATGTGAGGGAAGGTGACGGAAAACGTTCCGCCGAACCCGCAGCACTGTTCGGCCTGGCCGAAGGGAAGTAACTCGATATTCTCGATGGACTGCAGGAGCAGCGTGGCGGCCTCGCCGGTCCGGGTCCCGCGGCTGTGGCAGGAGTGATGGAAGGCGATGCGGGTGAGCTTCGTGAGGCGGCCTTCCCATTCCGTGACACCAAGCCCGTTCACGATGAAGTCCATAAGTTCCCAGGTGCGATTGGCGAGAGAATCGATGCGCGCGTCGGGATGCTCTTCGAACTGCAGGCGGTTGCCGTGGAAATTCATGGCGGCGCAGGATCCGCTGGGCACGATGACGGGCAAATCGCCCGCGAAAACCTCCGCGGTGTGGCGGGCCACCTTGCGAGCGGACTTCCAGTCGCCGGAATTGAAGGCCGGCTGGCTGCAGCAGGTCTGGTTTTCCGGGAAGTCAACTTTCACCCCGAGGTGCTCGAGGACCTCAACGGTCGCGACCGCCGCCTCGTCAAAGAAAGCGTCGCAGAGGCAGGTCCCCATGAGGAGAACGTGCTTGCCGGCGGGGCGATTGGCTGGGGGGTGGGCGGACATGTTTCAGTATTCAGTGTTCAGTGTTTAGTATTTAGTCTACAGATCGGGATGTGGACCCGTCTGTATACTGTTTACTGGACACGGTATACTTGGGCGGTTTTAGGATTGGAGAATCGCCTCGAACCTCTCGAGAGCAGCCTGCCAGGCCTCGGGGTCGACGGGATCGTGGACCTTGAGAGGCAGGGACCGGCGAATGAGCTTCCGGCCGGCGGCGATGTCCGGCAGGTCGCCCGTCGCGACCATCTGGGTGATGAGATTTCCGCAGGCCGTCGCCTCGACCGGACCGGCATGGACCGGGACGTTGCAGGAGTTGGCGATGGCCTGGGTGAGGGGTTCGTTTAGAATTCCTCCGCCGCCCATGTGGATGCGGTCGAGGGTGCGGCCGGAGAGTTGCTGGACCTGGTCGAAGCGGACGCGGTGCTTGAGGGCGACGCTCTCGGTGGCGACGCGGAGGATCGCGCCCTTCGAGTCGGGGACGGGTTGCCCGGTCTCCCGGCAGAGGGCCTGGATGCGTTCCGGCATCCTGCCCGGCGCCTTGAGGTCGTCGTGGTCGGGGTCGACGAAGGCGGTGAAGGGCTCGGCTTCCCTGGCAAGATCGGCAAGGGATCCGTAGGAGAGGTTATCTCCCTGTCCGGCCCAGTGGCGCTGGCACTCCTGAAAGAGCCAGCCGCCGGAGATGTTGCGCAGAAAGCGGGTGGTGTTCTCCACGCCGAGTTCGTTGGCCCAGCCAACCGTAAAGGCCTCGTCGGTGAGAACCGGCTCGGGAAGCTCGGTTCCGAGGATGGACCAGGTGCCGGAGGAGAGGAAGGCGTAGTTGCCCTCGCCCGGAATGCCCGCCACGGCCGCAGCGGTGTCGTGGGTGGCGGTAGCGATGACGGGAAAATCACCTCCAATCTCTTCCGCCACAACGGGACGCAACCTCCCCAACGCGCTGCCGGGGGGGATGACTTCGCCAAAGATGCGTTTGGGCAATCCGAGTCCCTCGATCACGTCCCAGGCCCAGTCATTGGTCTTCGGAGAGAAGAGTTGAGTCGTCGAGGCGTTGGTGCGTTCCACCGCGATACGGCCCGTCAGCCAGAAAGCGAAGAGGTCGGGAATCATGACGAGGTGGGAGGCGTGGAGGAGGGCGGCCCCGTCCCGCACCGCTTCGCCGAGGAGCTGGTGGGAGGTATTGAGGAAAAAGGGCATGATGCCGGTGGAGGCGTAGATCCTGGCGTTGCCGAAGCGCCGCTCGCACTCCTCGCCCATCCCGTCGGTGCGGGAGTCGCGATACTGGTGGGGCAGCCCGAGCAGGCGCCCTTGCGCGTCGAGCAGGGCGAAATCGACGCCCCAGGTATCGATGCCGAGGGCCGCGATGGTGTCCCCGTACTTCTGTACGCCGAGTTTGAGGCCGTGCAAAATCTCGCGGTAGAGACTCAGGACGTTCCAGACCAGCCCGCCGGGGAGGTCGGTGCCCGGGTTGTCGAAGCGGTGAAGATCCTCCAGTTCGAGGGTCTGGAGGTCGGTCTTGGCGGCGAGCACCCGGCCGCTGCCGGCGCCGAGATCGACCGCGAGGTAAACCTGTTCTTTCATGATTTCGGCTCGCGGAGCGGCCCAGCCGGGTGATCGGCATTGCGCTCCCGTGCGCGGGATGATTAACAGGCTGAGGCCGAGATGAAAAAGGAAGATTTCAAGCACGTAAACTACCGCTGGGATGACGAGCACGCGGCCTCCCTCGATCCCGTGGAGCGTCTCGTCTATCGCTCCAATCTCCTGGGCAGCGACCAGAGGATCACCAACACGGGGGGCGGGAACACCTCTTCGAAGGTCGACGAGCAGGATCCGATCACGCGTGAGGAGGTCGAAATCCTGTGGGTGAAGGGGAGCGGCGGCGACCTGCGCACGGTGGAGCGGGACGGCTTAGCCTCGCTGTATCAGAATCATGTCGTGAGCCTTCAGCGCCTCTACGATCAAGCTCCCGAAAAGGGCGCCAAGACCCCCATCGAAGACAAGATGGTGTCAATGTACAAACACTGCACCTTCCGGCTCAATCCGCGGGCATCCTCGATCGACACGCCGCTGCACGCCTTCGTTCCACACGGGAATGTCGATCACACTCATCCGAATGCCTGCATCGCGGTTGCGGCGTGCAAGGACCAGGAGAGGGTCACCAGGGAGATTTACGGAGACCGCGTGGCGTGGGTGCCGTGGAAGCGTCCGGGGTTCGATCTGGGGCTCGACCTGCAGCGCCTGTGCGAAACCAACCCGGAGTGCAGGGGCGTCATTCTGGGGCAGCATGGACTGATCAATTGGGCGGACGACGACAAGGCCTGCTACGAACTCACGCTGGAATTGATCGAGATGGCCGGCGAGTACATCGCGGCGCACGACAAGGGCAAAGAGACATTCGGAGGTCAGAAATGCTTTCCACTGGACGAAGGCGAACGGCGTGCAGTGCTGATGGAAGTGCTCCCGTGGCTCCGCGGGCAGGTGAGCAAGGACCAGAAGCTCATCGCCACCAAGCACACCGACGATACGATGCAGCGCTTCGTCAACAGCCACGACGCGGCCCACCTGGCCGAGATGGGAACCAGTTGTCCCGATCACTTTTTGCGGACCAAGATCAAGCCACTTTACGTGGACTGGCATCCGCAGGACGAGAACGTGGAGGAGTTGAAGGAGCTCCTGGCGACCGGTTTGGAACAGTACCGGCAGGACTACGCCGCCTACTACGACGCCTGCGAACGCCCGGACAGCCCAGCCATGCGCGATCCGAACCCGACCGTCTTCCTGATCCCGGGAGTCGGCATGATCACGTTTGGAAAAAACAAGAGCGAGAGCCGGGTGACGGCCGAGTTCTACAACTGCGCGGTGGAAGTGATGCGGGGGGCGGAGGCTGTCAGCAAGTACCAGGCCCTGCCGCAACAGGAGGCCTTCGACATCGAGTATTGGTCGCTGGAAGAAGCCAAGCTGCGCCGCATGCCGCCGGAAAAGGAGTTCGAGCGGAGCGTGGTGGTGGTGGCGGGGGCCGGCAGCGGAATCGGCAAGGCGGTGGCCCATCGCATGGCGGAAGAGGGGGCGCACGTGGTGTGTGCGGACCTTTTGCAGGAGGCGGCAGAGGAAACCGCGGAAGAACTTATCGCGCTGTACGGACCCGGCATCGGGGTGGCCGGCACGGCACTTTCAACCTGCGGGCGCGCGCTCGGCTTGCAGGTCGACATCACGGATCGGAGCAGCGTGGAGACGCTCTTTGAGGATGTGGTGATGGCCTACGGCGGCCTCGACACCGTGATCGTCACGGCCGGGGTCTTCGTTCCACCGGATACCAAGGGCCGCATCTCCGACCAGAAGTGGGGACTCACCTTCGAGATCAACGTGACCGGTCTCTATATCGTGGCCGACGAGGCCGACCGCATTTGGAAACAGCAGGGATTGCCGGGCTCGCTGGTGCTGACCACCTCGGTGAACTCGGTGGTCTCGAAACGGGGCAGCATGGCCTACGACACCTCCAAGGCTGCCGCGAATCACCTGGTCCGGGAGTTGGCGATCGAACTGGCGCCCCTCGTGCGGGTGAACGGACTGGCTCCCGCCACGGTGGTGAAGGGAAGCTCGATGTTTCCGCGGGATCGGGTGATCTCCTCGCTGGCGAAGTATGAAATCGAGTTCGGCGAGGAGGAAGATACCGAGACGTTGCGCAATCGGCTGGCGCAGTTCTATGCCGATCGCAGCCTCACCAAGGTGCCCATCACGCCCGAAGACTGCGCGGAAGCGGCCTACCTGCTGGCCAGCGAGCGGCTGGGCCGGACCACCGGGCAGATCGTGAGCGTGGACGGGGGCTTGCACGAGGGATTTTTCCGCTAGGGCCCAGGAGCGAAACGAGCGGCGTTGTGAGCCGTCCCGTGCGGATCCTGCCGGCAATTCGCGCATTGTAATTTTTACGAGCGGTAGGATTGTAGCGGTAGGATCGTAATAGGAATAGTTGATATCTCGATTCAATCTCAATCCGGAAACCGATGTGGGTACCCAAGTGGAAACGTGACCAAGACAAGGGGGTGGATTCCCCGATTCCGACGCAGGTCGTCTCGAACGAAGAGTTTCTGCCCCGTCCGCAGACCGAACAGCAGGCGGAGTGGGAGCACAAGATTGGGGAACTCTCGGCGCAGAAGGCCAAGAAGCTCGGGATGGAGCGCCGGGAATTCATGCGGAGCTCGATGGGGATGGCGACGGCCTTCATGGCGGCCAACATGGTCTACGGACCGTATTGGGAGGTGGAGGCGGCCGAGACCGAGGACGGGGAGGCCGGTGCCGAGAAGTGGCCGAAAGACGAGTACTTCGTGTTCGACGTCCAGACTCACTTCACGGATGGGTTCTCGATCGGGAGTCGTGGAGCGGAGTTCCTGGACAACATTGGCGTGAAACTGTCGAACAAGAAGGAGGACTACGGGTTCAAGAACTTCGTGAAGGAGATCTTCTTCGACAGTGAGACGACCCTGGCGGTGATCTCGGGGGTGCCGGGCCGCGAGATCGACAAGGACAAGGCCGGCAAGATCCTGGAAGGCCGCGACCGAAGGGGAGGGATCCTCCCCAGCTGGCTGATGTCGCAAAGCAAGAAACAGCTCAATGAGGTGGCGGGCTGCCAGCGCGTCTTGTGCCAGGGCAACTGTGCCCCGAACCACTACTGGAACCGCAAGAAGAACGAGCCGGACTGGCCGGCGCTCTGGGAGCAGGTGGAGCGGGAAGTGAAGACATACGGGATCGATTCCTGGAAGTGGTATTGCCACACCGATCCCGGCCGCTCCGGCGACGGGTTCCGAATGGACGACGAGGAGATGGCCTACCCGTTCTACGAGAAGTCCAAGAAACTCGGGCTGAAGGTCTTCAGCTGCCACAAGGGGTTCGCCTCGCAGTCTCGCACGCTCGGCCACTTCGCGCATCCGGGCGATATCGAGAAGGCCGCCAAGGATCACCCCGATCTCAGTTTCATCGTGTACCACTCTGCCATGAAGCACGGGACGTGGGATCCCGGGTTCAAGGATCCCAAGAACTTCGATCCCAAGACCGGCGATTTCGAGTGGCACGCCGAGCTGATGAAGATCAAGGAGCGCAATCCGGACATGAACAACGTTTACTGCGAGATCGGGACTTCCTTTGGGACCCTGGCAATTCTGCACCCTCTCATGTGCCAGCACCTCATCGGCCGGAACGTGGAGATCTACGGGGCGGATCATGTCATCTGGGGCACCGACTGCCTGTGGTGGGGATCGCCACAGTGGATGATCGACGCCTTCAAGCGCTTCCAGAT
>CAUZKZ010000270.1:0-7615 GCA_963580345.1 Verrucomicrobiia bacterium | reverse complement strand
TCCTGATGCTCTTGCCGGGCGTGACTTCCGCTTGACCGACGTCCACGGGGAGGTTGTTCAAGGTATCCTGGCGTAAGATGGGGGGGCGGAAGGGGTTGAAATACCGACCTGAGCCCTCATTGCCGGGAGTCTGGCGGTGCGTGGCGGGCGGGCCCTGAGCCCTGATTCCGGAATCCTCTCTCCTGCAGGGTGTGCTGAGCGCTGGGCTCCGGATGCCGGGCTCACGGTTCGACAAACAGGGAGCAAGGGCTCAGGAATTCGGCGGGCCGAGAGCAGGTAAAGGGCCGACTCGTAGGCTCCAACGCGCCGTAAGTAGGTGAAGGCGAAGATCGTGGCCAAGGCACAGGCTATGAACTCTCTTGAGGGCGGATTCCGCGTGAGGATACCGAGGCAGTCGGTAGGGTAGCCACGCAATGGAACCCGATGCTGAATCTGGAATCCGCATTCCCTTCGAGCAGCTGCCACCCGCGACCTTGGCGGCGGTGATCGAAGAGTTCGTGACGCGCGACGGGACCGAGATGACGGATGCAAGGCGGAAGATCGACCAGGTGACGGAGCTCCTGCGTCGCGGCGAGGTGGAAGTGTGGTTCGACCAGGTGACCAAGACCTGCAACATTCTGCGGGTCTAGCCCGCCTCTATCGCACCTTCATGACCCCTCGGCAGCCCTGCAAGCCTCTCCACGGTGCCAATTGAGGCTCTCAGGGGGTGTCTCCGGGACAGGCTAAGCGGGCACATCGCTGTCCGTAGTCGCGAGGAGCTTCAAGCGCTTCCTGACGACCTGGGGAATACCGGGTGAACGCCCGTTGCCTCGATTACCTCATCAAGCACATCCGCTTCCGAAAAGAGCGGATCTTCAACAGCATTGGCGTTCGCGCCGCCCAACGTGTTCGCGACTATTTCTGCTTCTTCATCGAAGCGTCAAAATTGGCCTTGTGCTTGCTGTCCATCCCGCGCCGCTTTTCCTTTTCGGTGGCGGCGGCTTTGCTTTGTTTCTGATTCTTGTCCTTCTGTTTCGATTTCGGTGATTTGTCGCCCATGATTTTGTGGGTTGATGTTTGTTAATGAGGTTCTTTCCAAGCGATGGAAGGATTCGAAATCCAATTTATGCCGGGGATCGATCGTGCGGGCAGGATGCACCGCCCACCGCAGAGCAGAAAACGGAACCGAACGGTTCAGAGTAGACGAGGATTGGGAATTTCTCTAGCGAAATCTCGGGCGAACCAGAATCCTCGTCATCTCCAGATTGCCATATTCATCACTCAGCGAGTTCGGGGTGTCGTTGGTTTGGACTGAGGGGGGGTACAAAGAATCCGGTTGACCACCCTTCGTGGCCATCTTCTTGAGTCTCGCTATCGGGATCGAACCCTGCTGAGCCTTAACGTCGCAATGCTCCATATTCAGAGAATCTCAACCTTTCTCGGCCGATATATAGCACTCTCCGGGGGCTGTAATGTCTAGCAATTCCCCGGCTCCTGAGCCTCCAGGAACCCCGGCCCTAAAAAGGAATCTCCTAGCATTATTTCCTAGCAATGGATCAGGAAAGGCCAGAAAAACAGGGATGAAAAACCAATTTCCTAGCAAGAGCAATCAATTTCCATGAAGCGAGTTCTCGCCCTCATGCTCAACCTCAGTTCCTCTGTGGGGTTGGCAGCTATTCCGACGGTGACCAACGTCACACCAGCTCCCGGCACGGTGAGCGAGCTTTCTGCGATCACGATCACCTTCTCGGAAGCTGTCAGGGGAGTGGACGCGTCCGATCTCATCATGAACGGGGTAGTGGCCAGCACGGTTTCCGGAGCCGGCGACGAGTATACCTTCAGCTTCGCCTCTGTTCCGCTTGGACTAGTGACCGTGACGTGGGCACCCAATCACGATATCACGGACACAGAATTACCCGCCAATGCCTTCGATTCTACCGTCGCGGGAGAAGTCCGCCACTACATCGTTGCCGATCAGGAGGCGCCCACCGTTATCAATCGATCTCCTGTCGCAGATGGCAGACTGCGCGGCCTGTCAGAACTCTCGGTCACCTTCTCCGAACTCATCACCGGCCTCGAGGCCGAAGACCTTACCGCCAATGGCGCTCCTGCCACCTCTCTCACGGGAGAGGGCGCCGGCCCCTATCTTTTCACCTTCGGTTCCATCAGCGATGGCCCAGTCACCCTCTCGTGGGCTGCCGGCCACGCCATTGCAGACCTCGCGTCCAATCCGCTGATCGGCGAAGACTGGTCCTACATCCTGGTTGCCAACGCACGCATTCCGAATGTCGTCATCAACGAGTTGGCGGCCTCGAACCGCTCCGGTCTGACCGATGAAGACCAGGATTACTCCGACTGGATCGAACTGCTTAACAAGGACAATTCTGCCGTCAACCTGCTTGGCTGGTCCCTCAGCGACGATATTGATGAGCCCGGGAAATTTGTTCTCCCGGACAGGATTCTGCAACCTGGTGCCAGGCTCCTTGTCATTGCTTCGGGCAAAGATCGCTCTCCAGCGGGCGTGGCCGAGATTCACACCAACTTCAAGCTGGCGGCCTCCGGCGAGTACCTCGGTCTCTTCCCTCCCGAGCTTCCCCGAGAAGCCGCCGACGAGATCGCTCCGTCCTATCCGGTCCAGCGCAACGACCATTCCTATGGTCGCGAAAACAACGGTGAAATATGGCGCTATTTCGCCAGCCCCACTCCGCGAGTTTCCAACGGCCGTGAGCCCCTGATCCGCGGCCTCCTCGATTCACCCCATTTCAGCAGTCCCCGGGGATTTTATACTCAACCCTTCAACCTGCGTCTCACGTCACCCGATCCCCAAGCCGTTATTCGCTATACCGCTGACGGGAGTGAGCCAACCGCCAGAAACGGAACGATCTATTCAGCTCCCATCCCCGTCGAATCCAGCCGTTTCATCCGCGCCGCCGCCTTCCGCACGAACTACCTCCCCTCGGAGATCATCACCCACAGCTACTTCTACGATGAATCCAGTGCGATTCGATCCCTCCCCATCGTCTCCGTCAGCACCGATGACTCCAACCTCTGGGGGGCCACCGGCATTCAGACCCCCGGCAATGCCGCTCAGCGTGGCATCGCCTGGGAACGTCCTGCTTCCGTCGAGCTGATCCGCCAGGACCAGAGTGGCTTTCAGGAGAACTGCGGGATTCGCGTGCAGGGCGGCGACCACATCCGTGCCCGCTATAATCCCAACAGTGAACCACCGGCCTCCAAGTACTCGTTCCGCATCTACTTCCGTGGCGACTACGGGGCCACCATGCTCCACTTCCCTTTCTTCGAGGGATCCGAAGTGAAGGTCTTCGACCGCTTCACTCTTCGCGCCGGGATGAACGATCACTCCAATCCCTTTGTCCTGGACGAGATGGTCCGCCGCATGCAAATCGCGACCGGCAATGTCGGAGCGCGAGGGAATTTCGTGAACCTCTTCATTAACGGCGAATACAAAGGCTACTACAACGCCACGGAACGCATCGATGACGACTTCATGCGCTCCTGGCACGGCGGAGATAACGACTGGGATGTCATCGCGCAATTCGGAGAAATCCGGGAAGGCGATGCCAGGGAATGGCAGCGCATGATGGCACTCGTCAGACGCGACCAGAGCAATCTCAGCAACTATCGCAGATCCGCCCGGCTGCTCGATATGGACAACTTCATCGACTACCTCTTGGTCAATGTCTATTGTGGCACCAGGGACTGGCCGCACAACAACTGGCGGGCAGCTCGCGAGCGTGGCTCGCGCACGGGGTTTCGGTTCTACGTCTGGGATGCCGAACACGCTCTCGCCCACACGGGCAACACCCTCACCAGTGAACTCGGGGGCGGTTCTGAGATCGCGCAAATATATCAGGCCCTGGTTCGTAGCCCGGAGTTCCGCTTGCGCTGGGCGGACCGCGCACACAAGCACCTGTTCAACGGCGGCGCCTTGGTAGACCGGACACACAACCTGAATTTCCGGCTCATCCGACGGGAAATGCAAGGCGTTATTCCCAACATGAGCGACTCCGTTCTCAGGAACTGGATTCCCAATCGACGCGCTGAGATCATCGGTCACATGCGAAGCGCCGGACTCTACAGGTCTGACGAAGCACCGGAAATGCGGCCCTTCGGCGGCCCTCTCGCGCCGACCGATTCGGTCGAGCTATCTTCCACCGGCGATCGCATTTACTACACCACTGACGGAAGTGATCCACGTGTGGCAGCCACTGCCCAGAACCCACTGGGCAGTGTCTCCCCTCAAGCCTCCCTCTACACCGAGCCCTTCACGCTCAACGGCACGGGCACGATTAAATCCCGCTCACTTTCCGGAACGGACTGGAGTGCGCTCACCGAGGCCGAATTCCTTCAGGAGCCCCGATTCCCGAACCTCCGCATCACCGAGATCATGTATAATCCGCCCGGAGGGAGCACCTACGAGTTCATCGAGCTGCACAATCCATCCAGCCGCACGATCGATCTTGGACACTTCAGTTTCCAGGGCATCACCTACCAATTCCCGGGCAGCGCGACTCTCAGCCCCCAACAACGGATTGTCCTGAGTTCCAATGATGATCAGCAGTCCTTCGCTCAACGGTATCCGGGGGTTCGCTCCTACGGCACCTTCGGCGGCAGCCTCTCCAATGGTGGCGAACGCCTTACTCTGGTCGACGGCTTTGGGAACAACATCATCTCCGTCCGTTACAATGATCGCGCTGGCTGGCCCCGCTCTGCGGACGGCGGCGGCTACTCCCTGGTGCTGCGTGACATCGACGGCGACTTCAACGACCCCACCTCTTGGAGCGCGAGTCCTCAGGTCCATGGCTCGCCGGGTGAGGGAGATTCCGCCGAGATCCGCTCCAGCGTCATCATCAACGAGGTGCTCGCCCACAACGAGAGCGCCGTTGCACACGGCAATGAGTTTCCTCCCTTCGTCGAACTCCACAACTCCGGTGCGAACGCCGTCGATCTCAGTGGTTGGAACCTGAGCGATGATGCCGACCTCCCCCATAAGTTTAGTTTCCCACAAGGAACCTCCATCGACCGCGGGGGACATCTCCTTATCTGGTGCACCACTCCCAAGGGCGTGCCGCCCCTCTTCGCAGCTGAAACGGTCCTCGTAGCCGACAATCCGGCTGCCGCGGCCTCCGCCCTCGTCCCCACCACCGGGAATGGCGGCAACACCCTCTCGGTCGCGGACTGGACCAACGTGGCCGCTCCGCCCAATGCCGCGAACTGGAGCGCCGGAACGACCGGAATCGGCTATGAAGCGAGCCCCGGCTCAGGAACCAGCTACTCCGCCCTCCTCGGACTGGACCTGCTGGCACAGATGCGGGACCTCACCACCTCCGCCTACGTCCGCGTTCCCTTCACCATCGACCAGCCCGCCCTCAGTTCCGCCCGGGGTCTCTTCCTCGAGATGAAGTATGACGACGGTTTCATCGCCTACCTCAACGGGGTGCAGGTCACCTCCGCCAATGCTCCCGGCCAACCCGGCCCCTCCTCCGCCGCCAGCGCCGACAATTCCGACTCCCGGGCCCTCCAGTTCGAGCAGTTCGACGTGAGCGCCTACGTCCACCTGCTCAATCCCGGCACCAACATGCTCGCCATCCACGGGCTCAATGACGGGGACAACAGTAGCGACTTCCTCATCGTTCCCCGGTTGACTGCCAGCGACGCCACTCCCCCCGGCTTGCATTCCGGTTTCGAGTTAAGCCCTGAAGGCGGGTTCCTCTTCCTTACGAATCCGTCAGGCTCTCAAACCGACGACGCCTCCTACGGACTGCAGGTCGCCGACTTCTCGATCAGCAGGAACGGCAAGAACTGGAGCCTCACCGTCCCCACCCCTGGAAACCCAAATGGCACTTCCGTTCCTCTCGCCTCCCAATCCGAACTCACCATCAACGAGTGGGTCACTAACCGCATTTCTGGCGAAGGAGACTGGCTCGAACTCCACAATAAGGACGCCAGCCATCCTGTCGCTCTGCGCAATCTCTATCTCGCCAGCGATGAATCCGCCTATCGCTACGGAGCCATCTCGTTCATTGCCCCGCGCGCATTCAAGCGCTTCTGGGCCGATGAAGGTTCCGGCCCCGAGCATCTCGGATTTCGCCTGCCAGCTTCTGGCGGCACCCTCCAACTGATCGAATCGAACGGCGTGCTCATCGAGAATCTCAGACACACTGCGCAGGCCGAGAATCTCGCAAGCGGCCGTTTGCCAGATGGCGCGACCACGGTGCGCGACTTCAGCAACTCTTCCAGCCCTGGTGCCTCTAACTACTTGGGCGTAAGTTCCGGTCTGAGCATCTCCGAACTGCACGCCGACTCCCACGACCAGGGCCTGGGATGGGTCGAACTATCTAACAACACGACTGATCCACTCCCCCTGGGCGGACACTCCCTCGTCGTGGGAAATCGTGATGGGACGCCCTGGACCTTCCCTCCCGGTCTTTCCATTCCAGCGAACGGATTCCTTGTGGTCAGCTGCGACACTACCCGCGCGCCCTCTTCGATCCCGGGCGCTCTCAATACAGGACGCTCTCTCCCGGGCATCGGCGGTGAAATCTACTTTTTCGATGATGCGGCTCAGGAAATTGACCGCGTGCTCTACGGCGCACAGGTTCCCGGTCTCTCCATTGGCTCCATCCCCGATGGCAGTTGGAGATTACTTTCGTCGCCGACTCCAGGTGAGGCCAATACCTCAGCTGCTTTGCTTGGAGCGGTCAATAGCCTCTCCATCAACGAATGGCTCGCCAAGGCACCACTCGACCTGGAAGATTTTGTGGAACTCTATAACAGTTCAGATCGCCCTGTCGCTTTGCACCTGCTCCGCCTGACAGACGACCTCTCCAGCACCGGGCTCGCCCAATTTTCATTCCCCGAACTCAACTACATTGCGCCAGGCGGATTTCTCGCTCTCCTCGCCGACGGAGGATCCGGTACCGGTCATCTTCCCTTCAGTCTGCACGCCATGGGCGAAACTCTCCGGCTCTACCAAGCCACCGGCACCGTGATCATCGACGAAGTGAGTTGGGGCGTGGAAGAAGAAGGAGTATCCAGCGGCCGCCTCACGGACGGAGGTCCCGATCTCGGCCCCTTGCAGTTCCAATCGCCGGGAGGATCCAATCTCATCAACCCCAATGCCGATCGCGACGGGGACGAGATGCCAGACTCCTGGGAAACCGCGCACGGGCTCGATCCCGACTCGGCGGCCGACGCGAATCTTGATCTCGACGGCGATCGCCGAACGAACCTCTACGAATACCGAAGCAACACCGATCCCACCGACTCCACAAGTTTCCTCCAGTTCTCCACCTTCTCGCACGACGGAACGGAGTTCGCGCTGAAATTCACCGCCCAGCCCGGTATCCGCTACAGGATCGAGCAGAGTGACAACGGAATTGACTGGAGCGCCCTCAGCGTCATCCCGGCCGGGCCCACCATGCGCGTTGAGAGCCTCAGCGACCGCGACGGCGGCGCCAGCGAATTCTATCGCCTCGTCGCCGAACGGATGCCCTAGCACCTACTAAAGACGGTCAGCAAGAGGCGCAGAATGGAGTCAAGGAGGTCCGCACGCGCCTTGGACCCTTACAGGTGGCGCGGGTTTTTGCCGCTTCGCGGGCCGTGGCAAACTTCT
>CAUZKZ010000269.1:0-7616 GCA_963580345.1 Verrucomicrobiia bacterium | reverse complement strand
CGCGAAAGAGAGGGGAAAGAGCTGTCTTCAAGCGCCGCATCAGGACACTTCGGAGGTCTCCTCCTTCGGTTCTTCCTCTTTCTTGGCTTGCTTGGATTCCTTGGATTCCTCGTCGCGGGCTACTTCCATTTCGGAGATGCGAATCTCATCTTCGAATTCGTCACGCGCTTTCTTGAATTCGCCCATGCTCTTGCCGAGTCCGCGAGCGAGCTCGGGAATCTTCTTGGCGCCGAAGAGGAGGAGGACGACTACGAAGATAACCGCGATCTCCGGTCCGCCGAGGCCGCCGATGAACGCTAAAGTGTTTGTCATGAGGTTAACCTAATTTGGATTCGGTTGGGGTGCAAAGGAATAACGCGGGAGCACCCCGGGGCCTTTCAGGCGAGGGCAAAAGGGGAGCGCCCGGGGCCGATTTTCGTTGATATTGCAGGAGTTGGTGCGCTCCCAGCGACAGGGATTTATGAATTGGATGTTAGGCTCCAGGATCTAAGAGAGTCGCAGTGTCTCTCCCGGTTTTCGAGATTTACGAACCGTTACTGGAATCCCTGCGATCCGGAAGGCGGGTCCTGCTTCGCGCCCCGACCGGCTCCGGGAAGTCGACGGGAGTGCCGGCCATGCTCCTGGAGGCCGGGGCAGTGGAGGGGATGATCTTGGTGGTTCAGCCTCGGCGGATGGCGGCGCGCCTCCTGGCGGAGTTCGTGGCGCGCTCGCTCGGGGTTCGGGTCGGGGAGGCAGTGGGATACGCGGTGCGGTTCGACACGTGCTACTCGAAACGGACCAGGATCGTCTACCTCACGGACGGTGTGTTGCAACGCTGGATGCGTGACGATCCGATGCTGGAGGGCGTGGGCGCGGTGCTCTTCGACGAGTTTCACGAGCGGCGCATGGCGTCCGATATCGCCCTGGCGCGGGGGTTGGACCTGCAGGAATCTTCGCGGCCGGACCTGAGGCTGATGGTGATGTCGGCCACGCTGGAGACAGCGGGCCTGGCGGAGTATCTGCAACCCTGCGAGGTGCTGGAGGCGGGCGGGCGGATGTACCCGGTGGATGTGGGGTATCGGCCGGCGCCTCCCCCCAAGCGGGGACGTCACGGGTCGATGGAAAGTGTGCCGGTGTGGGAGCAGGTGGGGACGGCGTGCCGGGAGGTATTGGGAGAGGAGGGCTACACCGGGATAAGTCCGACTTCGCGGGGCTCCGCCGGGACAAGTGAAAAGCGCCGCCAAGGGGCGCGCCTCCTGGTTTTTTTACCCGGGGCCTACGAGATTCGGAAGACGGTAGAATTGCTGGAGCGGAGCGGGTGGGCGAGGGGGTGGGAGGTCAAGCCGCTCTACAGCGCGCTCTCGCCGCAGGCGCAGTGGGAGGCGGTGGGGCCCGGAGATTCGCCGCGCATCATCGTGGCGACCAACGTGGCAGAGACCTCCATCACGATCGAGGGCATCGTGGCGGTTATCGATTCAGGGTTGGCGCGCGTGGCTTGCTACGATTCGCGGCGCGGGATCGACACCCTGACGATTCGGAAGATTTCGCGCGCGGCGGCGGAGCAGCGAGCTGGTCGGGCAGGGCGGACCGGGCCGGGGCGCTGCGTGAGGTTGTGGAGCGAACGCGAGCACGGACGGCGGGAGGAATTCGAGCGGCCGGAGGTGCGGCGGGTCGACCTGGCGGAAGCGGCGCTCTACCTGAAAGCGGCGGGGGTGGTGGAGGTGCGCGGGTTCCGGTGGCTGGATGAGCCGGAGGCCGAGTCGCTCGGGCGGGCGGAGCGCTTGCTGGAGATGCTCGGAGCGGTGGGCCGGGACGGGGTCGTGACGGACATCGGGGAGAGGATGGCGCGGTATCCGCTTCATCCGCGGGCGGCGCGTCTCCTGGAGGCGGCGGAGGACGAAGGGTGCGTGGGCGAGGCTTGTTTCGTGGCGGCCGTCTTGCAGAGCGAGGGGGTCTTTACTCATCAGATCACGCGGGCGCAGCGGGCCCGGTTTCAGCAGGAGGGGGATCGCTCCGATTTCGAGGCGCAGTGGCGCGCGTGCCGGGAGGCGGAGAGGGTGCGGTTCGATGCGGGCCAGTGCGGGGCGCTGGGAATTCACGCCCGGCAGAGCCGCGAGACCTTCCGGGTGTGGAAGCAGTTGTGCGGATTGGCGGAGAGGCCGGCAATCAAGGCCAGCCATGTTTCGATGGAGGAACTTCGCGAGCCGCTGGGGCGGGCCCTCTTGGCGGCCTTCGCGGATCACGTGGCGGTGCGGATGAGCGCCGGGACCCTGGCGTGCCGGGTGACAGGAGGCCGTCGGGGGAAGTTGGATGAAGGCAGCGTGGCGCGAGAGGGCAGGCTCCTCGCCGCGGCGGAAATGACGGAGGTGCAGGGGCGCGAGATGGCGGTGCACCTGAAGCACGCCGTGCTGATCGAGGAAGAGTGGCTGCGCGCGATGTTTCCTCAGGCTTTTCGCGAGGAGTCCGGCGCCGCCTACGATGAGGTGGCGCGGCGGGTGTTGGCACGCCGGCGGGTCATGTTTCACGATCTGGTGATCGAGGAGAAGGAGGGCGGAGAGGTGACTGACGAGGAAGCGGCGGCCCTCCTGGCGGAAAAGGTGGTGGACGGAACACTGAAGTTGAAGAAGTGGGATGCCAAGGTGGAGAGCTGGGTGGCGCGGGTCGCTTTCGTGGCGGAGGCCATGCCGGAGTTGGAACTCGGTGCGATCGGCGATGAGGAGAAGCGCCTCCTGGTAGCCCAAGTCTGTGCCAGGGCGAGGTCGTATCGCGATATCAAGGAGCGGGAGGTCTGGCCCGTCCTGCGCCAGTGGCTTTCCGCCCCGCAGGCTGCCGCCCTCGAGAGCTATGCTCCGGAGTGGATCGAACTGGAAAACGGAGCGAGCGCGAAGGTGAGGTACGAGGCCGGAAAGGCCCCCGGCATCGCCCTGAAGGTGCAGCAACTTTACGGCGCGAGGGAGACGCCCACGATTTCAGGCCGGCCGGTGCAAGTACAGATCCTGGCTCCCAATCAGCGGACTTGGCAAGTGACGCAGGACTTGAAGAGCTTCTGGGAGGGCGGATACCTGCAGATGAAGAAGGAATTGGCGGGGAGGTATCCGAAGCATGAGTGGAGGTGAGTGGTGGATGCCGGCGTCCCTGCCGGCATGGTGGAGTGGTGGAGTGGTGGAGTGACGGAGTGACGGAGTGACAAGGGCGCGGAAAACGGTAGAGTCCCTGTGTGGCACGGCTTGTTCTCCTGATTTCCTTGATTCCGACGGTCTTTGCGATCGTGGTGCGAAAGTTTTTCTGTGATCGTGGGCTGCGGGTGGCTGGGGATGGGGAGACCTCGCGCACGGGGCGGGAACTGGCGGAACGGTTGTTGGCCAGGGCGGGGCTTGCCGAGAAGGTGGAGATTCTCGAGAAGCGGCGGGCGGAAGTGAAGGTGGAACCGGCGCGGCTGATCCTGACCAAGCGGCTGGCGGAAGCGAAGAACGTCATCGCGCTGGGCGAAGTGGCCCTGCTCTGCGGGCACGCCCTGGTGGCGGTCAAGAACCCCGAATTGCTCAAGTGGCGGCAGTGGGCGGTCAAGTTCAGCTGGGCTTTTCCAGTCTTCACCCTGGTGGTTCTGGTTTTCGCGGTGGTGGTCGCCAAGCTGCCAGTGGTGTGGGGGATCGCGGCCGCAATTGGGGCCCTCGGGCTCGGGAGCGGGATCTCCCTCGCGTCGGTGCAGATCGAGAGCCAGGCTGCCAAGATGATGGCGTCCATCGTGGACGAGTCGCGGATCTTCCCGCGGCTGCGCGAAAGCGAAAGCGTGGCGCTGGCCTGCAAGGCGCTCGCCTTTCGCCAGGTGGTGCCCGGAGCGATCGAATGGCTGATGGGGAAGAACATGGAGAAGAAGTTCGCCAAGGAGGTCGGGAAGCGGGTGGCGGGGAAGGTGTTGAGGAGGTAGCGGGGGCTCAGTGTTCAGTATTCAGAATTCAGTTTACCGTGTACAGACTGGGGAGCGGCCTTCGCCCTCCACCTACCGACCTTTGACTTCTGCACCTCGACCTTTGACTTTTCGACCTTCGATCTCTTAAGGTTGCGCCGTCCTCCAGGTCGGGGCGACTCCATCTCATGAAACTGAAATTCTGCGGCGCGGCCGGTACAACCACGGGGTCCCAGCACCTGCTGGAAGTGAACGGAAAGAAGATCTTGCTGGATTGCGGGCTCTACCAGGGACGGCGGAAGGACGAGTACGAGGTCAACTGCTGCTTTCCCCGCTTCGATCCGACGGCGGTCGACGTGATGGTGTTGTCGCATGCGCACATCGATCACAGCGGCAACCTGCCGAATCTTTGCAGCAAGGGATTTGAGGGCAATATTTACGCGACCTTCGCAACCCGGGACCTGTGCCAGATCATGCTGGCGGACTGCGCCCGGATCCAGGCCAGCGACGTGCAGTGGCTGAACAAGCGGCTGAAGAAAAAAGGCAAACCGCTGCGGGAGCCGATCTACTCGGTGCAGGATGCCGACGAGTGCATGCAGCAGTTCGTGAATGTGGGCTATGATCGGTCCATTCCGATCTCGGATGGTGTCACGCTGACCTTCCTGGACGCCGGACACATCCTGGGGAGCGCCCAGGTCCAGCTGGATATCGAGGACAAGGACGACGGCCGGACCAAGCGCTTTTTGTTTTCGGGCGACGTGGGGCGGGGAGACAACGACATTCTGCGCGATCCGGTAGCACCGCAGGACGTGGATTTCCTCTTGATGGAGAGCACCTACGGCGGCCGGGAGCACGAGATGCCCGCCAAGGCCGACGATCGAATCGTGGAGATTCTCGAACCCGCCCTCAAGCGGGGCGGGAAGATCCTGATTCCGGCCTTCGCAGTGGAGAGAACGCAGGCGCTCTTGTGGGTGCTGCACCAATTGTTTGAGGAGGAGCGCATTCCCGACGTCCCGGTTTATGTCGACAGTCCGCTGGCGGTCAATGCGACCGAGATCTTCCGCTTGCACCCCGAGTGCTTCAATGAAGAGGTGCACCGCTTCCTCTACGAAAAGCGCAATCCATTCGGATTCGAGGGGCTGACGCTGATTCGGGAGGTGAGAAAGTCAAAGGAGCTGAATGCGCAGGAGGGGCAGGCCATCATCATTTCGGCCTCGGGTATGTGCGAAGCGGGCCGCATCCTGCACCACTTGCGCAATGGGATTGGCAATCCGAAAAACACGGTTCTGTTCGTGGGGTATTGCGCGGAGCAAACCCTGGGCTGGAAGATTCGGGAAGGCTGGGACGAGGTGCGCATTTTCGGGGAGGAATTCAAGGTGCACGCCCAGGTGGAGACCCTGGATTCCTTCTCGGGCCACGCGGATCACTCCGAGTTGTTGGGCTATTTCGGGACCATGACGGGCGAGAGAAGCAAGACCTGGCTGGTGCACGGCGAACAGAAACGGTCCGAGATCATGCGCGATGCCCTGAAGAAAGTCCACAAGGGGGAGATCAGCGTCGGCAAGTTGGGAGAGACGGTGGAGTTCTAGGAGTAGCCGCTTGCGGAGCAAGCGACTCTCGGTGAGCGGTGGACAGCATACGGTGTACAGACTGAACTCGAGCCGTGGTCTGTATACTGAACACTGAACACCGAATACTTCCCACCTCACTTCCATCCGCCGCCGAGGGCCTTGTGGAAGCGGGTCCAGACCAGGATGAGCTGGCTCTTGACGCGAATCTCGGCGATCTCAGCGTCGCGGAGACGTTCTTCTTCGACCAGGACATCGACAGGGTCGAGGGCGCCGGCGTCGCGGGTCTCCCGGACCCGTTTCACGGATTGGGCGGTGGCGTGGCGGGCGCGTTGCACGAGGGCGAGGTGCCGGGTTTCCGCGCGAAGAGTGGCAAGTTCCCGTTCCACTTCCTGGAGGGCGCTGATCACGGCCTTCTCGTATTTGGCCATGGCCTGCCTTTGGCGGGCGTTGGCGGCTTCGAGAATGGCGTGGTTGCGGCCGCTCGAAAAAATCGACCAACTCACGCTGGGGCCGATTTGGAAGTCGAAGTTGACGGCCTGGAAGAGATCGCCCAATGACCTGGCAGAGGGGGTGCCGAGGAGCGAAAAGCGCGGGTAGAAATTCGCGGTGGCAACCCCGATGTCTTCGGTGGCAGCAGCGAGTTCGCGTTCGGCCCGTCGAATGTCCGGACGGCGCGTGATGAGGTCGGCGGGCAAGCCGGTGCGAAGCATGGGGAGTTGGCGGGGGAGGCGCCCGGGGGAGGGGACGGGCCCGCTGCGCGCGGTGCCGCGGAGGACCAGGACCCGGCGCCGTTGGGTTTCGATACCGGCCCGAAGGGTGGGGGCCCGGGCACGAGTGGTCGCGAGGCGGGCGGCGTGAAGGGCTTCCTGCGCGGCCTGGGAGCGGGCGGTCGCGGCGCGGGCTTCGCGGCGGCGGCCGCCAAAGACGTCGGCTTCCCACGAGACGTCCACCCCGGCGCTCCAGAACTTGAGGGGGCTGGTGAGGGTGTCGCTCTCCACGATCCCCCCGGTCAGTCCGCCCCCGTCGCCAAAATCGATGCGGGTGTAGGAGAGTTTGCCGGTGGCCTGCGGCAGAAAGGCGGCTCCGGCCTGCTGGCGGAGCGCGCGGGCCTCGCGCAGTCGTTGCTGCGCAATGCGGAGGTCGAGGTTCCCCTGCAAGACGGAGTCGACGAGGCGGTTGAGATTCGAGTCTCTCAGGCGGCGCCACCAACGATCGAGGACGGGGCCGGATTGGGAAAGAGTGGCGTGTAAGAAGCGTTGTTCCCCGCCGGAGAGCTGGGCCGGGAAGTGGTCGAGGCGGTGGCCGAGATCGACCAGGGCGAGGGCTTCGGCGGGATCCATGGGATCGTCGGCGACTTCCGTGACGAGGGCCACGTTTTCGCGGGCGGTGAGGCTCGGGATCAGGTTGTAGAACTGGAAGACGAAGCCGACATTCTCGCGGCGATAGTAGGTGAGGTCGCGTTCCTCGAAGTGAGTGATGTCCCGGCCCTGGTAGAGCACAGTGCCGTCGGTGGGCGAGTCGAGCCCCCCCATAATGTTGAGGAGAGTCGACTTTCCGCTTCCGGAGTGGCCGAGGAGGACGACGAACTCACCTTCGAAGAGTTGGAGATCGATGCCGCGAAGGGCGTGAACCTCGACCTCACCCTGCCGGTAGACCTTCGTGACGCCGCGGACTTCGAAGACGGGAGTGGGAGACGAGTAGTCAATCGGGTGCACCAGTTCGGCGGGAGAGTGCACTCCTCACCATGGAACCGTGGGGGGGTGGATGCTACCCGATTCTTCGCGTTGGCTACGCAGGACTTCCGGTCCCGCTTCGCGACAGCATGAAAGAGATCCCGCCCTTGCGCTCCGTGAGCGGATCGGCTAAGTCTGCAGCCGGAGGCTCGGTTAACTCAGTGGTAGAGTGCATCCTTCACACGGATGAAGTCACTGGTTCAAATCCAGTACCGAGCACCATGCTCTTTTTCAAGGGTTTTCTCGGTTCACAGCAGCTATGAGCTTCCTATGTGCTACCAGTCAGTAACGTCCCACTACTTTTCTGCGGTCCCGAAGCGGCCCCTTGTTAGCCCGACTTTCACGATTCGGGAAGATTTGAGGGAGCGGACCCCTGTTTTTCAGGGGTCGGACTCGAAAGGTCTCCCCCACAACTACGATTTGCTT
>CAUZKZ010000268.1:0-7673 GCA_963580345.1 Verrucomicrobiia bacterium | reverse complement strand
TGGTTTGAATCTGTGCGATGGCTTCCTTCATTTTGGGAGGAGCGGGAATATGTGCGGTATCGAGTTGTGAGCCTGATCACCGAGCATCTTCGGCGAAAACTTCACTGACCAATTTCCAAATAAATCTCTTGTTCCAAATTTCAATCCTCAACGGCGTGCGGCCAAGCGAATTTTGAACTTGGGAATTTGGATTGAAGTTTATTTGGAAATTGGAGGGTGAGGTTTTCATTGATGTTCAATTGTATGGCCGCTGCACAAGCCAAAAAAGGGTCGCCGGTGGCGACCCTTGGAGCGGTTCTGGTTCGATGCGGCGCTCAGGCCGCCTTGCTCTCGAGGGCCGACTTGGCCTGTTCGAAGATGGCATCAAACGCTGCGGAGTCGTGGACGGCAAGATCGGCCAGGATCTTGCGGTCGACCTCGACGCCGGCGGCGCTGAGGCCCTCGATAAATCGGCTGTAAGTCAGACCGCGGGCACGGACCGCAGCACTGATGCGCTGGATCCAGAGGCGGCGAAACTGGCCCTTCCGCTTCTTGCGATCGTAGTACTCGTGTTGCTGGGCCTTGAAGACGGCGTCCTTGGCGTAGCGGTAGAGCTTGGAGCGGAAGCCCCGGAATCCCTTGGCTCTGAGGAGGACCCGCTTGCGGCGTTTGCGGCTGGCGGGTCCGTTAGTGGCACGTGGCATGCTGGTTCCTTTCTGGAGCGGACTGTTGTTTCTCTTCCTCTCGCAGTCTCATCCGATCGTATCCCGCACGGGGCGGGCAGGCTGTGTCGAGGGTGTGCCGGGCAGGCACGGGCTCGCGCTCAAGAGAAGGGGAGGCTCTCCTTCACGTTCCGGAGATCCGCCTTGGAAACCAGCGCCACCTTTCGGAGGTTACGCTTCCGCTTGCGGCTTTTCTTCTGGAGAATGTGCCGCCTGCCTTGTTTCCGCCGCAACACCTTTCCGGAGCCGGTCACTTTAAAGCGTTTGGCGACCGCTTTCCGGGTTTTGGCTTTTCCTGCAGCGCGAGCCATGGGGCGCGGAGGTTGGCCGGGAAACCAGGGAATTCAAGGGATTTTTGACGAATCTGAATAGTTTGTTCCGGGGGAGCGGGGTTCGCTGGTGGATGCCGGCGTCCCCCAGGGGGCGGATCCGGCTGCGGCTCGGTGGATCGCGGCGTCCCTGCCGCGATGGATGGGTCGTGAGCTGGACCATGCCGGCAGGGACGCCGGCATCCACCAGGGTGAGGAAGAGCGGCGGCATCGCGCCGGGTTTCATCGCAGCGCAGAGGTAAGGGATTCCACGAGGAAAATGTCCTGCGCCGGAAAGACAGACCGCAGGTTGAGCAGGAACCTGTCTTCCTGGACGTATCCGATCACGGCCGGTTGGCCGGTGCGGAGGCCGTGGGCGAGTTTCTCCAGGCCCATCTTTTGCGGCGTGATCTGAATCGCGAGGGAGGGAATCTCGGACTTGGGCATGGTGCCGCCGCCGGTCTGGGAGGTGGTTTCCACGATGGCGATCTGGGCGGGAAGGCCGCCAAGTTGAACGACAATCGCCTCAGCCCGGGCCCGCAGGTCGTGGAGGGAAGTGGCGAGAAAGCTGAGGACCGGGATGTCAGGGGGCTCCTCGCCCTTGCTGCGGAGGTAGTCGTCGATGCATTCCTGCAGGACGGTGAGGATGAGCTTGTCGCAGCGCACGGCGCGGTAAAAGGGCTCGGCCTTCACGGCTGCCACCAGATCGGCGCGGCCCGCAATGATCCCGGCCTGGGGCCCGCCGAGGAGCTTGTCGCCGGAGAAGGTGATGAGATCGATTCCGTTGCGGAGTGCTTCCTGCGGAGTGGGTTCGTGATCGATGGGCGCCAACTCGTCGGTGGCCATCACGGCGCCGGAGCCGAGGTCTTCGACAAGCGGCAGTCCGTGCTCATGGGCGAGGGCGGAAAGCTCCGGGACGGGAGGTTCGGCGGTGAAGCCTCCGAGGTAGAAATTGGAGCGATGCACCTTGAGGATGAGGGCGGTGCGTTCTGTCAGGGCCTTCGCGTAGTCGTTCAAGTGGGTCTTGTTGGTGGCGCCGACCTCCACCAGCGAGGCGCCCGAGGTTTCGAGGACCTCCGGGATACGAAATCCCCCCCCGATCTCGACCAACTCGCCGCGCGAGACGATGACCTCGTCTCTCTCCTGCGAAATCAGGGTGCGAAGGCTGAGGACGAGGGCCGCGGCACAATTGTTGACAGCGGTGGCCGCTTCCGTCTCGAGCAAAACTGCCAGGGCGGTTTCGAGGTATCCAGCGCGGGGGCCCCGCTTGCCGTCGATTAGATTCAACTCGAGATTCGAGTAGCCCGTAGCGATGGTACGCAGGGACTCCGCGGCCCGGTCGCCCAGCGGGGAACGGCCGAGGTTGGTGTGGATCAGAACCCCGGTGGCATTGATGACGGGCTGCAAGCGGGAGGCTGCGAAGGCCTGCAGGCCGCCACGAACATCGGCCTCAATCGCGGCGCGCGGGGACTCTTCTCCCTCCGCCAACCGGGTCCGCCACTCTTCGAGGGCCCGCTTCACATAGCCCGTCACGAGGGGACGAGGCAGCGCCACCACTGCCGCGAGGGTGACGGTGAGCTTTTCGACGGCGGGCAGTTGGCTGAAATCGGGCATCGCAATTCACGATCGGTTCTCTCAGTTGCTCTTTTCGCTTTCGACCGACCCACGGTCGACCGCATCGCGTTGGAGGCAAGCGTCGCAAAGCTCGCGATCGTCTTCCGTGACGCGGAATTCGCGATCGGGGTGCGACCCGTCCGTGGCACCACAGATCTCACAGGTGTGAAAGGCCGGGGCGCCCGGAGCGGCGTGCTGGTTGAATTTGGCCCGGCGGACGGCGGTCTGCCCCCGCTGCCGGCTCCACCTCACGAGGCGGGGAAGGCCCCAGACGATGTAAGGGAGGAAACAGAGGTAGAGGTACATCGCGATGTAAATGCTGCTGAAGCTCTGGAGGACGATGATCACGCCCAGGACCGCTCCGAGGACCCAGACCTGCACCGGAATGATGAAGAAGAGTCGAAACTCGTGGCGTGGGAACGTGGAGGCGAAGGCGAGAAAGACCGATTCGTAAAAGATCAGACCTCCCTGCGAGCCGTCTACCGGGACGCCCATGACACTCAGAAGGGTGTGCGCGAGAATCTGGCACACCATGATGCCGTAGCAATACAGGGAGGTTCGGAATACCCCCCACGAGCCCTCCAGGGCGTCGTTGATCATGAAGGCGATCATCACCGCGATGAACATGAAGAGCACCCCGAAGGTTCCGCCCGCGAAGACGGGAGGGAGCAGGAGAAAGGAACCGAGCCGCCAGACTTCGCCGGCGAGGATTTGCTCCCAGTCGAAGGCGAAGAGCGCGATGGTCTGAAAGGCGTGCTCCCCGCGCAGGATCAGGAGCACGAACATGACGATGTGGAGAATGGTAATCCCACGGATCAGGCCGGGGAAGGCCAGCCATCCAAATTTAGGCTCGAGGGAATTTGACAGCCCCACGGGGCTGAACAAAGGGCCGGAGGCACTCATTGACAAGCCCCATCCCTCCTCACAGCATCCTCCACGTGAGCGGAGAGCTGAAGGAGACCCCGTTGCGCGCGGTGCATCTGGAGTTGGGGGCGAAAATGGTGGGATTTGCGGGTTGGGACATGCCGATCCGCTACGAGTCCATAATCGAGGAGCACAAGGCAGTGCGGGAGCGGGTGGGCGCCTTCGATATCTCCCACATGGGCCAATTTTTCGTGGAGGGGGCCGATTCGGCGCGCTGGATGAACTCGTTGCTCACAAATAATGTGGACAAGTTGGAGGCAGGCCAGGGTCAATACACGTTCCTTCTCAACGAGAAGGGGGGAGTTATTGACGACCTGATTCTCTACCGGGTGCGCGAGGATTCGTTTTTCCTGGTGGTGAATGCGGCCAAGATCCAGGAGGATTTGGCCTGGCTGAAGGGGCGGCGCGAGGGCCGGGTGGAATTGCAGGACCGCAGCGAGGAGGTCGCGGCCATGGCGGTGCAGGGGCCGCGTGCCACCGATATCTATTCCCGGATGATGGGCGGGCGGACCCTTCCCCCGCGCAACGGGGTGGACGATTTCGAGGTGGAGGGCCAGCGAATCCTGGTGTGTCGCACCGGCTATACCGGGGAGGACGGCTTTGAATTCTTCTGCGCTCCGGGGGGAGGGGCGCATTGGTTCCGCACCGCCGTCGCGGACGGGGCCACGGCCTGCGGTCTGGGGGCGCGCGATACCTTGCGCCTGGAGATGTGCTACCCGCTGAATGGAGCCGATCTGAGCCCCGAGCGCACCCCCCTGGAGGCGGGATTGGGGTCCTTCGTGGACCTGGAAAAAGGCGATTTTGTGGGCCGGGAGGTCCTGGTGGCGCAGAAAGTGGAGGGGTTGGCGCAACGGCTGGCGGCCATCCGCTGCACGGAGTCTGGGCCCCCGATCCGGCCCGGTTGTGCGGTCCAGGAGCGGGACGGCGCGGAGGTGGGGCGGCTTACCAGCGGCACCCTCTCGCCCAGCGTGGGAGTCGGAATCGGTCTGGCCTACCTCCCTCGGGCCCTCACCAAGGCCGGCACCACCCTGTCGATCGAAGTACGGGGTCGCAGGATTCCCGCCGAAGTGGTGAAAAAGCCTTTTTACAAGAAGGGCTAACCCGCTAGGAATTCGCGGGAGCACGAACAAATGAACGTTCCGGAGAAACTGCGTTATACGTCGGATCACGAATGGGTGAGAATCAAGGGCGACGTCGCCACGGTAGGGATTACGGATCACGCGCAAGAAGAGCTGAGCGACGTGGTATTCGTGGAACTGCCCGTGGTGGGTCAGGCGGTGGGATTGGGTGACCCGATTGCGGTGGTCGAATCGGTGAAAGCGGCGAGTGATATCTACGCACCGATCACTGGTGAAGTGGTGGAGATCAATACCGAGGTGGAAGGCGATCCCTCCATCATCAACAGCAGCCCATACAAGTACGGATGGATCTTCAAGTTGCGCTTTGAAGACGAGTCCGACTTGGAGGATCTTCTCGATGCCGAGGCTTACGAAGACCTGATCCACTGACGACATGGGAATCGCCGCCCCGCCAGCCCCCGCGTCTGTCATAACGCCGAGACCCTCAATGCCCATACCTCCAGGCTTTCCGCAACGGCACATCGGGCCGTCGCAAGAAAGCTGCGGGGAAATGCTTCGAGAACTCGGCTACGAATCGCTGGAGGCATTGATCAGTGAAGCCGTGCCCGAATCGATTCGCCTCGAGAAGCAACTCGCTCTGCCGGAACCGTTGTCGGAGACGGCCGCCCTGGAGGAACTTCGGGAGATCATGTCGCACAACCGCGTGGCGAAGTCGTTCATCGGGCAGGGATATCACGGCACGCTCACGCCCGCAGTCATCCAACGAAACATCCTGGAGAACCCCGGATGGTATACGGCCTACACGCCGTACCAGGCGGAAATCGCGCAAGGGCGGCTGGAAGCCCTGCTGAATTTTCAGACCATGGTCGCGGACCTGACGGGGATGGATGTTGCGAATGCCTCCCTTCTCGATGAAGGAACCGCCGCGGCGGAAGCGATGGCGATGGCGGTGTCCGCGAATCGGAAGGGGACGACATTCTTTGCCGACGAAAATTGTCACCCCCAAACCCTCGATGTTCTTCGGACCCGAGCCGAAGCGGCGGGGGTCACGCTCACGATCGGGGCTTGGCAGCGTTTCGAGGCGCCGGGGGGCGGACTGGCGGGGGCCCTCGTGCAGTATCCGGACACCCTGGGGACGATTCACGACTACGAGCAATTTGCGCAGTCCGTGCATGGGGCGGGCGGACTGCTGGCGGTGGCGGCTGATCCGCTGGCCCTTACTCTTCTGAAGGAGCCGGGGGCCTTCGGGGCCGACCTGTGCGTGGGCTCCACGCAGCGCTTCGGGGTTCCACTCGGATTTGGCGGTCCGCACGCCGCCTACCTCGCGTGCCGGGACGATCTGAAACGGAGGCTTCCCGGGCGCCTGGTGGGGGTCTCGCTCGATAGCGCGGGCAAGCGGGCCTACCGCCTCGCGCTGCAGACCCGTGAGCAGCACATCCGGCGGGACAAGGCCACTTCGAACATCTGCACCGCGCAGGTTCTCCTCGCAGTCATCGCTTCGATGTACGCCGTCTACCACGGGCCGCAGGGGCTGCGCAAAATCGCGAGTCGCATTCACGCCTGCACGGGGAAACTGGCGGACGGACTGCGCAAGGGCGGCCTCGAGTTGGAGAGTGAGAGCTTCTTCGACACGATGACCGTCAAGGCCGGGAGTGGTGCCGAGGCCTTCGCCGAGGCTGCCGGTGCGCGCGGATACAACCTGCGCCGACTGGATGGCGGACGCATCGGGATCGCCCTGGATGAAACCGCCGGCGAGGACGACGTCGCGGCCCTTTTGGACTGTCTCGATCAACCTGCGGGCGCAGGAGAGACGGAAGGCATCCCCCCCGGACTGCATCGCGAGAGCGCCTTTCTCGGCAACGAGGTCTTTCATCGCTATCGCAGCGAAACCGAGATGATGCGCTACCTCCGGCGCCTGGAGGGCAAAGACCTCGCGCTGAACGAGTCCATGATTTCGCTGGGCTCCTGCACCATGAAGCTGAACGCCGCTTCCGAAATGATGCCGGTAACTTGGCCGGAGGTCGCTTCGATTCACCCCTTCGCACCCGAGGAGCAGACCAAGGGTTATCGTGTCATGCTCCGGCAGTTGGAGGACTGGTTGGCGAGCATCACGGAGTTTGCCGCCGTCTCCCTCCAGCCCAATGCCGGCTCGCAGGGAGAGTACGCCGGACTGCTGGCGATCCGGCGTTACCACCAGGCCCGCGGGGAGAGGCATCGCGACCTTTGCCTGATTCCCCTTTCGGCGCACGGCACGAACCCGGCGTCCGCCGTGATGGCCGGCTTTCGCGTGGTGCCGATCAAGTGCGACGAGGAAGGAAATATCGATGTGGCGGACTTGCAGGCCAGGTGCGAGAAGTACAGCGGCGAGTTGGGCGCCCTGATGGTGACCTATCCGTCCACCCACGGAGTGTTCGAGGAGAGCATCCTGGAAGTGTGCGACACCGTGCACCGCCACGGAGGCCAGGTCTACATGGACGGTGCCAACATGAACGCGCAGGTGGGCCTGACCAGCCCCGGCCAAATTGGGGCCGACGTCTGCCATCTGAACCTGCACAAGACATTCTGCATCCCGCACGGAGGGGGCGGCCCCGGGGTGGGGCCGATCGGGGTGGCGAGGCACCTCGCGGCCTATCTCCCCGGGCATGCCGTCCTCGGGAATGCCGGTGGAGCGGTGAGCGCCGCCCCGTGGGGCAGTGCCTCCATCAACGTGATTTCATGGATGTATATCCGCATGATGGGCACCGCGGGCCTGACCGCCGCAACGGGGGTGGCTCTCCTCAATGCCAACTACGTCGCGCACCGCTTGAAGGACAGTTTCCCGATTCTCTACACCGGGAAGAACGGCCGGGTCGCGCACGAGTGCATCGTTGATCTACGCCCAGTCCAGCGGGAGAGCGGTGTCACGGTGGAAGATGTCGCGAAGCGCCTCATCGACTACGGCTTTCACGCCCCGACCATGAGCTGGCCGGTGGCGGGGACCCTCATGATCGAGCCTACCGAATCGGAGTCAAAGGAGGAACTGGACCGCTTTTGCGAGGCCATGATCG
>CAUZKZ010000267.1:0-7675 GCA_963580345.1 Verrucomicrobiia bacterium | reverse complement strand
CATTTTTGTTCTGAACGAAGCCCTCCAACCCTTGGAATCACGGGGGTTTGGTCAGAACGAAAATGCGTAAAACGTTGATTTACAGCCATGGGGCGATATTCGATAACAAATTGAATCCGCCTCATCGACAAGGGGATCGCGGCGGACGAAACGTTCGTCTTCAACCAGCTCCCGGCCGAAGGCGGTTTGCCGATTACCTACATGGGCGACGCCGCGCTTTATGTGCCAGGATACGCCATGGAGCAGGCGGTCGAGATCCAGCCCGGGGAGAGCCCCGACCACCCACGCCAAATCATCAACCTCATCGCCGGGGCCGGATTTGGATCCGCCCAGGGCACTGCCATGGACCTCTTTGTGGTCGATCCCTACACCAGCGCGTCCTCCGAACTCGGAAACTGCGAAACCTATGCGAGTTACATCGCGTGTGCAATTTGGGACGCCCTGAGTGACGCCTTGCTCCGCGATGCCACCGAAGAAGAACTCCCCAGCCTCATCGTCGTGGCCAGCAGCGGCGCCGATCCCAATGACGACGAGATCTCGATTTCAGGCGCCATTGATCGCGCCGCCCTCTTCAATAACATCCCGGTCATTCTCTCCGCCGGCAACCAGGGTGGCGACGTGGCGGACTTCGTTCCCGCCAGGTACGGCGACCGGGCGGGCGTGATCACGGTGGGCGCGACCGGGCTGGGCGAGGAGCCCTACGCCAACAAACCTCCCAGCCTGTTGGATCTCAACCCCGACTACGAACTCAGCAATACCGACCCGGGAGGATCGATCATCAGCCTGTGGGCCCCGGGGGCCGCGGTCGAGACGGGATACGGATCCGCCCCGCCATCCGGCACCAGCTTTTCCTGTGCCCTCGTGGCGGGATTGGCCGCGACTTACCTCAGCCGGAACCCGACTGCCACTCCGGCCGAAGTCGAGGAGGCTCTCGTTGCATTCAGCACCTTCGATTCCGCGCGGGAGATCAATATCGCCCGGAGCAGTTGCACTTTTGGCGAGTGGTTGTTCCGTCACGGACTCGTGGTTCTTGCCGGCGATCCCCTCAGCGCCTTCGGCGTCGATTCGGACGGCGATGGCGACGACAATCTCGGGGAGTTCCTGGGCGGCTCGGATCCCATGGACCCTCTCAGCCGGCCCCACCTTCCCGTGCGCTTCTCACGTGACGGTAACACCGCGGTGCTCTCCGCCTGGCTTCCCCAGGACCTCGTGCGCGATGACGGAACACTCGATGACTGCTGTTGGTTCTTCCCGGTCGTCCTGGAGCTCTCCGAAGATCTCGCACATTGGAACCCCTTCGATCCCCTATCGATCGGAACTCTTGGCGCCGGCGCGATCAGTGCGGGACGCCGCGAGTTGAGATTCGAGATTGATGAAGCCGACCTCCTGAATCTTCACTCCAATCCACAATGCTTCCTACGGTTCGCATTTGGGCCGCCGGCCTTGCCCTGATTCTGGGAGGTTGCCGCGAGTCCGCGGAGACGGCCGTCGACCCTGATCCCGTTCCGCCAAGCGAGCCGCCGGTCGCCGGGGAGAAGGCCCTCGAGGAAGAAGCGACCCCACCCGATTTCGTCGAACCTCTCCGGTTGGCGGGAGAAGCCTTCCGGCAGGCGGAAGCCGGGAACGGCGCCGAGGCGACACGACTTTACCAGGCCACCCTCGCCAGCCTGCCGGAAGGAGCGGCGTCGCGTGAACCCGAGTTCGTGGCGCGGGTCCATGACGCTCTCGGCCGCGCCTTCCAGGATGCCGGCCACTACGACAAGGCGGAGACTCACCTCGCCGCCGGGTTGCGCCTACGCATCGCCGTGTGCAAACGAGAACCCGGCAACGTCGCAGCAGAGACCGACCTGGGAATCAGTGAAGGCCACCTCGGGCTTCTCGATCTGCTTCGCGGGCGCTACGCGGAGGCCGGGCGCCGGTTCCGGCAGGCCCTGAACCATACGCCCGAGCGCGATGACCTCCTCCTGGCCCACCGCTACGATTGTCTCGGCCGCTATCATCTCGCCCTTCGCTCTCCCCAACTCGCCAGGGAGGACTACGAGATGGCCGTGCGTCACGCTTCCCTCGGCGCTTCGCCCGACCGCGCCCTCCTCTCCGACCTGCGGGCCAACCTCGCGCTTTGCAGATTTCGGGCGGGAGACCGGGATGGGGCCCTCGGGCCGGTGCAGGCCCTCCTGGACGAACTGCACGACGATGACCCGCCACTGCGCCGCGCCGAGCTTCTAAACCTCAGTGGCACCATTCACGCCTCGCTCGCGCACCACGCGGAAGCCGGTACGAGGATTCGCCGCGCCCTCGAGATCGTTTCCGAAATCAAGGGAGAGAACCATCCTGCTCTCGCCACCTACCTCGCCAATGAGGCCTCCGTCAGATTGAGTGCCGGCGACGCAGTGGGCGCCCTTGCTCCCCTCCAGCAGGCAAAACGCATTTTATTGGACCATGTCTCCCAGCACCACCAGGCGCTGGTCGAGGTCTTGTACCAAATCGCGCTCTGCAAGCTCCTGGCCGCGCCCCGCACCGAGGCGCGCCAGGCCGTGGTGGAGGCCCGCCGCGTGGCCGGTGAACTCATGTCCACCCTCGTCGCAACCGGCTCGGAGCGGGAACTCCTCACCTTTCGGCAAGACGTCGATCTGCACTCCATCGTGTGCCGGCTGGGCAACGCGAAATTGATTGCGCAGAGCCTGCTCGATGGAAAAGGCCGCCTCATGGAGGCGGTCCTGCAGCGCCGCACCCGCTTCGAACAACGCACCCGCGCCATTCACAAGCTGCAGGTCGAACTCGATGCCCTCCTGCTACGAGGCTCCCCGGCATCCCGGCAACGAATCGCCGGACTGCGAAAACAAATCGACGACCTTGCCGGCGCCACCCTCGCTCCGCCCGCACACCCGCCCCCGCCGGGACGCTGGGAGATCATCCGGGACACTCTGCCGTCGCACACTGCCTTCGTCGATTGCGTGCGCTTCCTCCCTGCCGAGGACGCGCGCCCCCGCTACGGAGCCGTGGTTCATCTCTCCGGACGGGCGCCGCAGTGGATTCCCCTCGGAGAAGAACGACTGCTGCGCAACCGGTTGCACAATCTTCACAGCAGTCTCAAGATCATCGCCAGGAACCTGCGGACCGGCAATCACCAGCAGGGCCTGCCCATCGCCCCGCTCTTGACCGCGCTCCACGAAGCGTTCTGGCAGCCGGTGGCAGCCGCTCTTCCCGATACCATCGTGGAGATCATCCTTGCCCCCGAAGGCCAGTTGCACCTCCTTCCCTTTGCCGTCCTGCGCAATGAGGGCGGTCAATTCCTCTGCCAGGATCTCGCGGCCCTGCATCTCGTTCCGTCCGCCCGGACCCTTCTTCAGCAGCCAGTTCCGCCGGTTGACCTCGACAAGCCTTGGGCCGTCTTCGGCATCACGAAATTCGGGCCGCACCGGACTCTCCTCCGCCGGGGAACTCACGAGTGGATCGGGGAATGGGCCGCCGCCCTCGCTGACCTCGGCGATCTGCCCACGGTGGACAAAGAACTGAACTTCCTGCGGAAGCGAGCACCGCGGGGAAGCAGCATTATCTCCGACAAGCGGGCCGGGCACTCCGCCTTGCGCGCCCTCGCCACGCCCCCGGCCGTCCTGCACCTTGCCAGCCACGGATTTCATGTCCCGCTCGGGGAGAGCCGCGATCTCGCCGCGGATCCGGCCGCGCTCTACGAAAGCGGAATCCTCCTCGGTCTGGACCAGCACGGCGACGGCATTCTCTTTCCCGAGGAAGCCGGCAACCTCAACCTCCGTGGCACTTCGCTGGTCACCTTGTCGACCTGCCGAAGCGCACTCGGCCGGCCGGTCTCGGGCGAGGGCCTGCTCGGATTTCGCCGCGCCTTCGCCATGGCCGGCGCCCGCAACATTCTCGCCAGCCTGTGGGAAATCCCGGACCAGAGCACCGCCGAGTTCATGAGCGCATTCTACCAGGCTCTCTCCGCCAAGCAGCCTCCCCAGGTGTCCTTGTGGAAGTTGCAGGCCGCCCGCTTCCACGCCCTGCGCAGTGAAAATCCACACAGCATCGGGCTCGAGCGCGCCATCCTCAGCTACGGTGGCTTCCTCGTGACCTCCCCCGGAGGATTGCCTCCCTTGTAGGGCGAGCGCTCCGCTGGCCGTCGTCGTCGATTATCGTGACCTCCCCCGGAGGATTGCCTCCTTTGTAGGGCGAGCGCTCCGCTGGCCGTCGTCGTCGATTATCGTGACCTCCCCCGGAGGATTGCCTCCCTTGTAGGGAGAGCGCTCCGCTTGCCGTCGTCGTCGATCAGTTTCCCCTGCCCCGCTTCACCGCCGCGCCGCGCATCCCGTAGAAGGACCCTTTGCCATAGCCCTTGCCCAGGTTGGCAAGGGTGGTCTTCTTGCGCCGCTTGCCTTCCTCCGCCTTCGTGAATCCGGTCCCCGCCCGCGAGGCAATGGTGGAACTGCTCGGGCGCGCGCGCTGATCGCGCTTCCGTTTCCCCAGCAACGGCAATTCGTTCACCGCCGGCGATCGCGCTCCGGGATTGTCTCCCTCATCCGGGTCTATGATGGCGATCGAGCCCTCGATGGGCACCGAAAATTCCGTGCGCCCCCGCACTGTGACGCTCGGGTCGGCCAGGATCCGGCCGTTCTCGGCGACCCGCACGAAGACCCGTCCCCGGCCCTGCCCGGGTGAAAGTTCTCCCGCCAAGCCAACCTTCAACTGACTCACGATTTCAATATCGCGGCCGGCCCGAATGACTCCGGTCTGCGTCACCTGCCTTCCTCCCACCGTCACCGTCGCCTCCGGCTTCCCGGGCTCCACCGTAACCCGTTCACCGCTCACCGCCGTAATCGCCCCTGCCGCGTCGATGGCTGCCGTGATCCGCAGTTCCCTCCCCACCAGCAACACATCGCCTTCCGTCGTGGTGATCGTCCCCTGGATGCGGGTGGTTGGATTCGAGCGTGCCGTCGCCTGAAACTCGCGCGTGCGCGACGGCCCGAAAAACTGCGCGTTGTCGGCCTGCAATCCGCTGGCGGTGAAACTGGCCGCCCGGACCGATGCCCCTTCACGAAACTCCAGCCAGCTGTCCGGGCTGAGAACCACCACCTTGCCGTTTGACGTCAGCCGTCCTCCGATGAAGGTCGGAGACGGGCCCAACGCCCGGTTCACGACCGTCTGCCGCGAATCCGCGAAGTTGAACTCCAGTTCGTGATTGGCCTGGAGGTTGAAGGAATCCCAGTGAAGCACCGAGTTGTCCGCAACCTCCACAAAAGTGGTTCCGCCCACCACCTCGCAGCTCGCCACGCCGCTCACCAGGTGGGAGACCCCGATCGGTGAAGCGCAGAAATCTTCCTGCGCGCCGAGAGGGAGAACCGCCGCCGCGAGCGCCGAGAGAACCGCCGAGGTTGGCCGGCTCCGCTTCATGGCGATTCCTCTTTCGTCTCTTCCGGAATCTCGGCCAGCGCATCCAGGATCATGGTGGCCAGTCCGGTCTCTCCCTCGGAAAACTCCAGCACGACGGGGATCGCGCCGGGGCTGAAAGGCGCCGTGATGCGGCCCGCCTCGCCATCCACCAGGATCAGGTTCGGCCGTTTGCGCGTCGTCAGCAGTGATGCAAGATCCGTGCCGGCCGAAACTTCCACCAATTGTTCGGAACGGAAGGAGCCCCCGGTCCGAATCGCCGCAATCTGCTCACTGGTGAGCCCGTGCAGAACAATGACGGGAGGCCCCCCGGCGTCTCCTCCTCCGGATCGGATTGCGCCGCCGGGCCTTTCCGGTTGCAGCAGAACGAGGGCGGCGATCAGGAACACCGCCGCGGCTCCAACAAACTGCGGCATCCGCAGAAAGACTGCCAGCCGATCGAATAGGGATCCCTTCCCGCGCTCGTCCTTCACCCCGTAACGCGCCTTGCCCTCCAACTCATCAAGCACGCTGGGAGGCAGTGGCTCGCGCTCCTCCGGGGCGGTCTGCGGATAGCTGTCGGCCAGCACCTGGCGCATGCGCTCGAGCCGCTCGGGGGATTGATCGGGTAGAGTCATGCTCGTGGGGGTTACACGCTCAGCGCATCGGCCAGGCGGGCCAGGGCCGGGTTGACGATTTCCTCCACGCGCCGCCGCAGCGTCGAGGCCGACTGATTCGAATCGATTCCCAGGTACCGCAGTTTGGCAGGGTCGGCAACGAGGTCCTTCACGGTGTAGTTCTGTGCCACGTAGAGGTCGTAGATCAGTCCCCATTCGACTTCGTTCAATTCTTCGCGGCATTGCCGGTGAATGTCCTCGAAACGCCACGTCTCGGGGTGCTCCCGGTCGGTGGCGGTGCGGTCCGCAATTTGGACTGCCGAGCCGTCTTCCGTCTCCATTCCCTCCAGGCTGTGCAGATGCTCGGGACGGGCCTTTTGCGCCGTGCGGCGCCGGATCGAATCGACCGCCCGAAACCCGACCCGCCGGCAGAAGTTGGGAATGATCTCTTCAAAGACGATCAGGTCTTCGATGGGAGCCGGCCCGCTCTCCCGGGGGGCAATCGCGAGGGAGGCGAAGGCGTCATTGAAGACCTCTTCACCATCCTCGTCCTTGAATCCCTTCTTCCTGAGAACCTGGAATCCGAAGGGGCGCAAGAACTTGTCGAGAATCGTCCACTCGCTGTGCGTGAACGACCCGCGCTTCCCCTTCTGCTGCAGCGCCGGTAGATCGAGGTTCTTCTCGTAACGCCGGTCCTCCGGGTCGCGGTGCCGCTCCTGGTCCCGGCTCAGCAGACGCTCATCCGCGACATACGACTTGGAGGCCAGGGCCGCTTCTCGCAGCCCGGTCGAAGTCGTCGAGGCATCCGTGTCTTCCTCGTCCCGCTGGCGGACCAATCTCAGCAGGACGGGTTCGCCGATCCGTCGCGCCGCCTCCCGGGAGAGGAGAACTCCGGTCAGCGGCCTTTGCAGGCGCTCCAGGAGCGCGTTCCAAAGGTCTTCCCAGAATTGCACCCTGTTGCGCGGCGGCGGCATCTCGTTCTCTCTCGCATCGCAGCAAATGCCCGGGGAGGTGGCAACGAAAACCCCCCTGAAGGCGAGAACGCCCGCCTCGGGGTTTATTGCTGCTGCGATCGGTTTCATGGCTTCAAGGGGCATCACGGCCCCCGCTCCCCTGTTCGGAATCCCGCCTCCCCGGTTTCAAAATAATCGAATTTTGTCCGCCGCAGGCCGCTTTTTCGCACCAGGCCGCTTTTTCGCCGCAGGCTGCTTTTGCTCTCAACGGATGTGCTCCTGCAGGCGCTTGGGGACGAACTCCCGGATAATCCCGGCGAGATGAAAGCGCACATGGTCCAGATTCCGGCACGGGCAGAGGAGGTGAAGCTTGATTCGGTAGAGCATGGCGGGTCTTGGTTCAGGTTCTGATCCCCTATTCGCGGATCGGAACCTGCGATTCCAATTTGGTCCGTTACCACGCGACTTTCTCTCAACCGTGGCCCACGCGGGTTCCCCCTCCAGGGAGGGATCCCATGCCATCGGCGCGATGTGACCACGCCGCTCCTCACTCCACCTCGCGCAATCCGACCTGCTCCCGCTCCCTCCGCGGAACCCGCACGATCCGTCGCGGTGACAATCGGCCTGCCGCTATGCGGGAACTTCCACCCAGCTTCCTTCCTCGATCGATTTCCAGCTCAATTCGGCGAGCTGCACTCCCTTTGCCCCCTCGCGCAGGGTCCAGGG
>CAUZKZ010000266.1:0-7697 GCA_963580345.1 Verrucomicrobiia bacterium | reverse complement strand
ACCTGGCGCTTTGCAAAGAAGCAAACGTGCGGATAGCAGGCTGCGTTCGGCGGAAGACCGACCACGCTCCCAGGGGAAGAAAGACCTTCGTGAAACACAACTCAAACTCAAACCATCGTCCACTCCGGAACAGGCGGCTGCATTGCGCTCAAGGACGAATCCGGCATAACTCGCTGCGCTCGGTCCCGCGGCCGCGGGACACTTATTCCGTTTCGCCCTTGATCTCCATTGCGCCTCCCGTTGGGAGCAAGGATGGGCTTTCAAGAAAGCCCTTTGTCAGTCCCTGACCCTCGGCTCCCTTCCTTTTGACTGCACCTGAACCAAGAACAAAAATCTCACTCCCAGACTTGACCAACCTCATAGCAGGAAATTGCTTTTTCACCCCTGGCTTTCAAGCCTTTTCCGGTCCGGGGTTGGTTGGGGGTACAGTTGCCGCACTCCAACGCACGCCGTCGCGTGAGGTCACGATCGCTCCCTGAAGCCCCACCGCCACGTAGAGCCCCTTCGCATGGCAGGCATGATTCATCACCACCTGGGTCTCGCTCGGATGGAGCAGCTTCCATTTGATGGTTTCCGCACTCGAGGTCGCCTTCTTGCAACCCACCAGCGCGCAATTTGCAGCGAGCGCACCCCAGAGCGCCCACCCTGCGCGACGGGCCCCCACAGCCAACATGCTTCTCGCCCAACTCCGGCTGTTTCCCGTCATTTGGCCCAACCTTGCCTCCGATTCTGCGTCAACGCCAGCCTCGAGCGCCTTGGTTCCGGAGGTCTGGGCTCGACTCAATCAGCGCCCGGGCAGATCGACCCTGTCCAAACGATTCCCGAACATTCGGGTTGATTGCATCTCGCAAACACGAACTCTCTCGAATCGTACTGGTACCTGAATAGCCCCAAACGAACAACCGCCATGAATCGCCCCGCCCTCTCCCTGAGTCTCCTTGCCCTGATGCTCACCGCAGCTCTGTGCTGCTTCCTGCCCGCCAAACCCCCGCCGCCCGGAGGCCGTCCTGCGGCCTCTTTCCAGGCCGGCGCGGTGGTCATCGATGTCACCCCGCAGCAATTCCCCGTCATCGTGAACGGCGGCATGACGAGCAGCACGGTGGAGAAGATCAAGACGCCCCTCAAAGCGCGGGCCGTGGCCCTCTCCGACGGAACGACCACCGCAGTCGTGGTGGCGGTGGACAGCTGCATGATGCCCCGGCCCCTTCTCGATGAAGTGAAAGAGAACGCTTCCCAGGCCACCGGGATTCCCGGCGACCGCATCATGATCTCGGCCACCCACACGCACTCCGCAGGGTCCTGCATGGGCGCGCTGGGGACGCCGCCCGATCCCAACTACGTTCCCTATCTCAAGAAGCGTCTCGTTCTCGCCATCGAGCGCGCGGTCAAAGAGCTGCGACCGGCCCGCATCGGTTTCGGGAGAACGAGCGCTCCCGAATTCACTGCCCTGCGGCGCTGGATTCGGCGGCCCGATCGCATCGCCAACGATCCCTTCGGCAATCCCACCGTCCGCGCCAACATGCACGCGGCCGGCAACCTGGACAACGTCACCGGCGAGTCCGGACCGGAAGATGCGGAGCTCTCCCTCATCTCGATTCAGACTCGCGAGGGCAAACCGCTGGCCGTTCTCGCCAATTTCTCGATGCACTACTTTGCCGGCGAGCAGGGCATCAGCGCCGACTACTTTGGTCTCTTCTGCGAGGGACTGAAGAAGCGCCTCGCCCCCGACCCCGAGAGCAAGTTCGTGGGCATCATGTCGCACGGCTGCAGCGGGGACATCTGGCGGCGCGACTACGCCCGGCCCGAGAGTTGGAAGAAGCTCGCCAAGATTGAAGAGTACGCCGCCGGACTGGTCGACCTGGCAGCCAAGGCCTTGGAGGGAATCGAGTACCGCGAAGCGGCGGAGCTCGCCATGGCGGAACAGCGTATGACCCTGAACTACCGCGTGCCCGACAAGCAGCTCCTCGAGTGGTCGCAGCGGGTGGTGGAGCCGATGGGTGACCGCTTGCCCAGGACGCAGGAGGAGATTTACGCGCGGGAGCAGATCATTCTTCACGAGCGGCAGGAAACCGAAGTGGTCACCCAGGCCCTGCGCATCGGGGACATCGCCATCGCCACCACGCCCAACGAGACCTACGCCATCACAGGCTTGAAAATCAAAGCGAGCAGCCCGCTGGAGAAGACCATGGTGATCGAGTTGGCCAATGGCGGCGACGGATACATCCCGCCTCCGGAACAGCATCTCTTCGGCGGCTACAACACCTGGGCCGCCCGCTCGGCCGGACTGGAAGTGAGCGCGGAACCCCGCATCGCCGAGTCGTGCACGCTTCTGTTGGAGAAGGTCACCGGAGCGCTGCGCCGCCATCCTCGACAAAGCCGCGGCCCGGCCGCTTCCGCCATCGCACAGTTGAAGCCGGCGGCCTGGTATCGGCTCGACGAGTTCGCCGGTCCGCGCGCCCTCGACTCCAGCCCCCACCGCCGCGACGGCATATACGAGTCCCACGTGACCTACTACCTCGAAGGACCACGCTCCGCCCATTTCTGTGATCCCGGCCAAGCCAATCGCGCCGCCATGTTCGCCGGGGGACGCCTGCGCACGCGCCCTCCCGGACTCGCCGACCACGACCAGTGGTCGCTCTCCCTCTGGTTCTGGAACGGCATGCCCAACGACGCCCGCGGGGTGAGCGGCTGGCTCGTTTCGCGCGGACACGATCACGGACTGGCCGCCGGCTCACTCCACGTGGGAGTCGGCGGCAAGGGTGACCACGCCGGACGCCTCATCGTGCAACGGGGGCCTCGCGATTCTTCCCGCCAGACGGGCAAGTCGGTGAGCCCACGCTGGAAGTGGCAGCACCTCGCGGTGGTGAGGTCGGAAACCAGTCTGCGCATCTTCCTCAACGGCGCAGAGGAACTTGAGGCTCCCGTGCCGTCCAAGCCCACCGCCAACTTCCCCCAACTCTTCTTCGGCGGAAGAAGCGACAACCAGCAAAACTGGGAAGGGCGGCTGGATGAGATCGCGATCTTCGATCGCGCTCTCACCGAAGAGGAAGTGCAATCGCTGGCCGGGAGGAAGCCATGAGCGTTCTCGCCTTCCCACCGGCCGGAGCGCGCCTTGGGCGATCTGGCGTTCCAGCAGACTCTTCTCCCTGTCCGTGAGCGCTTCCGCCACTTCCACTGGCAGTCAACGGGAAGAACTGGACCCGGATCGGGGAGAGTCTCTACTTCGGCGACAGTTGGAAGGATCTGCGTAGCGGGCGGGGAGGAGATCCCGATCTGGGCTGGGTGGGGATCAAGAAGCGCAACGCGTGGTCGCCGACTGCTTTCGGAGTCTTTGCGGTGCGAGCGCTCGATGGTAAGGCGGTGCGGGCGGACTTTGATTACGTCCGGGTGGCGGTTCCCGAATGATTCAGGCGGGGAGCCAGGATCGCTCGCTATTTCCCGGGGTGCTGATAAATCGGATGCTCGGGATTCCCTCCGGCCTTGAGGTAGGCGAGGAGATCGAGCACCTCGTCGCGCTTCAGGGTGTTGAGGAGGGCGGGTGGCATGGGGGAGTGTTTGGACGTTTTTTGCGACACGATGTCGGAGCGGGGCACTTCAATTGTCTCCTGAGTCAAGAAACTGGTCTCGAGGCGGAGGCTCTTGCCAGACACCCCAATGATCCAGCCGGACAGCTTTCGTCCATCCTTGAGCCGGAACTCGGTAAGCCGGTACTTGGGTGAAATGACGGCGCTGGGATTGATCATGGATTCGAGAAGGGTGCGTGTATCGAATCGACCACCGACCGCACTGAGGTCGGGGCCCATGTAGCCTCCTTCCTCGCCAACGCGGTGACAGAGGAGGCAGTTGGCCTGACCAGCAGCCCGGTGACCGCTCTCGTAGGACCGCCTCTGCAAGCTGTTGTCAAAGTCCGCAGCAAAACTCGCGAGCGACCACGCCTTGACGAACTTGCGTTCTCCCGCCGTCGCCTGGGGAGGGGGTGTCGGCTGTTGGAGCCGCGCGATGAGCACCGCGTGATCCTCCCTTGCCTTATCATCCAGTTTCTTCAGGTAGTCCTCGAGGAGCGCCTTCATGGTGGAGCGGAAGAGATGACCGCCCCGGTAGGAACGAGCCCGTTCGAACCACGACAGGATTCGGCCCGCCGGTCCGCTCGTGAATTTGGACTTCCGATGCAGGAGAGTGCGCACGATCTGGACCTGCTCTTCCTGCGTGGGCGCCTCGGCGAGGCGAGCCAGGGCGCGTTCCGTGGTGGGGGCGAGGTCGAAGAAGACCTGAAGCTCCAGCAGGAGGCGCGCGGCCCGCCGGCGATTATAAGGCTGCACCTCCGCAATCCAACCGGTCAGCTTGGCTTCGGCTGCTTTGTCCCCCGGACGTCCCAAGCGAATCAGGCCGAGTTGCAGAGTGCGAAGCGCTTCGACCAGGTCTCGGTATGTCATTTTTCTGTGATCTAAGCGAAGGAATGACCCATACCACCGTGGCGCGTCCGATGGGTTTCCGGCCCGAGCGAGAGCGAGCAGGGCCGCAATCGCCTTGCGGGAATGTGATTCGGTCAGGGCTTGCTCGCGCCAGGTCTCGAGTGGCTGATTCTCCAGGGCGACCCGCGCCGCGAAGCGGATCCATGGATCGTCACTCCCGAGATGAAGCCAAATCTCCGCAACGGCTCCCGGGTGGTGGCGGACGTGATGGCGCTCCAACTGGCGGCGAAGTTTTCGGGCCGCGGCGGCGGCATGCTTGTCGGTGGACTTGTCCGGGAGCGGCGGAGCGATCTCTTCGCCCTTCCATGAGACGCGATACAATCCGGACTGCGAACCGCGGCCGCCGGTGATGAAATAAAGTGCGCCATCCTTGCCAAAGGCCAGGTCGGAAACGTTGAGGGCCCCGCCCTCGAGGAAGCTCTCATAGGTAAATCGGTAACTCGCGCCGACCTCCTGCGGAGTGGCGGCGAGGATACGCCCGTTCTGCCAATCGGCCATGAAGAGAACCTTGCGATAGACCGGAGGAAAGCGGCTGGGGTGACCGAACGCCAGCCCGGTGGGCGAGGCGAGCCCGGTATCGAGGTTGGATGGCAGACTGTCCGTGTACCACTCGGGCCACTTCCCGGTACCCCAGCGCCAGCCATACTCGCCCCCCGAGACGATGTGGTTCACTCTCGTCGGCCGATACCACGGTTGGCCGAGATCCCATTCCATGTCGGCGTCCCACGTGAACATCTCCCCGTCCTGGTTGAAGGCGAGATCGACCTGGTTCCGCAGACCGCCGGCGACGACCTCCCACTTCGTGCCATCGGGATCAGTGCGGAGGATGTAGCCCACGCGATTGTCCTGGCCCTCATCGCGGGGATTTGGAAGCAGCCAGTCGTTTCGGGGATTCCGGTAGGGAGAGTCCGGTGCGAATCCCTCCGGAAAGGAGACGTCGTTTCCGTGCACGAGGTAGAGCATGCCGTCGGGGCCCGCCACGATCTGGTTCTGACCGTGCCCATAGCGTGAGCGGTAATCGAAGGCCTTCAGCAGCGTCCGCTCGTCGAACTGATCGTCTCCGTTCGTGTCGCGAAGGCGGTAAAACTTTTTCGAGTGGGTGGCGTTTACGTAGAGACTGCCGTGCGCGTAGAGGACGCCGCGGCAGTGCTTGAGAGAGTTCTTGAGCAACTCATAGCTCGACTTGCGGTCTTTGTGCAACGTGATGCGCGCCAGTCCGGCCCGGTCGCGCGCGACGATGATTCGGCCTTTGTGGTCGAAGGTCATACTGATCCAGGATCCTTCGCCCTGGGCGGCGGAGCGCAGGAGCGAAACCTGAAATCCGTCTCGAACCGAGATTTGCGATGGCGGAGTGGCACGGCGTTCCTGGCCGGAAACCGGCGCCGCGGCCAGCAGTCCAAGGACGAAGGTCCCCACGCAGCGCCTTCTCATCACGTATCGATTATCGAGAGTAAGAGCGGGCGAGACAAGGAGAACCGACAATCGGACTGGGCAAGGGGAAGAAAGTGGATTGAAGACCGAATGGTTCTTCTCACTTTTTCTTGCTCGCCTCTCCGAACAGGCCGGCCTTGCGATCTTTGTCGTAGGCCCGCACGCAGTCGGCCACGGTGCCGTCGACGAAGTAGATGCACTGCCGGAAGACCTTTTCCTTGCCAGGCGCGAGGAGCGGGAGCGGCGCCTGGTGGCTGTGAATGCAGAGCAGGTATTTCGAGCCCTGATTGTGATAGACGCATTCGTAGTCCGCCGAGACAGTCGCGACGGCCCGCCGCGCGTCCTTGGAGGTGCAGACGATCAACGGGTGGTCGGCCCGCTTCTTCTGCACCAGATGGCGGTTGCCGCCCCCCCAACTGTCGCGGCGCTTCTCTTCCAAAAAGCCGGGCCGGTAATACATCGGCAGCCCCGCCTTGGGATCCAACTCGGAAAGCCGCTTCCACGCACCGCCGGTGCGGATGTGAATCCGCGAAAAGTCGTCGCAGGCGAAAGCCGGCGCCTGCGAAAAGTGCAGACAGTTCTGGGCCATCACGTTCTTAAGCGGCTTGTTCCCGCGATTGGTCACCCGGACCTCCAGCAACAGCGACTCCTCCCGGGGAATCAGCTCGGCCGTGATGACCGCCCCCGGCTTCTTTGTGAAACTCCAGCGGTAGCCGCCGCGCTTCGTCTTGGAAAAATCCTGATGGGCCACCGAGGCCGTCCACTGGTTCCACAGCGGCGGCACGTCCTCCGGCATCCATAACAGAAACGTCTGGCCGGGCCACTGTTTCACCGAGATGGCGATCTGCGTGGTCGGGTTGCTGCGGATGGTGGTACGGTCGTAGATGCGGAAGGCAAAGGTCTTCTTCCGGATCTTCGGGGCATTGCACCCTGGTTCCTCCGCGGCACCCACCAGCGAACCCGCACCGAGTGCCGCGCAAAGTATCGTCGCTGGCAGGATACTACGCATATCTCTCAATCGGTACCACGGATTCCCGCCAGCCACCAGCTACTTTTCCCATTTTGCATGTCACACTTCGGGGGCGAAAGGCCAATAATGGTAGAAGACCGCCGCGACGACCTTGGGGGACCGACGCATGAACCTCTCCGCGACTGAAGAAGTGACCGAAACGCCCGGCATCGACAGCAAGGCCTTCGAGATTTTGCTACTGCAGGAAATTGCTTTTTCACCCCTGGCTTTCAAGCCTTTTCCGGTCCGGGGTTGGTGGGGGTCCAGGGGGAGGAAGGGGGCTCGGCCCGGCCGGTCGGTCAGGTTTGTGGGGAGCTTGGGCGGTTCGCGGGTGCGTGGCAGAGTGGAACGAGAGGGTTTGGGAGCACTGGGCGACAGATTGTCCCAAGTCCGGCGTTTGCAGGGCAGACCTCGTCCGGGTCCGTCGCCGGTGAGCGGGGCCAGTAAAAGGTAAAAGGGGTCAGTCAAATTTTCTATCAATTTTTGATTCGCTGCTTAGCATTCGTTAGCCGGTAGTTCTGGGCGCATGGATTGTGGAGGTGCCCTGGATGAAAAAATCGAACGAGGGAGCAAACCTGATTCAGCACGAGCCGAGGACTGGGAGCCTGGTTTGGAAACTGGCAGCGAAAGCTCGTCGCGCGGAAAGATGAAAAATTTGACACAGCCATCCCATAGGGTCTGTCGGAGCTTCTGGAAGTCCTGATTTTGCGTTGATTTAGAGTGGTTCTGGGGTTTTGGAATTTTCGAATTTCCGCGGACTGCACTATACTTCCAGTAATTTCACC
>CAUZKZ010000265.1:0-7730 GCA_963580345.1 Verrucomicrobiia bacterium | reverse complement strand
CCCCTCATGCACTACGGGTCTGCAACAATGGGACGGAGCCAGTGGCAGTCACCGGGATCAGCACCACCGACCTGGCCTTCGAGGTTCACGCCGCCGGGTTCACGCTGCAACCGTTCGAATGCCGCGACATCGAGGTGGAATTCGTGCCCCCGGTGCCTGGGAGCTACGCTGCCACGCTGGTGCTGGAAGGAGAGGTGAGGCGGGAAGTTGCCTTGAGCGGAACCGCCCTGGCGCCCCCGGTAGCAGTGTGGAGCGAGGAGGCCATAGCGGTACGGCTGCCGGCCGGGCGGACCTTGCGCCGGCACGTTTCTCTCGCCAACACCGGGGGAAGCGTCCTGCGCTACGAGGTGCGGATCCGGGTGCCGGAGGAACCGAAGGTGTTGTTGATGGGCGACCCCGAGGCGCGGCCCTCGGTGGAAGCGGCTTTGGAGGAGATGGCGGCATTTTACGATGTCGGGGAGCTGGCGGCTGCGAGCCTGGAGCTCTTGGAGGGCTACGACACGCTGCTGGTGGCGCTGGTGCCGGGAGAGGTGACACCGGAGGAGGTGCAGTTCCTGGCAGATGCGCTCCGGGCTGGAAAGACGGTGGTGATCCTGGGCGCTTCGACTGATCCGGATTTTCTGGCCGGTCTGCAGGGTCTCCTGACGCATCGCGATGTGTCGGGATGGAAGTTTCCCGCCAGTCCGCATTTCCGCGTGGTGGATGTTGATCATCCCCTCGCGGACGGCCTTCCCATTGAATATGACTTTGTGGGACCGGGGACCTCGTGGTACCGGGTCCAGCCGGACGATGAGGACGCCTGGGTGGCCGCAGAGAATGGCGATGGCGTGCCGTCCCTCCTCAGCAAGCGAGTGAGCGAGGGATTGCTGGTATATTTCACGAACTGGGCCCTGAGCGTGTCTTGGAGCGATCCGGCGGACGGGGTGATCCTGCGCACGGTATTGCAAAACGCGATCGGTCTGAAGCAAAGGGCGTGGGTATCAGTGAGGCCGCGATTCGGAGGGATCGAGCCGGCCGGGAGCGTGCAATTTGACCTCGTTTTCCACGCAGCGGGGTATGGAGCGGGGAGCCGCTCTGCGGATCTGGTGATCACAACCAACGACTTTCTGCAGGAGGAAATCGTGGTTCCCATCACGCTGGACGTCCTCGAACCCCCGGAAAGCTTGCCGGAAATCCGGGTGCGGACGGTCGAGGACGACATGGTTCGGCTCGATTTGTGGGGGAGGGACGGCACCCGCTACCGGCTGGAACGCACCGAGGACCTGCAAAACTGGGTTCCCGGCGTGGAAGTGACCGTTGAGGCGGGGGTGGCAGAGTTGGATGTGCCGCGAGGGACCACGGAACGGGCAGCGTATTACCGGGCGGTGGAGACCGGGGACTAGGGGACGGCGACAGCAATCACGGCGGGGAGAACGGCGCGTCGAGTGAGGGAAGCCGGGCCGGGGGGACCACCCGCGAGCGGAATTGGAAATCCGGGATTTGAGATTTGAGATTGGCAGCGTCTCGACCCTACATTCCGCGCGTCTATGGGACGTGCATTTGAGTATCGGCGGGCCGCCAAGGAGAAGCGTTGGGACAAGATGTCGAAGGTTTTCCCGAAGCTGGCGAGGACTATCACGATGGCGGCGAAAGAGGGGGGACCGGATCCGGACAGCAACTCCAAGCTGCGCACCGCGATCCTGAACGCCAAGGCACAGAACATGCCGAAGGATAATATCGAGACCGCCATCAAGCGGGTCGCCGGCAAGGACCTGGCCGACATCTCGGAGGTGAACTACGAGGCCAAAGGACCGCATGGCGTGATGCTTTTCATCGAGACCGCCACCGACAACACGAACCGTACCATCACCAACATCCGCACCCCGATCAACAAGGCGGGCGGAGAGATTCTGAACAGCGGTTCGCTGCAGTTCATGTTCGATCGGAAGACCGTGATCCAGTTCGAGAAGAAGGATGGGCAGAATCTGGAGGAGATCGAGCTGGAGTTGATCGACCACGGTCTGGAGGAGCTGGAAGAGAACGAGGGGACTGTGTTCATTTATGGGGACTTCACGAACTTCGGATCGCTCTCGCAGGCCTGCGAGCAGCTCGCGATTGAAATCGGCAAAGCGAGCCTGCAGCGGATTCCCAACAATCCACAGGAGTTTTCGGAAGAGCAGCTGGAGGAGATCGAATCCCTGATCGACAAGCTGGAAGACGATGAAGACGTGCAGGCGGTTTACACGAACGTGGCGTGAGGGGGTCGGGGCTTAGTGTCCAGTGTTCAGTATACAGTGTACAGACTGGGAAATGGGATTTTTGATTCGTCGTTCGGGCGAGCGGGGAAGGGTTCAGGAAAGCAGGACCCGTTTGGCCTCACGCTTCCGGAGCGGTGACGGGGCGATCGAGCATGCGCTCGTAGAGATCGATGTAGTTCGCGGCGGTGGTGGCGTGATTGAAGCGCTGCTCCGCCTCGGACATGATCCGCGCCAGCTGGCGGTGCCGCACCGACTTGGGGAGTTGGTGGAAGCGAATTGCCTCGTCGATGGTCCAGCGCAGCCCGTCTGAGTCGAAATTGCGGAACAGGAATCCGTTCCCGGTATCCTCCTCGACATTGAGAGGATCGACCGTGTCGTGGATGCCGCCGGTATCGTGGGCGAGGGTGAGGGTCCCGTATTTGGGGCTGACCATCTGGGGGAGTCCGCAGGGCTCGAAGCGGGAGGGCATGATCATGAAGTCGGCGGCGGCGTATGCGAGATGCGAGAGCGCTTCGGAAAAGGGGGCCACCGCCACCCGATCGTAAATGCCGTGCCGGTTCACGATGTCGTGGAAGTGCTGCCGGAACTCGCCATTGGCAACGATGGCGAGTTGCAGCCCGAGCTGTGCGTAGTCGGAGGTGACCTGGTGGAGAATCTCGGCGAGCAACTGCGGGCCCTTCTGGACCGGGTCGAGGCGGGAGGGCCAGAAGAAGAGCGGGGCTTCGGGATCGGAGCGCAACCCGAGGGCTTGCTGGAGCTGGGTTTTACAATTGCGTTTGCCCTCGGCGTGGTCTTCCGGGCCGTAGTGACAGTCGAGATAGAGATCCTTTCGGGGGTCGAAGGAGGGGTCGGGGGCGTTGAGGATGCCCGAGGCGCAGCCGGCCTCACACTTTTGCCGGAGTTCGTGGCCGATATGTCCCGGGACGAACTCGTGGTGTCCATCGACCATTTCGGAGAGAAAGGTGGGGCTCACACTGTTGACGTGATCGGAGGCGAAGATGCCGGTGGTGAGAAGATCGACCGGATTTTGTTCGCGGGTCTCCTCGTAGTTTTGTGGCTGGCGGAGGTAGTAGCAGCGGCTCCAGAAATCCGCGGCATCGATTCCCCGGTCCTCGATAGTTTGGAGTGTGAGCTTTTCGGTGTGGATGTTGTGGATCGTGAAGAGGCACTTGATGCCATGGCGTTTCGCCGCCGCCGGGATCAGTCCGGTCATCCAGTCGTTGCAATGAATGAGGTCCGGCCGGACCTCGGGAATGGTGTGATTGATCACCTCGCGTTGGAATGCGAGGGCGATGTTATGATTCTCGGATGGGCTGTAGACCTCGGACTGGTAGTAGAAGACACGGTCTTCGGCGAGGTGGATGCGTTGTTCGGGAATCTCGCGATTGACCTTGTCGAAGGCGTGTTGAAAGCGCTCGTGCGAATCGAAGTCGAACATCCTGGCGTAGTTCGGGAGGGCGACGTGGACACGTGCGCCCTGGGAGTGAAGGGCATTGACGAGGGAAGCGGAAACGTCGGCGAGACCCCCGGCCTTGGCCGACATGCGCTGGGCGAGGTTCCCCATGCCCCGGGGGAGATAGGTGATCTCCGGGGTGACGATCAGGATTTTGGGGCACTGCGAATCGTCCCGGTCGCTGGAGGGCTCGGCGAGGGAGCGGCGGCGGAGATCGAGGTCGGGACTGTAGTCGGGGAGCGACAAGAGCGGAGACGGAGGGTAGCGTTCCTCGCTGCGGAGCGTGGAGCTATCAGGGTAAACCGGGCGCTTCAAGGAGGAGATTCCCAAACGCCGGTCGTTCCCGTCACGCACGCGAGGCGCTGGGCAAACTTTATGCCGGGTGCACGGTATAACCCCCTGATTTTTCGTCGGCTTTGAGGGTCAAGAGACCACGGGACTCGGCCTCCAGGAGGACCTCGTTGAAGGAGCGGAAGCCGTGGGCGCGCTCGTTGAAGCCGGGATTGCGGCGTTTGAGCGCCTGCTTGATCATGGAGCCCCAGATGGCCTCGTCGCCGGAGCGCTCCTGGATGAGGGCCTCGAAGGTATCGGTGACCTGTTCCAGGGCCTCTTCGATGGTGGGTCCTTCCGAGGCGGGACTTACCTTGGCGCTTTTCTTGGTGGCGGCCTTTTTGGCAACGCGGGTGTTGGAGGGGATGGCCTTTTTCTCGGGTCCCTTCCGGACGAAGTCATCGTAGTAGATGAACTCGTCGCAATTCTTGATGAAGAGGTCCGCACTGGAGTTCTTGACGCCTACCCCGATGACGGTCTTGGCGTTTTCGCGGAGTTTGCTGACGAGGGGGGAAAAGTCGGAGTCTCCCGAAATGATGACGAAGGTATCGACGTGGCCCTTGGTGTAGCAGAGGTCGAGGGCGTCGACCACCATGCGGATGTCGGCGGAGTTCTTGCCGGACTGGCGGAGGTGGGGGATCTCGATCAGTTCGAAGGCGGAATCGTGGAGGTCGCGTTTGAATTCCTTGTAACGGGAGAAGTCGCAGTAGGCCTTTTTCACCACGATATGGCCCTTCAGGTAGAGGCGCTCGAAGACTCTTTCGATCGAGAAGGTCGGGTAGCGGGCGTCTCGCGCCCCGATCGCGATGTTCTCGAGGTCGAGAAAGACCGCCATGGTGGCGTCGGAGGCGTCGTGGAAGTTGCCGATGCGCGGACGCTAGCAGCTTTGTACCTGCTGCCAAGGGGAATGGTCGATCCGGGACGGGTTGGCGGCCATGGGGGAGAGAGCCTGAACACCCGATGTCTGCTTTGCTCCCCCCGTGGCTCGCGACAAGTAACCCCCGACTACTTGAGTCTCACTCGATAGATTCCGGTCCGGCGGGCGACGCGGGTCGGATCGGTGTCGGAGAAGGCGGCGGCTGGACCGGTGGCGGTGAAGGAGCCTGCCGGAATCCAGCTGGCATTGACGGGGAGACCGGTGGCCGGGTCGATCGTCTCGTAGAGCCAGGTGTGGGTGATCGGGTCGTAGGCGGCGGGCTCGAGGTAGTCGACAAAGTAGCGTTGGCCCTTTGCCGCCGTCCATTCCACGCGGGTGGAGGTGGAATCGTGGGCATAGCGAAGGTTTCCGATTTTTCGCGTCACGATCGTGTTGGCCCCCCATTCGGGGCCCATCGGTACGGCCACGTTGCGCGGGGTGCCGCCGGAGTTGTCGTGGACGATGACCCAGTTGGTCCCTCCGAGGGGGTCAGCCGGGGAGCCGGCCGCGATATAACCGACCACCGTGACGGCGTGACCGATGTTTTCTCCGTTCCAGGTCTCGCTTTCGGATTTGAGATCTTCCGGAGGGCATGAATCGGGGTCGAGGGGGGCACCGGGGATGGGGGGAGGACCGAACGTGTAGTAGTCGAAGCCAAAGTCGTCCTCGTTCTCGGGAGTCCCGACGAGTGGGGCGGGGCCGGGCTGATGAAACCGGATATTCCAATGTTGGAAGTGGGCGATGGCGGCGCGGTTGCCGAAGAGGGAGCGCCGCAAGGCGGCGAAGCCTTCGACGGCGTCCAGGTGTTTCGCGAACCCCGGATTCGCCATTCGGATGCCCCGCGTGTAGGCCAACAGGCCGGAGCGGAAGAGGTCGAAGAATTCATTGACGTGGTGGACATCCTCCCGGCGGGTGCCGGAGTGGGATCCGCGCAGGGCTCCCTTTCCATTGGTATCCATAAACCATCCCAGGTCGTTGGGGCTCCCGGGGGGCATGTTTTGCCGGGTCGCGAGTCCGTTGGCCTGGTAATCCTGATAGTCGGGGCTATGTCCCCAGGGCACGGAACTGATGGGGTAGTCCGCGCCGTCGCCGAGGATCGGAAGTCCGTGGGGTAGCAAGTGTGCGAAGTCCCAGTGGCCGAGAATATTCGCCATGGAAGTCGGCACGCACCAGTTGTCGAAGGTGGAGTCGCCTTGCGGTCCAAGGTTGGGTGGAAGTCCGGGCGAGGACGGCGAAGGCTGGTTGGCGCCGTGCCAGTTCGGTTGGTTCCAGTCCGGGACGAGACCGGTCAGGAAGAAGACCGGCTCGGGGCCGATGAGGGTGTTGGCCACCCACTCGGAGCCGATCGGCACCGCCACGTTGCGCGGCGTGTCGCCGGAGTTGTCGTGCACGATGATCCAGTTGGTGCCGCCGATCACATCGCTACTGGTGTCGGCGTCGATGTAGCCCACCACCGTGACGGCGTGCCCGAGGTGATCGCCCTCGGTGCTGCCGTTGTATTCCTGGTCTTCCAGGTCGCCTTGCCCGGGTCCGAACGATCCGAACTCGTAATGGCTGAAGCCGTAGTCCTTTTCGCGGGAGGCGTCGTCGTCGAGAGGAGCTTGGGCGGGCAGCGGCGAGGGCAGGACCGGAATTCCACCCGGAAGGCCGGGATGGCCCGGATTTCCCGGGTTGACGGAATCGCCCGGATCGATGGGATCGATGGGATCGATGGGGTCAATGGGGTCGATGGGGTCGATGGGCCCTCCGCCTCCCGGGCGGGGTGTGATGTTCCAGTGACGGAAGTGTGCGATGGCGGTGAGGTTGGCGTTGACCTGCCGCTTGAGTTCGAGGTAGCCGTCCAGGGCAGTGAGATGGCGGTTGAAACCGGGGCTGGCGTAGCCGATGCCACGTGTCACGGAATGGAAGCGTGGGCTCCCGCCGTCGCGGTCGGCCAGGAAGTGATTGAGGCCGCCGGTCGGTCCGTCCGAGACGTCCTTGAGGTAGGTGCCCTGGTAGGGCGATCGGGGAGGAAAGTTGTACTTGTGAGGCGGCACGGAAAGAATGCCCTTGTTGTTGGTATTCATGTACCATCCGGAGTCGTTGGGATCTCCGGGAGAAAGGCTGGAGCGGTTCGGATGCCCGTTGGCCTGGCAGTCCTGGTACTCGGCGCCGTCCTTCCACAATTGGCCGCTGTCTGGCGCCGCCACACGATCCGCGAGGGTGGGTAGGCCGTGCGGGACGAGGTGGAAGTCATCCCAGTGTCCGATGACATTTGACGCCGAGGTCGGGACGCACCAGGCGCTGAAGTCCGGATCGCCTTTCGGTCCGCCGTTCCGGGGATGGGGAGCGGACTGGTTGGCGCCATGCCAGTTGGGCTGGTTCCAGTCCGGCACGAGCCCCGACACGTAGTTGGCGGACGGCGGGGGCGGAATGATAATCTGAGCCGTCGCGAGCGAGCCCGTGACGGGGAGAACAGTATACAGGAGTTTCAGGTACGTTTTCATCAGGATACATGACAGTTGGACACTTGCCCGCAGGAGGAGCAGGGACACGCTCTCTTCCGCACTACCCCAACCGAAATTCCCGCGCAGCGATTTCCAGATCCCGGCGTTTGGCGCCCCCGACGACGAGGACGAGTGCGCTCTCAGCCCTGATAGACTCGAAGATCTTCCGGCCGCGAAAGAAAACGCGGAGGATTATTTTTCCCGCCCAGGTCGTTGTCCCGCACTTTCCTCAGCTTCGTGGTCAGCTTACTCCGAAGGGTCTTCACGATGGGTTGATGCTCCGGACTGGCGGCGAGGTTGGTGAACTG
>CAUZKZ010000264.1:0-7769 GCA_963580345.1 Verrucomicrobiia bacterium | reverse complement strand
GATCTCGAGATCGAGGAGTTCCTTGTCCTGGTTCTCGTAATTGTGGGGACCCAGGAGCAGGAAGCCGGTGGCGACCAGGTTGCGCAACTTGGCGGAGTCGTCATCGGCCGGCAACAAGTCTCCGGCGATTTGTTCGCGGATGAGTTGGTCGAGCGGGCGATCCTCGCGGAAGGCCTCGATGACGTAGTCGCGGTAGCGCCAGGCCTCGGGCAGCGGGATGGCGCGGCCGCCCCCGGTCGAGTCGGCGTAGCGGGCCAGATCGAGCCAGTGGCGTCCCCATCGTTCGCCGAAGCCGGGATCGCTGAGAAGCTGGTCGACTTTCGCTTCGAGCGTGGCACGGGGATCTTGTTGGTATTGGCCGATGAAGTGTTTGATCTCGTCGAGGCTCGGCGGCAGGCCGGTGAGGTCGAGATGGAGGCGGCGGAGCAAGGTGTGAGGGTCGGCGTCCGGAGCCGGGGTGAGCTCTTCCTTCTCGAGGGCGGCGAGGATGAAGCGGTCGACAGGATCGCGCGGCCAGTCCTGATTGGCGACGGATGGAGGGTCCGGGTTTCGAATGGGCTGGAAGGACCAGAACTTGCGGCCCTCGGCGAGGTCGATGGCCTTGCTTTCGGTGACGGTCGGGCCAGGGTCGTGGCGAGGATCGGCCGCTCCGCGCTTCACCCACTTTTCGAGCCGTGCCACGACCTCCTTGGGGAGGGCTCCGTCGGGTGGCATCTCCAGGTCGGCGTTGTGGTAGCGGATGGCTTCCACCAGGAGGCTCTCCTCCGGTTTGCCAGGGACGAGGGCCGGTCCGGACTCTCCGCCCTTCTCCCAACCGCCCTTGTAGTCGAGGCGCAGTCCGGCCTTGAGTTTCTTGGCGCCCGCGGAGTGGCACTCGTAGCAGTGCGCGACGAGGACGGGGCGGATGTGCTCTTCGAAGAAAGCGACGTCTTGCGGGCTGGCGGCTTGAAGCGAGGGCGTTAAAAGCAAGGCGGTGCCGAAGAGGCCGATCTGGAGGACTTGATTTATCACGTTAGAACGCCCGGTTCGGCGCGGCCTTTCAATTGCTAAGGAATTGCTTTTTCACCCCTGTTTTTCCAACCCTTTCAGACCTGGGGTTGGTGGGGGTGCAGCTGGTCCTTCACCTTCACGGTTCGGACCCGGCGCCTGGGTCGCCGGATCCGCGTGCGCCGTCCCGCCACTTCGATCCAGCCCTCGAGCTTCAGCTGGTCAAGGGCCAGAGGCAGGGTCGGACGGCTTACCCCAATCGTGCTGCAAAGCTCCCGCTCCGGGGGCAGAACCTCACGAAACTCATTCTCGTCGATGGCGGCCCGCATTCGCTCCAGGACGAGCTCCGGCAGAGTGGGCTTCTTGCGCACCGGCTTCATCGGTCCGTCCACCCTAAGGGTAAATAGATTTGACCATCAATCTCGAATTGATTTGGCTCCGGCGAATCCCCAGTCTTCGACGATTTGACATCCTTCAATCCCACCAGTATGTAGATTGGCAATCTTGAACACCTGTAATCACTGATCATCTAACAAATCTGGTAGAGGAGAAGACAATGAGAGTAGCGCCAGCGCCCTCCAGATTTCGCACCTACGGGCAGAACCTGCTGAAGGGGTGTGCATTGTTGCTCCTCGGCCCGCTTTCCTCGTCGGCGCAGTTGACGATCAGCGAGTTCATGGCGGACAACGATCGGACCGTCGTGGATGAGGATGGGGATTCTTCCGACTGGATCGAGATCTTTCATGGCGGACCGGCGGCGATGGATGTGGGGGGACATTATCTGACCGACGATCCCGCCTTCCTCGACAAGTGGATGCTTCCCGGCACCTGGCTCGACCCGGGCGCCTACCTGGTAGTCTTCGCCTCGGGCAAGAATCGTGCCGCCTCCGGTTCCGAGCTCCATACGAGTTTTCAAATCGAGCGAAACGGGGAGTATCTGGCGCTGGTCGCGCCTGATGGTCTGACGATCCTCAGCGAGTTTCTTCCCGTCGAACATTACGAGGATGTCGCTTACGGGGTGTCGCGATCGGCGGCGGTGGTGGAAGAAGCGCTCATCCTGCCGGGCGCGGCCTGCTCTCTTTCGGTGCCCGGTGGGGACATCGGGCTGGGCTGGACCGAAGAAGGATTCGATGACTTGCACTGGCGTTCCGCTGCCACGGGGGTCGGTTACGAAGTGGGAAGCGGCCCCTACCCGGCGCTTTTCGGTGCGCAGGGCGACCTCGAGGCCGAGATGGCGAACCGGCGCAATGGTGTTTACCTGCGCGTTCCGTTCGAGCTCCCCGCGGGCGCCTCGGTGAGCGCTCTCACCCTCCGCATGAAATACGATGATGGGTTCGTGGCCTATCTGAACGGCGTGCGGGTGATGGCTCGCAACGCCCCCGCCGCTCCCGCCTGGAATTCCCTCGCCACCGCCCCGCATCGCGATGCGCACGCAGTGGTCTACGAGGATTACAATCTGAGCGCCCACGCCGGTCTGCTCCATCCGGGTCCCAACCTCCTCGCCATCCACGGATTGAATGATGCGCCTGACAGCCTGGATTTTCTCCTCCTGCCCGAGCTGCACGGCACTGTCACCACTCCCTCCTCCTCGGAGAATATCGGTTACTTCCCCCAGCCCACCCCCGGAGCCCCCAACGGGCAGGCCTTCGCGGGACTGGTGGACGATACCGAGTTCAGTATCGATCGGGGCTTCTACCCCGCGCCCTTCGATGTTGTCGTCACATGCAACACCCCCGGTGCCACCATCATCCACACCACCGACGGCAGTGTACCTTCCAACACGAACGGGATCCGCTCTTCCCCGGCCGGCCCGGACGCCCCCGGCTCCGCGACGGTACGCATCACCACTACCACCACCCTGCGGGCCATCGCCACCAAGCCCGGATTCGTGCCCACCAATGTGGACACCCAGACCTATCTCTTCCTGGACGACGTGGTCGAGCAACCGAACGATCCCGCCGGTTTTCCGGCCACCTGGGGAGAGTATCTGATCGGTCCCCGAACGGGATTACCACGGCCCGCCGACTACGGCATGTGGCCGTCCGTGGTCAACACCCATGCCGCCACCATCATCGACGACTTGAAGTCGCTGCCGACACTGTCGGTCGTGATGGACAATGCCGACTTGTTCGAGAGAGCCAACGGCATCTATCCCAATTCATACCTGGAGAGGGACAACCGCGAACGCCGCGCGTCGTTGGAGTGGATCGATCCGGCCGCCCAGGAGGACTTCCAGGTCGACGCTGGAATCCGGCAGTTCGGCGCAGCAGTTCGCGTTCACTGGTGGACGCCGAAAAAGTCGTTCATGCTTCGATTCCGGCGGGAGCATGGCGGGCCGCCGAAGTTGGACTTCCCGCTGTTTGCCGGCAACTCGACCGATGCGGCGGTCCCGGCGGTCGAGGAATTCGAAACGCTCGCTCTCCGGGGCGGGTTGGGCGATTCCTGGTTGGACAAGACCGTCCAGTCCTCGCAATACCTGCGGGACCAGTTTGCGCGGGAGTCCCACTTGGCCATGGGGCAGCCAAGCCCGCATGGCCGCTGGGTCCACCTCTACTTCAACGGACTTTACTGGGGGCTCTACAACCTGTTGGAACGGCCGGACGCCGATTTTGCCGCTTCTTACTCGGGCGGGCGCGCCGAGGATTACGATGCGATCAAGCACGCATCGCAAGGCTGCCCCACCTGTTATGCGGTCAATGAATACGAAGTCATCGAGGGGGATGCGGTTGCCTGGCGGTCGGCGTTGAATCTGGCGGCCGCCGGGCTGAGCGGTAGCGCGTCCTATGATGCCTTCCGGGCCCTCGTCAACGTGGAGAATCTGGCCGACTATATCTTGCTCAATCACTACGTGGGCAATGCAGATTGGCCACACAAGAACTGGTATGCGACCCGCAGGCGCGAACCGGGCGCCGGCTTCCAGTTCCACAGCTGGGATGCCGAGTACTCGCTGGCCAGAGGTGGGCCCTCGCACCTCGATATCAATATCGTGGATCGGCTGCAGCCCGGCAGTCATCCCAACACGCCCGGATTCTTGTTTGGAGCGGTGCGACAGAACGCGGAATTCCGCGTCCTCTTCGGTGACCGGGTGCACAAGCATCTCTTCAACGACGGCGCCTTGCAGGCCGACAAGAACATCGCCCGCTATCAGGCGCTGGCCGCCCTGATCGAGGGAGGTATTCGCACCGAGTCGGCGCGGTGGGGAGACAACGAGACCGCCTCTCAGGGAAACCTGCGGTTCACCTACGAGGGTGACTGGAATCCTCAGAAGGACGTCATGCTGGGCCAGTACTTTCCGCAGCGGCATGCCATCGCGCTCCATCAACTACGCAGCGCCGGCCTCTACCCGAACCTCGAGGCCCCAACCTTCCACCGGCACGGCGGCATTGTCCCGGCGGGCTTCAACCTCACCATGAGCGGACCGGGCACCGTCTACTATACGCTCGACGGTTCGGACCCGAGACTGCCAGGGGGAGCGATCGCGCCCGGGGCACGGATTGCCTCCGGAGTCGGGCTGACCAACGTGCAACTCCTGCCCTCAGGGGCGCCGGTCAAAGCTCTCGTTCCCGAGGATGACTCGCTGGGAAGGGAATGGACAAAGAAGGATTTCGACGATGCCGCCTGGGCCGAGGGAACTACCGGCGTCGGTTTCGACATCCCGGGGGATTTCGATCCGCTCATTGGGCTGGATGTCGAAGCATCGATGCACGGCCGCAAGACGACCGTCTACCTTCGCACCGAGTTCGACATTTCCGATCCCGCCTTGCTGCAGAGCCTGACGTTGAAGATGAAATATGACGACGGGTTTGTGGCCTATCTCAACGGGACGAAGATCGCCGGTTCCAGGGATCCGGCCACGCCTGCCTGGAATTCGGCGGCGACTTCCCCCACCCGTGATGTGGCGGCCGTCGTCTTTCAGGATTTCGACGTCTCGGCCCACCTCGCCACCTTGCAAGCCGGGCGCAACGTGTTGGCGATTCACGGGCTGAACAACGAAATCGGCGGGTCGGACCTCTTGATGGTGCCGGAAATCTGGGGCGAAGAGGTCACGGGCGGAAGCGCCGTTTCGCTGAATGGAGCGGTTGCCGTCAAGGCACGGGCTCAAAGTGGCAACTCCTGGTCGGCGCTCACCCAGGCCACTTTCCATGCTGGTTCGGTCCTGGCGAACGCGTCGAACCTCGTTATCTCGAAGATTCATTACCGGCCCTCCGCGGCAAGCGGTGACGAGATCGCGGCAGGACACGACCGGCGCTCGGACTTTGAATTTGTCGAGCTCATGAACATCGGGCCCGCGCCAATTACCCTCGCCGGACTGCGCTTCGCCGGCGCCTTCTCGTTCAGCTTCCCCTCCGAGGGGCCGTCCTCGAATCTGGCGCCTGGCGCACGGATGCTGGTGGTGAACAACCAGGCGGCATTCGAGTTCCGGAATGGCCCCCAACAAGCGGGACAGATTGCCGGCGAATTCACGGACGGCAAACTCAGCAACGATGGCGAGCAAATTCTCCTCCTCGATCGGGAAGATGCCATCGTCCTGCGGCTCACCTATAACGACGCCGGAGCCTGGCCCGACAGCCCCGATGGCAATGGGCCGGCTCTCGTCTTGATTGCTCCGGAAAGCGCCCCGGGTCTCGACGACCCCGCCAGTTGGCGGCCCAGCGTGCTGCCCGGTGGTAGCCCCGGCCAGGACGATCGCCTTCTTTTGGCGGACTGGCTCCGGGACAATGACCTGGGCGACCCCAATGATGATCCCGACGGGAATGGAATCACGAATCTGCTCGCCTTCGCTCTCGGCGCCGACCTCACGCCGTCGCCGAATGACGCCACCCCCCCGGCTCCAACCCTGGAGAGTTTCGAAGTCGATGGCCGGACCGACTTCTATCCCGTCTTCCGCTACCGGGCGCGCATCGGCGCCGATGAAATTGCCTTCCATCCCGAAGAATCAATCGACCTCGAAACCTGGCTGTCGGACGGACTCGTGTTCGTCTCGACCATGGATAATGGCGATGGCACCATGACGATCGCGGTGCGTTCATCGATCCCATTCAATGGGGCAGGGCGGCGGTTTTTTTGGCTTCGAGTAGAGAATTGAACAGGAGGAAACAGAGCAACAGATGGGGATTGAACAGGAGGAAACAGAGGAAACAGAGGGGGGATTGATCGGGAGGAACGGAAGTCTTGACCGAGTGGTTCGATGTTGATCTTCCCCCTCCGTTGCCTCCTGTTCAGATCTCGTTGTGCTGTTCAAATCTCACTCGCGATTGGCCCCAGGAAGAATCAAACGCGACACCCCTTCGGTGAGCTTCGAGACATTGAAATTGATCAAGAGGCCGACAGGTATGTCCATCAGTTTCATGTAACTGAGGAGCTGTGCCTTGTGAATCGGTAGAATCTTCTCAACCGCCTTCCCTTCAACCAACACACAGTCCTCGACCAAGATATCGAAACGCAACGGATCCTTTCGGGTGTGCCCTTTGTAAGTGACTTCTACCATGCGCTGACTTTCTGTCCTGAGATCACGGAGTCCCAGTTCGATCAGAAGACACCACTCGTAGATCGTTTCAAGGAGGCCAGGCCCCTCAACAGACTCAAAATCAGCAGGTTTTGCTGTAATCGAATTTCCGGACACTACGGGGAGTTGATTCTGGCGAAGAATCCCCGGTCAGGGCTCGAGTTGAGTCACCTTGAGGCGGAGAAACTGCCGCGAAATTCCCGCCGGGATCGGCTGGGCGAGGCGCCGCAGGACCAACTCATACTCCCCCGTAGTGTCCAAAAAATCGATTACAACGGAGATCTCTGAGGATCAATCTGTTGCAGACGCACCGCGGAGTGAATTTCGAGTTGGAATCTCAGCTTGAATGTCGCGACGCGCCATCTTTGCAGAGCCTCAACCTGGCTCGGCAGCCGATTCACTGCGCCCTACGGGATTTTCAAAGACCTTTCAAATCTCAATCAACTGAAGGTTCGAAGCTTAGGAATGAGCAGCGATTACGTCGGCTGAGATCGGGGCGCTGAGACTGGTGTCCGGTGCTGAAATCCAGGTGTTTTTGGTTCAGCCGAGTTTTTTGACCTTACGCGTTATGCACACCAGCCGCAAGCCAGGTTACTGGAAAGAACGCGGTGAGAGCTGGCCTGACTGAGTCCGAGCAAATGCCGCGTGGGCTGAACTCCGATCCAGCGGTCGACGCGAGCAAGCGGCGAGCACTCATTTGCAGCGCGACCGCTTTCGACGAAAGCGGACTACGGCTGAGGTCAGTGACCCTACTCCCGCACCGGAATAGCGGATTGTGGAAACCATGCCGCCCCCTGGTTGAGCCAGCCCGCCAATGAGACCGCCATCAACTTGATCACGTCCATCGGTGGAGACTCGCCGTCTCCAGACACCCACGCCAGACACCCACGCACGATCACAAATCGGCCCCAGAACTGGATCGTCAACGGATTGGGAATCAGCGCATTCTGTTGTAATCGAATTTCTGGACACTACGGGGGCGCGGTCCCTGCCTCCCCGGCACGTCCTCTTACTCCGTTCTCCTGCGTAGGCGCGCAGAGCATCGCCATTTCACCGGAGGCCTGAAAACGAAAGTGCGAAAAAATCCGTGCGCTACCTAGCAGCCCACAACCCGGACGCGTCCGGGGGAAGACATCGATGAAACTCAACGACTTATGGCAAGTGTGGCCGGTCAAGTTTCATAAGAGTCCCACCAACCCCGGCCCGGAATAGGCTGGAAAAACAGGGGTGAAAAAGGGAATTCCTAGCAGCCCACAACCCGGACGCGTCCGGGGGA
>CAUZKZ010000263.1:0-7821 GCA_963580345.1 Verrucomicrobiia bacterium | reverse complement strand
GCGCCACGGTCACCTCCTGCCCCGGGTCGTCCCAGCCCCAGATCGGCACCGGCTTGTCCCGTTGCAAGACCATGTTGTTTCCGATGATCCACGGGAACTCGAGGGCAGCCCTCGCCGTGAGGGCCGGCATCAGCACCAACAGCGCGGCGAATAACGGGTAGAGTCGATCTTTCGGTGTTTGAATTTTCATTGTTGTGCTCCAGGTTGAGGTTTAGGTTGCTCCAGATCGGAAGGTGCGGCCATTTCGCCCTTCCAAGGTCAAAGGGACCCGAAGCGAGAGGAAGTCATGAATAGCATCTCGGCGCAACTCTCAACCTCCGTCTGAGATGCGACTGCAGAGCCAACACCGCATGCGGGCCTCGCAATTCAAGGTGCCGGACCGGACCGAAACCGCCCTTCGGCCTCCATTGCGGATGACACCGCCGTTTGGGCTCGCCCGGCCAGGCTCGACGACCCGCGCCGCGCCCCTCCTCGCCGCCATCATGGCAGCCTGCTCGGCGAGTGCCGATCCGGTCATCAACGAGGTCTACTACGAATCGGAAGAACAGTGCGCCCCGACCGAGTTTGTCGAGATCCACAACCCGGATGGCATCGCGGTGGATCTCACCGATTGGCGACTCGACGACGCGATCCAATACACTTTCCCGCCCGGGACAACCCTCGAACCGGATGGTTACCTTGTCGTGGCGCAAAACCCGGCGGAGCTCACGGGAGTGTCCGGCGTGAGCGCCCTGGGGCCATGGACGGGGCGATTGAACAACGACGGTGAGAATATCGAGTTGCGAAATTCCGCCGGCCGGGAAGTGGATGCAGTCGACTACCGGGCCCGCTTTCCCTGGCCGATCGCCCCGGCCGAAGGAAAAAAGTCGATGGAACTGATCAACCCGGGACTCGACAACGACCTCGGAAGCTCGTGGCGCGCCTCGCTCTCCCCGCCGGCCTTCAGCGAGCTGGCTTACTTTACCGCCGCCGACCGCGACTGGCGTTATCGGAAGGGAACCAGCGATCCCGCCGCGGGGTGGAACGCCCCGGGATTTGTGGAGGGCTCGGACTGGCTGGGCGCCCGGGCGCCGCTCGGTTACGGAAACGTCGGCCGGGCGGGAGACGGCACCCTGGTGCAAATCAATACGACCCTCGGCGACATGCTGGGCGGCTATTCCACCGTCTACCTGCGCGGCACCTTCCCGGTGGCTCCCGGCGAGATTCCTCCCCAGCTCATCTTTCGCCACAACGCGGACGACGGCTTCGTGGCCTGGATCAACGGGATCGAGATCGCGCGCGTGCGGGCCGACGGCGCGACCGGCGCCGCTGCCGAGACCGCTTCCGACAACCCCGCGCCGGAAGGCCGCTGGGAAAGCCTGGTGCTGGCCGATCCTTCCGCTTTCCTGGTCGAAGGGGAGAACCTGCTCGCCATCGTCGGGCTCAATGAGGACCTCGTCAGCAGCGATTTCGCGATGGACTTCGAGCTCATCCGGCCCGCCACGGCCGATCGTCCGGCCATCACGCCGGGCGCGCGCAACTCGGTCTTTTCCTCCGTGGCGCCCCCGAACATCCGGCAGGTCGAGCACCACCCGGCCGTGCCCGATTCCGCCACCTCGCCGCTCGTGACGGCGAAGGTCACCGATCCCCACGGAGTGGCGAGCGTGCAGCTCCACTACCAGCTCGTTCGGCCCGGGAGATACATCCCGGCCTTCCTGCCGCACCCGGTCTCGGTGCTGAATACGCCGGGCTTCAAGCGCGACAATCCGCGCGATCCGAATGCGGCCTTCGAGGATCCCGGCAACTGGACGACGATCGCGATGTCGGACGACGGATCCGGCGGCGATGCGACCGCGGGCGACTCGGTCTACTCGGCGGTGGTGCCGGCCTTTCCGCACCGGCACCTGGTGCGTTACCGCATCACGGTGGAAGACGGCGCGGGCGCCGCGGTGCGCGTCCCCTACGCCGACGATCCCTCCCTCAACTTCGCCTTCTTCGTGTACGACGGCGTTCCGGATTACCGGGCCAACGGACGGACCTACCGCGCCTCCATGCTGACCGAGGTACCGGTCTATCATCTCATCACGCGCAACCGGGATCTCGCCACCTGCCGCGGTTACGACCCGGCCGACCGGTTGATCCCGGTGGAAAACATCGAAGGGCGGCGCAGCTACAACTGGGAAGGGGCGTGGGTTTACGACGGGATCGTTTACGACCACATCAACTACCGCCTCCGCGGCAGCGCGCGCTATCAACCCGGGGATCTGGGCGGCAAGCGATCGTGGAAATTCCGCTTCAATCGTGGCCGCTACCTGGCCGCCCGCAACGAGGCCGGGGATTCCTACCGCAGCAAGTGGCGGGTCCTGGAAACCAGCGACCTCTTTTCCAATCGGGGCGTGGGCGGCTGGGGACTGACCGAAGCAATGAATACCGCCCTCTGGCGGCTCCTCGGATTGCCCGCGCCTCACACCCACTGGTTTCACTGGCGGGTGATCGACCATGCGCCCGAAGCCCCGGACCAGTGGGGCGGCGATTTCTGGGGACTGTCGATGGCGATGGAACGTTACGACGTGCGCTTCCTGGATCAGCACGGCCTCCCGCGGGGCAATCTCTACAAGATGCAGCAGTACTTCGATCCGGCGCAGAGCGCCACCGGACGCCTCGCCGAGCAGCAGCGCTACCAGGGGTGCGAACCCGGCGTGCCGATGAATTACCAGGACCTCGCCCAGACCATGACCCAGTTCAACAGTTCGCAAAGCGAAACGTGGATCCGCCGCCACTCCAATCTCGAGATGTGGTACCGCTACTCGACGGTCGCCCAGGCAGTGCGCCACTACGATACCCCCTCCCGACTCGACTTCACCAAGAACATCGTCTATTACTTCGAGCCGCCTTACCTCTCCGAAAACGATCATCGCGGAAGGCTCTGGCTCCTTCCCCACGACCACGACGATACCTGGGGGCCGGTCAACGAGTCCCGCCCGGAGATCATCAGCGGCGCGGTGGCCGACAAGCCGCAGATCCTCGTGGAGGAAAAGAACACGGTGCGCGAGTTTCGCGACTTGATCTGGCAACGCGACCAGCTCGACACTCTGCTCGACGCAATGGCGGAGGGCATCAGCGGCATCGCCGAGGCCGACGAGGGCCGCTGGAAGGGGGGGCCGGCGGAGGAGGGGGTCGATACCTACAGCGACAGCCTCGTGGCGAAAGTCGCCGACATGAAAAAGTTCGCGTGGCAAGGCGGGAGCTTTGCCGGTGACGCGCCTATCGGTCCGCGCGACGCCTTCCTCGACAGCTACGCGGCCGACTCCGCGATTCCGGCCAAACCCACCATCACCTACCGTGGCGAGCCGGGGTTTCCGGTCGACGGGCTGGCTTTCGAATCGTCCGCCTTCGCCGACCCGCAGGGAAACCACACCTTCGGCGCGATGGAGTGGCGTCTCGCCGAGATCACGCCGGCCGGCGGGCGGCGCGTCAACCAGATGGCGCCGGGAGGGGTCTGGAAATACCTCGACACCGGGATCGACCAGGGGACCGCCTGGCGCCACCCGGGCTTCGACGACGATGCCTGGCCCGAAGGAGCCGCGCCTCTCGGGGGAGGGGACATTTTCAACACCACCCTTGCCACCCCGATCGACATCGGGCCCGAGGCGCGACGCCACGGCGCGATCTATTTCCGCACCCGCTTCGAGCTCAACGGTCTGGCCGGCTACGGAGACTTCGTCTTCCGCACGCACATCGATGATGGCGCGGTGGTTTACGTCAACGGCGTGGAAGCCTTCCGGGACGGCTTCAATGCCGGGGTGCAGGTGCAATTTGATTCCCTGTCGAATTCGAGAGGAAATGAAGGCGTCTTTGACGAGTTTACAGTCGACCGTTCGCTCTTCGTGGAAGGAGAAAACATCATCGCGGTGGAAGTTCACCAGGTGACGGCGACCAACAACGACCTGGTATTCGACCTGGCGATCGATGCCAGCGAGCGTCTCACCAGCGCCGCGAACCTGAAGCTCGAGGGAGAGGCGGACTGGCAGTCCGGGGCACGGCCGCAATTCTCGGCGACCATTCTTGTTCCGGACCCTGCCATCCGTCCCGACCGCCTCTACCGCGCCCGCGTCCGGCACCTCGACAACACCGGCCGCTGGAGCCATTGGTCGGCGCCCGTCGATTTTCGGGCCACCGCCCCCGATCTCACCCCCTTGCCCGGCGCCCTCGTGATTTCGGAGATCATGTACAACCCGCTCGCTGCCAACGCCGCGGAACTCGCGGCCGGATTCACGACGCAGGACTTCGAGTGGATCGAAGTCATGAACATCGGCACGAGCGCCCTCGATCTGCGCAACCTGCGCTTCACGAAGGGCGTCGACTTCGACTTCGTCAACGGGGCCATCCCGAGCCTCGCTCCCGGGACCTACGCGCTCGTGGTCCGCAATCGCGCCGCCTTCGAATTTCGCTACGGGGCGGGCCTGCCCGTCGCCGGCCAATACGGCCCCGACCGTCTCGACAATGGCGGCGAGCAATTGAAGCTCTCCTTCGGGGCCGGCGTCCCGGTCCGCGATTTTATCTACGATGACGACCCGCCCTGGCCGACTGCACCCGACGGCGCCGGCTATTCGCTCACCTTGATTGCGCCGGAGGGCGCCCCCGATCACGACCCGGCCGAAAACTGGCGGCCCAGCGTCGCGCTGGGAGGAAGCCCGAACGGGTCGGATGCACTCCGCTTCTCCGGCGACCCCGGCGCCGATGATGACCGGGATGGGATCTCCGCCATTCTCGAACATGCCCTGGGCAGCTCGGATGCCATCCCATCCACCGACCGGCTGCCGCGCGCCGAGGTCGAGGAGTTCGACCTGGGCGGAGGCGTGATCGAACGATTCGGGACGCTGACCTACCGCCAGAATGCCGCGGCCGACGATCTCATCGTTGTGGCGCAGCGCTCGACCGACCTCGCGTTTTGGGAAAGCGGTTCAGAAGTGGTAGTGCTCGTTTCGCAAGTTCCCTTCGGCGACGGCATCTTTGAGGTCAAGGTCCGCAGTGCCACCCCGGTCTCCGCGCTCCGGACCGAATACTTTCGCCTCCATGTGTCGAGCCGCTGATCGGCCCGCCCTGACCCAACCTCGCCTCGAGAGGGCTCGGTGAGTGGGGGGACTTCCGTCCCTGGCTAACTGGGTTGAACGGCTCAAGAGGGGACAGACCAATAGCAACACGGAAAAATAGGGCGGTGGAAGCCAGACGTCACCGCGTAAGGTCAAAAAACTCGGCTGAACCAAAAACACCTGAATTTCAGCACCGGACACCAGCCTCAGACCCTCGATCTCAGCCGACGTAATCGCTGACCCATGCGATTCTTTGGTTGTCTGAAATTTGAATAGTCCTTGAAAACTCCGTAGGGCGCAATGAATCGGTCGCCAAGCCAGATTGAGGTTCTGCCGAGATGGCGCGCTGCGACTTTAAGGCTCCGATTACCATTCGAGAATCAGTCCGCGGAGCGTCTACAACAGATTGATCTTCAGAAATATCGGTTGGAATCGAGTTTTTGGACCCTCGAGCAGTGACTTCGGCTGAGATTCGGGAGCCGAGCCCGTCATCCGGCGTTGAAATACCGGATCTTTGGGTCGGCGGAGTTTTTTGACCATACGGGCTGAGAGTTCCATGGACTTTCATGAGGCCCTTGCAGCAGGGACAGGTCACCCCCGCGCCCCTCGTTCCAATCGGCCCTCGGCCCTCGGCCCTCGGCCCTCGGCCCTCGGCCGCTCGATCCCTTTCCCGCCAACCCAAATTTCTGGGCCGTCAAGAATTTGTTCACACTGCCTAGCAATAATTAGCGAGACAAAAACTCTTGGAAGGCCGTCTTGTTTTCGATTGGCGAAGTTTTGGGTCTACCCAAGTCGGCCCGTGCGCCCTTTTGGACCATGATTTCCAGCATGGCCGGCCCCGTCACCGCCCGGAGCTTCGCGACTTTTTCAGCCACGTCCATAGAACCTTCGACACGCCACGCTTCGGTGTAACCGCACGCTTTGCCAATCTCCGTGAATGAGACCTGCAGACCCGCGGAGGCCATGCCGCCAACGGAATCATGCACGCCGTTGTTCAAGACAATATGCTTGAAGTTCTCCACTCCAGCCGCACCGACAATCGCCGCGCCGCCCATGTGCATCAGCATGGCGCCGTCGCCGTCCAGACAGAATACCTGCCGTTCCGGCTTGGCCAGGGCGATGCCCATGGCGATCTGCGAGGCATGCCCCATCGAGCCGACCGTCAAGAACTCCCGCTGATGGCCGTGGCCGGCCCCCGCGCGGTATTCGTAGAGTTCGCGCGAAATTTTCCCAGTCGTGGAAACGATTGCATCGGTCTCGCCCAGCGCTGCCACGACGGCCTCGATCGCCCGCTCGCGAGTCATTTCAAATTGGCCCGATGCGTGCTCCTTCGGCTTGTAAGGCCCGAACGCGCCGTTGCGGACTAGCAAGGCGACCGGCCGATTCTCAGCCGCCGCGATCGCCACCAACTCATCCACGCAGCGCCGGGCCGCGCCGGGTTCTGGCTCCAGGACGCGATAGGGAACGTCCATCGCTTCCAGCAAGCTGACGGTAACCTTGCCCTGCTTGACGTGCTGCGGTTCGTCTTTCGTGCCGGGCTCGCCCCGCCAGCCAATCAGCAGCAGCAGCGGAATGCTGTAGACCTCGGGGTCGGCCAGCGAAAGCAGCGGATTGATCGCGTTGCCCTGGCCGGAGTTCTGCATGTACACGAGCGGCACTTTCCCCGTGGCCAGATGATATCCGCACGCCAGGGCCACCGCCCCGCCTTCATTCGCCGCCACCACGTGTTTGTCGGCGGCGTGGCCGGCCAGGTAGAAGCAAACCGGTTTGAGCAGCGAATCCGGCACGCCCGCGTAGAAATCCACGTCGAGCGCCGTAAGCCAATCGAGAAAATCCTGACAGCGAATCATGTTCAATTTACCTTTCCGGAATCAGGCTGATGATATCCTTGATGAGCATGCAGTGTTCCTCGGCCTCGGCCGCCCGGCCGTGCCGGAGAATGCTCTTGGCGACCTGGACCATGGCGGGGTACGCGCTGCGCAGGAGGTGGTTGGCGTAGATCACGACGCGAACGCCTGCCGCTGCCAGTTCATCCTCAGTCGCGTGGGAATATGTCGACGGCACCACCACCAGGGGCACGCGATCATCGAACTTCGCGTATTCCTTGCAGAAGGTCAGTATCTCGTCGGTGGTCGGCTCCTTGCTGTGGATCATAATGCCGTTCGCGCCGGCGCCGATGTAGGCCTGGGCGCGGGCCAGCGCTTCGTCCATGCCGGCCTTGAGAATCAGGCTCTCGATGCGGGCGATGATCATGAAGTAGTCGGTCACCTGCGCTTTCCTGCCGGATGAGATTTTGTGGGCGAAGTCCTCGATCTCATCCTGCACTTGCTCGGCGTCGGTTCCGAACAGCGAGTTTCTTTTCAGCCCTTTCTTATCTTCAATGATCACCGCCGAGACGCCGAGCCGTTCCAGCGTGCGGACCATGAACACGAAATGCTCGGCGACCCCACCCGTATCGCCGTCATAGACGATGGGTTTGGTGGTGGTCTCGAGAATATCACTGACGGTGCTCATGCGCTCGACGTACTCGATGTCGGGCTTGGCCTTGACGGCTGAATCGGTGAGGCTGCTCAGCCAGATGCCGTCGAACTCCCGGACCTTGTCGTCAATTTCGACGCAAACGGTCTCGGCGATCAGCCCCGTCAGGCCGCTATGCGCTTCGATCAGGCGAATCAGTGGTTTCGCCTCCAGCAGCCGCTTCAGCATGCCCAAGCGCATCTGCGGAGTGGTGCCGACTTCCCGAATGGCC
>CAUZKZ010000262.1:0-7822 GCA_963580345.1 Verrucomicrobiia bacterium | reverse complement strand
AAAACTTGATGAGTTTAGCATTAAGATGACCATAGATGCTCTAAAGGGGCTGCAGGAAGGGAAAAATATAATAATAGATGAGAATATTGATGCTTTATCCGGTGAATACCATAATGTTTTTGGAATTATAGATATTATTAAATTCTTAATAAATAAGCGCAGTTTTTTTTCAAATCAAAGCGATAGCATCACTTAATAAAAAAGGCAACATTTCGTGTTGACCTGCTTCCAGTTTTTGGCCCACTCAGAGTGAGAAGATCTGTCTCAATATCTAGCATCGACTGAGCGGTGGACAAGATCTTATGCGGCCCTTCGCTTCCGGGGTGGCAGCTCGGCTGTAAACTCCTTGGGTGTGCGCATCCCGAGGCTGCGATGCGGGCGGACTTCGTTGAACTTCTGGCGCCAATCTCCAATGACTACCCGGCATTCGCTGAGGGTGTAGAACATCTCTCGCCCCAGGCACTCCCGCCGGAACTTGTCGTGGAAACTCTCCACGTAGCCATTCTGCCAAGGGCTACCCGGATCAATGTAGAGGGTTTTGATTCCAGCCTCCTTCAGCCAGTCTCCCAGCAGGGTGGCGATGAACTCCGGACCGTTGTCTGATCGGATGTAGTTCGGCGCTCCATGCTCTGCGATGAGATCCTCCATCACCGCACGCACCTTCTTTGCTCCAATGTTGCGATCCACGTGTAGCGCATGAGTTTTCCGGGTGTATTCATCCACCACACTCAAGACCCGGTAGCTGCCGCCCTTCACCGTCCAGTCATGGATGAAGTCCCAACTCCAGACATGTCCTCGATACGAGGCCTTCTGGGGGTGGCGACCGGTGGAGCGCCCGCCCCGGCGTTGCTTCTTTCGGGGAGGAGGCACCGTCCAGCCCTCCTCGCGGCGCACCTCTCGCACACGTGCGTTACTCACGCGATGTCTCTGCCTGCGAACCAGCCGGCCAATCTTGTCGGCTCCAAGTTCCGGGTACTCGCGACTGAGATCCACGATGCTTTGATCCACCACCTGCTTGCGCAGGCTGGGATACTTCGCACGGTAACGATACGTCGAACGATTCAGACGGAAGAACCGGCAAGCCTGGCGCTGACTGCAGCCTTCCGTAGCCACAGCCTGCTGCCCCAACTCCCGGCGGTGCGCCGCGCTTACAGCTTTTTTTCGATCGTCTCCTGCAGGACTTTGATGCCCAGCATGGCCTCCGCATACATTTTCTTGAGCTCCGTATTTTCCTTCTCCAGTGCCTTCAGCCGCTTCGTCCATCTGACCGTATTTCTTGCGCCAGCGGTGCAGCGTCGCGATCGAGATCTGTTTCTGCTGGCAGAAGCGTTCCTGGCTCAGCCCGCTCCCGTCGCACTCGCGCAGCAGTCGGATAATTTCTTCTGGTTTGTGTCTCTTTTGTTTCATTGGTCGAGGATCTGGTTATCCAAATCCTCTCACTTCACGCGGGCCAGTCTTATTGGCGGCGGTCACATCCAGGAAGGGTGAGGCAGGCGGGGAAAGGCTCTCCTGATCCTTTCGGAGTAGGATAATAGTTTTTTTGGTTCGGAAATCATTGAACTAATCCTGAGATTGGAGTAAGTCCCTTGCTTGCAGGGAAAAAACCGCATGAGCACCGTCAACCAAGCTGCCCTCGACGCCATGGCGGACTATTTTTTCCGAGTCGCGGAAACCTTCAACCTGCCCCGGTCGGTGGCGGTCATCTATCACACCCTCTTCGTGGCCGAGGAACCGCTGAGTTTCACCCAGATCGTCGAGAATTCCGCCCTGTCGAAGGCCAGTGCCTCCACCGGGTTGAAGGCGCTCAAGCGCATGCTGGCGGTTGAGGTCGTCTACATTCCCAACGACCGCAACACCTACTACCGGCCCGAACTGTCCCTGCGCCGGGTGGCCTCCGGATTCCTCCAGCAGACCCTGTTGCCGTGCCTGGAAGCGGGGGGCCGGGTTCTCGAAGCGGCACCCGGGGATGGTGAGGCTCAACTTCCCGAACATCTCCAGAACCGGCTTTCCAGTCTGCGGATGTGGCACGCCACCTCCCGTGACCTGCTTCCCATGCTCGCCGCCCTGGGAAACCTGGAGGTGCCGGACTGACACCTCGCCCAAGATCGGATCCGTGATCCGTTACCGTCAGAATTCAAGACTCCTTCAACATGGTTTTTTCGGGTGGATCCGGGAAACGACCAAGGGCGGCAGCGTGGAGAGAAAAAGGAAACACTCAAGCATGCGAAGTCAGGCGGCTGACGGATCGTATTAGGGATGAAAAAGTCATCAACAATTCTGGTTACAGGCGTTGTGGGATTTATCGAAAGCCACCTCGCCGGCGCGTTACTGGGCGGCGGGTGTAGTGTGTCCGCTGTCGATAGGTTTTCACTGGGCCGGGAGGGAAATTTCCAATTCGCGCGTCAATCAGGGCGTTTCTTGGTGGAACATGCAGATGCCCGGGATGTGGGAGCTACTGTGAGGGCGATGAGAGTTGCCTCCGATCGGTTTGGCTTCTGGCGGCGAATAGTATCATTGCTGCTGGAGCGGCTGACACTGAGATTGACTTTGGGCACACTCTACGAACGACCTTCAGTGTGATCGCAGGGATATGAAACAGCATCATTTCATCACTGGGGTTGCAGGCTTTATCGGCAGCCAATTGGCAGATTCCCTGCTTGCTGATGGCGATCTCGTCACCGGAGTGGACGACTTTTCCAACGGTAAACCGGAGCATCTGCTTGCAGCGAACGGTCACGTGGATTTTCACATGGAGGAGGCCGATGTTGTGGATGGGGAACCGGTCACCAAGCGCCTGCTCGAACTCCAGTCCGACCGTGGGCTTCCCGACATGATCTGGCACCTGGCCGCCAACAGCGACATCGCCGCCGGGGTTGCCGATGCCAGTATTGACTTCAGGCGCACTTTGCAGTCGACCTATTCCGTCATCGAGATCGCCAGGAAGCTGGAAGTGAAGAAGATCGCCTTTGCTTCGACGTCCGCCGTCTATGGCGAGAGGGATGATATTCTGACCGAGGACTCCGGTCCCTTGCTGCCGATTTCCAACTACGGGGCGAACAAACTGGCCAGTGAGGCCCTGCTGAGTGCGGCCGCGGAGTCCTTCGTCGAGAAACTGTGGATTTACCGATTTCCAAATGTCGTCGGGCCACGCTCAACCCATGGCGCAATCCATGATTTTGTCGGTCGCTTGATCGACAACAAGGAATTCCTCAGGGTTCTGGGCGATGGCACTCAGAAAAAGCCTTACCTCCACGTCTCCGAACTGATCGATGCGATGAAGTTCATCGTTAGGCACGCTGATGCGCGACGAAATGTCTACAACCTCGGTGGGGTGGGAGAGGGGACGAGCGTGGCCTTCATGGCTCAGCAGGTGATCGAGCGGGTGGCGCCCTCTGCTCCAATCGAGTACACTGGTGGTGATCGGGGATGGTTGGGCGATGTGCCGCGATTCAATTACTCAACGCAAAGACTACGCGAACTGGGCTGGCAGCCATCGATGAGTTCGGATGAGGCGGTCATTCGCGCGGTCGACGAGATCGCCAAGGCGGCGGAAGTGTAGCGGTTCCGGAATGGAGTTGGTGGCAGGCAGCCGGTTGTTTTAGCAAATTGATTATGACCGAGATTGATCATCTGGTGATTATGGCGGGGGGAATGGGAACCCGTCTTGCCGCCCTGGCGGGAGATCGGCCCAAGGTGCTTGTTCCGGTGGCCGGCAAGGCCATCCTCGAACACCAACTCGATGTTGCCCTGAGTGTGGGGGTGCGCGAGGTGACCATCTACGCGGGTTATCTGGCGGATATGATTAGCGACTTTGTCGGTGATGGATCGCGTTTCGGACTACAGATTCGAGTTGAAATTGAGGATACCCCGCTGGGCAGCGCCGGGGCGGTGGTCAACTCGCTCGATGCGCTTCCCGAACATTTTTTCGTCCTCTACGGTGATGTCATGTGTGCTGTTGATTTGGCAAAGATGGCGTCATTCCATTTGCAGTGTGGCGCGGATTTTACCGCGATGGTGCATCCCAATGATCACCCCTTCGATTCAGATCTTGTCGAAATCGATGCGGGCGAATGGATCAAGGTCATTCATACCTGTCCCCACCCAGAGGGCAAGTATTTCGCTAATCTCGTCAACGCCGCGTTGTATGTCGTCAGGCGGGATGCGTTGCGTCCTTGGGCGGGAGGCAGCGGCAAGCTGGACTTTGTGAAAGACATCATGCAGGGGCTGTTGGATCAGGGTGGGAAAGTGCTTGCCTACGTGACGACCGACTACGCCAAGGATATGGGAACGCCCGATCGACTGGAAAAAGTTGAGGCCGATTGGAACTCGGGAAAGATTACCATGCCGTCTGCAGACAATCTCGCTCCGGCGGTTTTTCTCGATCGAGATGGCACGCTCAATGTGGAGCGCGGCTTCCTCAATTCTGCCAATGACCTTGAGTTGCTTCCCGGGGTGGGAGCGGCCTTGAAAAAGCTTCGCGATGCCGGCTATCGACTGGTGGTGGTGACCAACCAGCCGGTGCTGGCTCGAGGGGAAGCGACGGAGGCCGATCTCACCGCGATTCACAATCGACTGGAGTGGGAACTCGGGAAGCAGGGCGTTTTCGTCGACCGAATTTACTACTGCCCCCATCACCCCGATTCCGGTTTTGAAGGGGAGCGGCGCGAGTTGAAGATCGACTGTGACTGCCGCAAGCCGGGCACGGCCATGGTGGAGAGCGCCTGCCAGGATCTGCTCCTCGATCCTTCGCGGTCGTGGATGATTGGCGACCGTGCCGTGGACATCGAGATGGCGCGTCGTGCGGGGCTGGGATCGGTGTTGGTGGGCTCCGGTGCTGGCGGAAGTGACGGACGCTTTGATGTGCTTGCCGATCACCACGCCGCCACCCTGGACGAAGCCGCCGATGCCATTCTGGCCTGCCCGGTGGAAGCGTAGGAAAACACACCGTTGCTCCTATTTTCACCGTTTCACTTTTGCGACTACTCCTTTTCCTCCACGCCATGATCATTTCCCAAACGCCTTTGCGAGTGAGCTTTCTTGGCGGTGGGTCGGACTTGCCGGCTTACTATCGTCAATACGGCGGAGGCGTTCTATCCACCGCCATCGACAAGTCCATCTACGTGACCGTCAGCAAAAAGTTCGATGATGCCATTCGTGTAAGCTATTCGCGCACTGAAGAGGTTTCTCATGTTAGCGAGGTGGAGCACCCGCTGGTCAGGGAAGCCCTCAGCCTGCTCGACATCGAAGGCGGGGTGGAAATCACTTCGATCGCCGACATCCCGGCGAAAGGAACCGGATTGGGGTCGTCGAGTTCATTCACCGTCGGCCTGCTCAATGCCCTGCACGCCTACTGCGGTCGTCACTCTTCCGCGGCGACCCTCGGCGAAGAAAGTTGCCACATCGAGATCGAGCGCTGCGGTGAACCGATCGGCAAGCAGGATCAATACGCCGCGGCCTTTGGCGGCTTCAATTTCATCCGCCTCGATCGTGACGGATCCGTCGATGTGCAGAAGGTTCTCTGTCCACGCGATCTGGTCGAAGAACTCGAGTCGCGGCTGCTGTTTTTCTACACTGGCATTACCCGCTCGGCATCGAATCTTTTGCGCGGTCAGTCCGAATCGCTGTCGGCTCCCGGAGCCGAGGCCCGGGCCATGGGAGAGCTGGTGCAGATGGCGGAAACGGCCTACTCGGATATCTGTGGCGGCGACATCGAATCGCTGGGGACCATGTTGGATGGAGCATGGACTTTGAAGAAAAGTCTGTCTGCCGATATCTCAAACCCACTGATCGACGAGGCCTACGCGGCGGCGCGTGCCGTTGGGGCCGAAGGCGGAAAGCTGCTCGGCGCCGGAGGTGGCGGCTTCCTGATGTTCTACGCCAAGCCTTCGTGCCACCACGCCATTCGCCAGGCCCTGGGGAATCTTCGCGAAACCCCGTTTCGCTTTTCCCGACAGGGCAGCCGGATCATTTTTGTGCACTGACCACCACCCGCCGTGTAGGCCGTCAATTCATTTTCCGTAGTCATTCATGCGAACCATTCTTGAACCCGGCCGCGCCGAGAAAAACTACTGGAGCGACCTGTGGCGCTATCGCGAGCTGTTCCAGGTTCTCGCCGGTCGCGACATATCGGTGCGCTACAAGCAAACCGTTTTTGGTGTTGCCTGGGCGCTGATTCGTCCTTTCCTCATCATGGTGGTTTTTACGGTCATCTTTGGCCGGGTGGCAAAACTTCCATCGGAGGGGAACGCGCCCTATGCCCTGATGGTGTTTGCCGGAATGCTTCCCTGGCAGTTCTTCTCAACTGCCTTGTCTGAAGCTTCCGGCAGCCTGGTCGCCAATGCCAACCTGGTGTCCAAGGTCTACTTTCCCCGCCTGATCGTCCCCTGTGCGACGGTCGTTGTCGCCTTCGTCGACTTTCTCATCAGTTTCGTCATTCTCGTTGGCATGATGATCTACTACCAGTATGCCCCGGGCTGGCAGATTCTCCTGCTTCCGCTGTTTGTGGTTGTCGCCTTTCTCGCTTCCGTGGGGCCAGGCCTGTGGATCACTTCGCTGAACGTCAAGTATCGCGACTTCCGCTACGTCATTCCCTTTCTCGTCCAGTTTGGGCTGTATGTTTCGCCGGTGGGATTCTCCAGTTCGGTGGTTCCGGAAAAATGGCGCCTGCTCTACTCACTGAATCCCATGGTTGGCGTGATTGACGGCTTCCGTTGGTGCATTCTAGGTGGCGACTCGGCCCTCAATTGGAACACCTTCGGCATGAGTCTGGCAGTGACCGCGTTCTTCCTCTGGCTGGGAATTCACCAGTTCCGCAAAATGGAGAGAACCTTTGCCGATCTGATTTGAAGAGGGGAGTCTCGGAAAGTTGAAATTTGGAAAGCTGAAAGTGGAAACGAACTTGTGCTCTCCGTTCTTGATTTACCTATGACGAGAGGGGGTAGGCTTCCTTCCGAGTTTCGAAAAAGAACGAAGGCTTTTGCTGCTTTGATCATCAGGCTCTACGTAAAGCTGCCTAGGTCGACCGAGGAGGTAAGAGTCATTGGAAAGCAATTGCTTCGATCCGGAACCTCGATGGCTGCCCATGTGCGAGAAGCTTCGCGTGCCCGATCCGATGCCGAATTGGCGGAGGCCTTACCAAGCCCATTGAAGCAGAAGCCGATGAACTTATTGCCATCATGACCACCATGATTCGCCGATCTCGCGGCAGAACCTGGTTTCCACATTCTGCTTTCAGTTGTCCGCTTTCTACTTTCCTCCATGTCCGACACCATCATCAAGGTTGAAAATCTGGCGAAACGCTACTTGATCGGCCACCAGTCGGCTGGTGGCACGGACAGTTATCAGTCGCTGCGCGAGACCCTGGTCAGGCATGGCAAGAGCCTGGCTCGAAAGACGCTGGATATGGCGCGTGGCCGCCAAATCATCCAGGGCGATGAGGTGGAAGAATTCTGGGCTCTGAAAGATGTGTCCTTCGAAGTGGAAAGGGGTGAGGTGCTTGGGATCATCGGGCGAAATGGAGCGGGAAAGAGCACGCTGCTGAAGGTGCTCTCCCGTATCACCGAGTTGACCGAGGGCAGAATCGAACTGAATGGGCGGGTGGCCTCGCTGTTGGAAGTTGGAACCGGGTTCCATCCCGAACTCAGTGGGCGAGAGAACATCTTCCTCAATGGAGCGATTCTCGGCATGAAGCGTTCTGAGATTAAGGCCAAGTTCGATGAGATTGTCGACTTTGCCGAGGTTGAGAAATTCGTCGACACGCCGGTCAAACGGTACAGTTCTGGGATGTATGTGCGCTTGGCATTTTCCGTAGCGGCGCACCTTG
>CAUZKZ010000261.1:0-7840 GCA_963580345.1 Verrucomicrobiia bacterium | reverse complement strand
AGTTTGGCACGCTGACTGGCGGTCAACTCGATCACTTGGGCCACTCTCATACTACAAGTATAGTAGTTTCAGATTAAAGGTCAATCTGTAAGGCGGACTACACTAGCAACCAAACCACCGTGCCGATTGAATCAATTCCGAATCCAGCCCCTTCGGGCGGAGACTGGTTCGGGTACTCGGTGGGGATTTCCGGGGACGGGGTTGCGGTGGGTTCGTGGTTCGGCGACAACGGGGCGCTCAACGCTGGAAGTGTGCACGTCTTCGACCTCGGCTCGGGCACACCCACCGTCCCGGTCGCCGACCTGAGCAACCCGGTCGCGGGTGGGACTGGAAACGACTTCTTCGGCTTCTCGGTGGGAATCTCTGGATCGCGGGTCGTGGTGGGTGCGGAGGGAGAAGATGCCAACGGATCGGATGCTGGTCGCGCCTACGTCTACGATGTCGCCGGAGCAACGCCCAACATGGCTACCCACACCCTCAATCAACCGGTTCCGGACCAATTGAACTATTTCGGCTCGGGCGTTGCGGTCGACGGGACACGCGTGGTGGTGGGAGCCCGCGGCGACGACACGGGGGCGGGCTTCGCGGGCAGCGCCTACGTCTTCGACCTCGCCGGGGTCACGCCCCTCGTCCCGGTGGCGGAGTTGAACAACCCGGCCCCATCGGTTTTCGCGCTGTTTGGCGTGGGTGTGGCGATCTCGGGAACCACCGTGGTGGTCGGCGCCGATCGCGATGACACCGCCGCCTCCGATTCCGGTGCCGCTTACGTCTACGACATCGCGGGCGCCACCCCCACCACCCCGATCGCCTCCCTTTTCGACCCCACCCCCACCGGGGGAGAAAGCTTCGGCCTCGCGGTGGCGATCGACGGCGCCAACGTGGTGGGGGGAAGCCATCGCGACGACGTCACGGCTGCCAATTCCGGGGCGGCCCATTACTTCGACCTCGCCGGTGCCACCCCGGAAACCGTCGCGCAAACGTTCGCGACGCCGGGTCCGAGTTTGAACGACCAGTTCGGGGATTCGGTGGCGGTGTCAGGAACCTTCCTCGTGGTGGGATCCCGGTATGATGACACCGGGGCACCTGACGCGGGCATCGCGCTCGTCTACGACCTGGCCAGCGGAACTCCGAGTGTGCCCATCGCGACGCTCGAGAATCCCTCGCCCAGCAACAACGACTTTTTCGGTGATTCAGTGGCGATTTCCGGATCCCTCGTCGCGGTAGGATCTCGCCTCGACGACGCCACCAGCCTCGATGCCGGCCGGGTCTATGTGTACGACCTGGCCGGCCCCACACCCGCCGTTCCGATCCACATCATCGAGAACCCTGACACGACGGTCGGGGGACTGTTCGGAGGTGCGGTGGCAATGTCCGGGAACCGCCTGGTAGTGGGAGCGCGCGGAAACGATCCCAGTGACGCTGGCAGCGTCTACGTCTTCGACCTCGCGGGTGCCAGCCCGACCGTTCCCGAAGCCACCCTGCCCAATCCCGATCCCGCCTCCGGGGACCGGTTTGGTGACGCGGTGGCGATCTCGGGAAATCGTGTCGTGGTGGGAACTCCGCGCGACGATGCGGCCGGGATCAATGCCGGGCGGGCCTACGTCTTCGACCTGACAGCCCCGGTGCCGGCTACTCCCGTCCTGTTCGTAGATAACCCCGATCCCCCCCAGGGCAATTACGCCGAAGCGGTGGCAATCTCGGGCCAGAGGGTGGCGGTCGCCGGTACGCTCCACGTGGTCGCCGCGCAAAACGCCGGAGCGGTTTTTATTCATGATCTCACCGCGGCCAATCCCGCCGTCCCTTCCCTCACGCTCAACAATCCCTTTCCCGCCTTTGGCGACCGATTCGGCAGTTCGGTATCCCTGTCGAGCACGCGGGTCCTGGTAGGCGCCAGCCTGGACGACGGCGCCGGGATCGATGTCGGGCAGACCTACGTGTTCGATCTCACCCAGCCAGTTCCAACCAGCCCCGTCGCGACCCTTTCACCCCCGGCGGGCCAGGGTGGCAGCTTCGGCGCAGCGGTGGCCATCGACGGACTCGTGGCGGTCATCGGAGCTCCCACCGCGAGCGTCATCACGATCGGCAAGGGTGCCGCCCACGCCTTTGTCGCGGCGACCCCGTCGCCGGAGATCGCGGTGGAGGAACCCCTCGCGGTGGACCTCATCGACAACAACGAGACGATTTCCTATGGGACGCTTGAACTCGGAACTCCGAGCGCCGCCAAGACCTTTGCGATCCGGAACGACGGGCAGGTCGACCTGACCGGGATCGGCGTCGCGCTGACGGGCACTCATAGCGCGGACTTCACCCTCGACACCACCGGCACGGCAACCTCGCTGGCTGCCGACGCCAGCACGACCTTCACGATCACCTTCACGAGCGGGGGCAGTGGGTCTACGGGAATTCTCACCGCCGGGGCGGAGATCACGAGCAACGATGCCGACGAGAGCCCCTTTGAGATCGCGCTGACCGGAACGGCGCTCTCAAACCAGGTCGACACCGACAGCGACGGCTTGAACGACCTGGCGGAATTCCAGCTGGCGGCGCTTGGATTCGATTGGCAGGTCCCCAACCTCGCGCTCGTCACGACCCTCTTTGACGGGGCGGAAGAGGCCGGCCTCTTCACCGAAGCGCAGGTGCAGGCCATGAACGTGGACCGTCCCATCATCGGCCACAATCCCGGGACAGGGACCTTCACCCTGACGCTGGCACTGCACAAGTCGACCGACCTGATCACCTTCGATCCGTTCCCCTTCACGCTTCCGGACCTCAGCGTCAATCCGCAGGGCAAGCTCGAGTTCGAGTTCACCCCCGTCGATGACGTGGCCTTCTTCCGAATCGAGACCGAGGATCTGCCTTAGGAACCGCCCTCCCCTGGAAACGCCGACGCTCCCAGTCTGAACACTGACTACTGATTACTGCACAATCAATTAGCTGGAAGCCCGCCGCCTCTCTCGCGTATTACTCCGTCCAGAACCATGAAACGCCTCACTCTCATCATCCCTCTCTTCATCGCCCTGCTCTGCCCGCTCTTCATGGCGGCCGAGAAAAACGACGCCAAGAAGAGGATCGTCTTCATCGCCGGGGGCCGTAGTCACGGCTCCGGCGAACACGAGTTCAATGCCGGATGCCACCTGCTCGCCAAGGCTCTCAACGAGCAGAGCGGGCTGAATGTGGAAGCTATCGTGCTGCGGCCGGACTGGAAAAAGGACCCCTCGGTCCTCGATGACGCCGACACGGTCGTCTTCTACGCCGACGCCACGCAGTCGATCGCGGGCCAGTGGGAGATCGTCGACAAGCTTTCCAAGAAGGGGGTCGGGCTCGTCTTCATGCACTACCAGGTCCACCCCAGCCGGGACCAGGGACACAAGTACTACCAACCCTGGATCGGCGGAGCCTACGAGAGCGGCTGGTCGGTGAACCCGCACTGGGTCGCGGACCTCAAGATCAAGAAGGATCACGAGATCGGGAACGGGGTGCCGGACTCCATCACCTGCCTCGACGAGTGGTACTACAACATGCGCTTCATCGAGGACCGCGAGAAGGTGCTCGACCTTTTCACCGCGGTACCGACCCGCAAGAACATGTCCCGCTACATCAACATGTGGAACAAGCACGGAGTGAATGGCCTCGACAAACCGCAGACCCTCATGTGGGGCTACGAGCGCCCGGCCGGCGGCCGCGGGATCGGCTTCACCGGCGGACACTATCACACCACCTGGGCCGTCGATGGGGTGCGCACCGCGGTGCTCAATGCCATCGTGTGGACTGCCGGGCTGAAGGTGCCCGAAGCAGGCGTGAAATCGAAGTCGCCCACCGAGGACGAACTCAACGAAAACCTCGACCTCTACAGAGGAAAGCACGCCCGCCTCAAATTGCCCAACCCCGAGGACTGGAAGAAACTTCCCCCCGCCAAGATCCAGGAGAAACGCGAGGCTGGTTTTAAATAGGAGCCGTCAAGAGGCGCCAGGGCGCGGCGTCCCTGACCTTCGACGGCCCGGCCTTCCCTCTTCGACTGCTCAGTCGCCCAGCCACCGCCCCAGGGCCCGCTGCAATTCCTCGCACTTCCGCACCCGGAATTGATCGCCGCACTCGACCGTGGCGCGGCGTCCGGTCCCACTCTGCAGGTGCAGGAGGACCGGAGTCTTCCCGGGATGGGAACTCAGCACGCGCTGGATTGCTTCCAGATCCTCCACTCCACTGCGCGCCACCCACAGGGACAGTTCCACCGGGCCCCCGTTCTTGCCATTGCGGCCGTTACGCCCGTTGTGGGGCTTGAGTTCCTGCAAGCCGCTTCCCGTCACCCGCCGCTTCTCGGTCCGGTCGTCGATCGAGACCGCGCCCTTCAGCCCGATCACCTTGCCCTCTTCCAGGATCCCGGCCTCGCGCGCCGGCGTGTAGGACTCGCTCCAGCAAAGCACTTCCGCGCTTCCGGTGAAATCCTCGATGACGAGAATGCCGAACGGCTTCCCGGCGCGGGTGGTGCGGTGCTCGATACTGCGAATCATCCCCGCAAACGGGAAGCGCGCCCGCGAATCGCCGAGGTCCAGGTCGTCGAGCAGACCGAGTTGGCAAAACCGCTCGGAATCGATGATTCCGCGGTACTTGTCCAGAGGATGGCCGGTGACGTAGAAGCCCAGGAGCTCCTTCTCGTGCTCGAGACGCTCGTCCTTCGGCCACTCCTTTGTGCTGCCCGCAGCCTCCCCGCCGTTGGTGTCCGCAACCTGCGTGATCTCTTCCGCTCCGAAGAGGTTCCCCTGCCCCGAGGCCTTGTCGCGCTGCGAGGAACTCGCCGAGGCGCACACCTGCTCAAGCCGCTCGCACATCCCGGCTCTCGCTTCCCCGGTCCAATCCATCGCCCCCGCTTTTACAAGGTTTTCAAGAATACGCTTGTTGATCACCTTGGAATCGAGCCGGTTCGCGAAATCGTTCAGCGACTCGAACGGTCCGTTGGCCTCGCGCTCCGCGATGACCTGGCCCATCGCGGCCTCGCCCACGTTCTTGATGGCGGCCAATCCGTAGCGGATTCCCATCCGCCCTCCCCGCATCTTCTCGGGCGAGAAGCGCAGCTGCGCATTGTTCACGTCGGGCGGAAGGATCTCGATATCCATGCGGTGGCACTCCGAGACGAAGACCCCAATCTTGTCGGTGTTGTTGATCTCGTTCGAGAGGAGGGCCGCCATGAACTCCACCGGGTAGTTCGCCTTCAGCCAGGCGGTCCAGTACGAGATGTGACCGTAGGCCGCCGAATGGGACTTGTTGAAGCCGTAACCCGCAAAGCTGGATATCTTGTCGAAGATCCGGTTGGCGAGGCGGGCATCGATGTCGTTCACCTTCTTGCAGCCCTCCACGAAGGTGGCGCGCTGCCGGTTCATGGCGGACTTCTTCTTCTTCCCCATCGCGCGGCGGAGAATGTCGGCCCCGCCGAGGGTGTAGCCGGCGAGGAGCTTGGCGGCGTTCTGCACCTGCTCCTGGTAGATCATCACCCCGTAGGTGTCGTGGCAGACCTGCTCGAGGAGGGGGTGCTCGTACACCACCTCCTTGCGTCCCTCCTTCACCTCGATCATGTCGTCGATGAACTGCATGGCGCCCGGGCGGTAGAGCGCCAGGAGATCGATGATGTCGTCGATGCGGCGAATCCCGTAGCGGCGGCAGGTCTCCGTCATCCCGCCGGACTCCAACTGGAAGACGCCCATCGTTTCGCCGCGGTTCAGCAGCGCGAGCGTCTTCTCGTTGTCGAGCGGAACCTTGTGAATCTCGAAGTCCGGGACCTCCCCGCGGATGAACTGGGAGGCCTCCTGGATCACGGTCAGGTTCTTTAACCCGAGGAAGTCCATCTTGAGAAGCCCCACCTCCGTGATGGCGCCCATGTCGTATTGCGTGACGACTTCCCCCTCGTTTCCGCGCGTCAGTGGGACGTGTTCGTCCAGGGCCCGATCCCCGATCACCACCCCCGCGGCGTGCACCCCCACATTGCGGGTCAGCCCCTCCAGCCTGATGGCGTAGTCCCACAGCTCACGATAGGTGCTGCTGCCCTCGATCGTCTCGCGCAGGTCGGCCTTGGCTTCGTACTCTTCCTTCAGTTTGACGCCCGGGCGGGCCTCGATCATCTTCGCAATCTGGTCCGCCTCGCCGTAACTGATCCCCATCACGCGGGCCACGTCACGGATCACGCTCTTGGCACCCAGGGTGCCGTAGGTGATGATGTGGGACACGCAGCGCTCGCCGTACTTGCGGCGCACATACTCGATCACTTCCGGCCGGCGGGTCTGGCAGAAGTCGATGTCAACGTCGGGCGGGCTGACCCGCTCGGGATTCAGGAAGCGCTCGAAGAGGAGCCCGAAACGGATGGGGCAGATATCGGTGATGCCGAGGGTGTAGGCCACCAGGGATCCGGCCGCCGATCCCCGGCCGGGGCCGACCGGGATCTCGTGCTCCTTGGCCCAGTTGATGAAGTCCGCCGTGATGAGAAAGTAGCTCGCGAAGCCAAGATCGTTGATGGTCTTGATTTCGTACTCCAGCCGCTCCCGCAGTTCCGGATCGCTGCCGGCGCGCTCCTTCCCGTAGCGATCCTCGAGACCCTTGAAGCACAGCTCGCGCATGTATTCTTCGCGGCATATTCCTCCCGGGGCCTCGAAGTTCGGATATTTTTCGGAACTGGTGGCATCGAGGCTCAGCTCCACATTGCAGCGCTCCGCAATCTCAAGGGTGTGGTCGCAGGCATCCGGAACATCGGCGAAGAGCTCGCGCATCTCTTCCGCCGTCTTGAAGTAGACTTCCGGCGGGTAGCGCATGCGGTTCTCATCGAAGAGGAGCTTGCCGGTCCCGATGCAGATCATGACGTCGTGCGCCTCGTGGTCGTCCCGGTTCAGGAAGTGCACGTCGTTGGCGGCCACCAGCTTCAGGTCGAGCTCGCGCGCCAGCCCCACCAGCTCCGGCAGAACTTTGCGCTGGGCCTCGAGTCCGTGGTCGTGGATTTCGACGTAGAAGTTCTCCTTCCCGAAGATGTCCCCGAGTTCCTCCAGGGTTTCCCGCGCCCGGTCGCGCTGTCCCTGCAAGAGCCACTCGTTGACCGGCCCGGCGATGCATCCGCTCAGGCAGATGAGACCCTCCGCGTGGGCGCGCAATTCCTCGCGATCCACGCGCGGCTTGCCGTAATACGATCCCTCCAGGTGACCCTTCGTGACGAGTTGCACCAGGTTTTTCCAGCCCGTGTTGTTCTCGGCCAGGAGGGTGAGATGGGTGGCGCGCTTGCGGCCGGGGATCTCCTTCTTGTCGTGGAGAGATTCCGGGGCGAGGTAGATTTCGCACCCAAGGATCGGCTTCACACCGTGCTCCCTGGCCGCTTCGTAAAACTCGATCGCTCCGTAGAGATTTCCGTGGTCCGTCATGGCCACCGCCGGCATCCCCAACCGGGCCGCATGCGCCGCAGCCTCCTTGCACCTCACTGCTCCATCCAGCGTCGAGTACTCCGTATGCAAATGCAAATGAACGAACGACGCACCCATGCTCTCCCACCATCATAGAGACCCCGGCCGGGGCGGCAATTCCGAAGCAGCGGCGGGGAGATTATTTCATTTTAAAATTACGCTGCTCCCTTAACTTGGACACCTTGAAAATCATGCCGGATCCCGGGCCTCTTCCCAGCAGGCCGTCCCGGGCCCTCTGGATCCTCGGAACCGCGGCGGTCCTCGCAACCCTGGCCCTCCTGATCAACTTCGTCGTCTCTCCGGCGCGCGGAATAGCGAAAAGCAGCCCGATTTCCAGCGCAGGGATGGCACCGGCCCTCGGGCCCGGCGACCGGTTCCACGTCCGCTTGAAGAGATCGCGCCCACCCCTG
>CAUZKZ010000260.1:0-7844 GCA_963580345.1 Verrucomicrobiia bacterium | reverse complement strand
CGCGTCGAAGAAGGCCGGGGAAGGCCGGCCAGTGTCCTTCCACGGACCGGCCGGCGATGACGCGCGTTGGAGCACACCGTCTCCGCGCCACTCCACCATCACCTGACGGCGGCGGGCCGTGATAATCAGAGCGGACTCGGTCCAAGTAAACGGCGGCGTGTAGACGTGGAATCCTCTCGTCATCTCCGCCGTCACGATGAACTCGGGATTGAGCCGGAGTTTTCCGGTGGCATGCCCTTCCACGAGGCCCAGGAGCCACTCCTGCCATTCCTGCAGCAAGCGGGATCGCACCCGGCGAGCCTCCAGGACGGCGTCCTGGTCTTCCTTCTTGCGTGCGACCTCCTTGTAGGCGAGCGCGGCCTGCCGATAGCGGAGATAGGCCTCGTGGGCGAGTTCACCCTGACTGCTTCCGTTTCGCCCCCGCACCATCGCGAGAAGGGTCCCGAACAGGGCGCGCCCGGCCTCCGGACCGCCACGCGGGGCGATATGCTCGTCGTAGAGCATCTGGATCAAGGCGTAGAGTGAAGCGGGCTTGCGGCGGGTCTTGTCCCAACGCACGAAGACAGCCTTGATCGCCTCGTCAAAGAGCTCCGAAAACTGCAATCCTGTTCCGGCACCCTTGATGGCGCCAATGTTGCGGAGTCCCGCTCCGATCCGCCTGCGCACCTGGCGGCTCGCTCCACCTCTCTGGTAGGAAAGTTTCATCCAGTAGGCGTGCACCCGCGACTCGAGGTAGCCGCCGGGCACGATAAGGGGACTCGCGGAAGCCGTCCCCATGGTCAGGAACGGAGCCGCCATTCCCGCGGCAGTGCCGCCCAGGACAAGCTTGAGGAATTCCCGCTTGGAAAGAAGATCCGCCGGTCGGGCCTCGCCCGTGGACTCAACGCGGTTCCGACGCTCTTTCATCTGGTTTCTCGCGTTCATCGTCCTCGGTTGTTTCAGCTCCGCCTGCTTCGTCTTCTCTCCGCGCCACTCTCGAAACGAACGACCCACTCTCGCATTCAGTTTTCCCTGTAAAAATTACTGGGCGGCCCCCGACGGATGACGAAGACGATTAGCAGGAATTCTGGGACCCTCGCAGGCGTCTCGAGTCGGAGGGATCATCAATCTCGGGGCAACGAGACCGGTCCGCTACGAGCGCCTCACCGGCGCGGAAAACTTCCGTGCCGGGCTGCCTCGCCCGGCCCACAGTCAGTAGGCATTTCTCCGGTGGGGGGGGGACCCCCGCCGGAGGTTTCGGGTCGCCCAACTCACGGGCCAAAGGGCAGTTCCCGCGCCTGGTAAAAACGCTCCGGAACTCCCGAGACGTTGTCGAAGAACTCGAACGATCTCTTGTAGCCCTCGCAGTCTCCGAACAGGAATCCCGACCACACCGGCGTCCAGGGATCGAGGTTGTCCAGGTCCTGCGAGACCCGCAGTTCATACTGCCGGCCGATCTCACCGGTCACCGTCACGGTGGCCTGCGCGCCGTCGTGCCGAATCTGCAACTGCGGTTGAAAGGGATCTCCGATGGTCTGGACCTCGAACTCCGTGATGCTCGCAAAGACCGCCCTTCCGGTCACCCCCGGATAGGTCGTGCCGTCGGTGTCGGCGACCTTGGCGAAGACCAACTCCCCCTCGATACTCCGGCCGGGCGGCAGGCTCCCGGCCGGGATCGTCACGCTGGTGGCAGTCCCGTCCAGGGCGCCCGGCTCGCCGGGCCCGGGTGTTTCAAAGTAGCAGGCTCCGTTCCTCTCCAGGATCACTTCGATAAAGTCGGCGGCCGTTCCGCCCGCCATCGCGGCCCACTCCAGAGTGAAGGTCTGGCTGCCATCGATGGCCTGCGTGGTGGAGAAGTTCTGGATGGTCGGGGCGTTCGGGTAACTGTCCGGGCCGATCGCGAGGGTGACGGACTGGTCGCCATCGTGCGCGGTGTGCATGGTGAACACGTAGTTCCCGTTGGGAAAAATCCGGTCGAGGTCCGCCTTCTCGGCAAAATCGGACTCGCCCTCGATCTCGGTGTTGTCGAAGACGTGCCGCCCCAGATTGGCGGCGACCGCTCCGCCCGGAAAGCCGAGGTCCACGCTCGAGATGGTGCTGGTCCCGCTCAGCTCCACGAAAAACTCCGCGAAATAGCTCTCGAGATCGACCGGGGTGGGGCCATCCTGGAAGAAGGCCCTGCCCTTCCCGAACTCAAAGGACACCACGTCCGGCTCGCCCAGGTTGCTGGTGGCGCTGGTCTCAAACTGCCCACTCCTCCCCGCCGGAATGTTGTTGCCGGCTGCATCGCGCAATTTCGCGGCTGATCCCGCCGGGTTGAGAGCCCACTCACCCGTGGAGGAGGCGGGCAGACCGGGCGTGTAGTTACAGAAGAGCGATTTGCGGTCCGGACTCCACGAGTAGGCGAACTGGGCCGGATCGGCCACCCCGCTCCAGGTGATAGCCTGGCCGGCCGCGACCGCGGTATCCATCGCTTCGTCGAAGACAAAGGTCAAGATACTGTTGAGGCTGACCTCGCCCTGGAAATCGAACGGCACGGAGCGAACCAGGTTCGGGGGAGTGGAATCCCCGGTGGGGCCGGCAGTCCGGGTCCGCATGAGCGTTATCTTTCCGTAGGCGCTGACCGCGGGCACCCCGGGCGCGTAGTCTTCATTGCTGTCTACCGGCTTGAAGATCTCGAGCACGACATTGTACTCCGCTCCGGGATCCAGAGTGCCACCCGGAACGGTGAAGGAGGTGGAGAGCCCGTCGAGGGCTCCGGTTTCGCCGAGATCGGGAGACTCAAACACATTGCTTCCGAACTCCTCATCGATGAGCAGGATCACGAGGTCCCCAGCCGCACCACCCGGAATCGCCTCCCACTGAAAAGTGAAGTCGCTGGCAGCGTCGATACTCTGCGCGGCCACGAAGTTGGTGAAGCGTGGCACCCCCGCGTAAGTGTCCCCCGAGAGGTCCACACTGACCGCTTTCGCCCCGTCGTTGGCCCCACCAGGTCGAGTTGGTAGGTCCCGGCTTCGAAAGCTGCATTCAAATCCGTGAAGAGCTCGAACCCCTCGGTGAAGATCAGTTCTTCACCACCACCTACCAATCCCAGCGCGATGCTGGATCCTCCGGGTGGCAGGACCGTCCCGCTTGTCAGCGCATTCGGCGCGGAGGCCTCCGCAATGGCAGCGAATCGAAACGGGGCGGCGTCCGGATCGTCGAAATCCTCGTCCCGAAGGGTCACCAGCAAGGGACCGACCTGATTGAAACTCTGGATTTTGACCACGGCGATGAAGTCGGCGTCCTGGGCACGCAGGCTGGCGGGGGATGCGAAGGTCAGGGCTCCCAGCAGGGCGCCGGCCACCAAGCGAACAGTGGCTCGAGAAAAGGGCGTCAGCATGATTGGTGTTCTTCAGGGGTTTTGGTTTTCAGACTCCCGCCGTCCAATTCCGGTCACAATTAGCGCCTGAAATCGCGGACGATCGGTTGCTACCTTCCACCACATTCAGGCACGAAATCAACAAGATGCAATAAGCACAGCCTGCAAAAACAGAAAATGCGGAGTCCTTCAGACTAAATGAAAACAAATGAAATCTTGCCTCACCAGGAAGGCTACCCCGATCGCCCCACCGATACTGTCGAACAATTCACCGGGAGTCCGGCGCAGAGCCTCCCGGACTTCGTGCGCGAGCACCCTCCTTCTTCGGAAGGAGCGAGGCCAGGACCGCCGCGGCGAGCACAAACCCGGCGCTGGTCCAGAGGCAGCCCGGCAGGCCCGCGGTGAGATACAGGACCCCGGAAAGCAGGGTTCCCACCAGCCGCCCGCAGGCGTTCGCCATGTAGTAGAAGCCGACATTCAGCGCCACTTTGTCGGCATCGGTGTAGGCCAGGATCAGATAGGAGTGCACCGCGGAGTTGACCGCGAAGACGATCCCGAACACGGCCAGTCCTCCGAGAATCGCGACCACCGGGTGAAAGTCGAACTGCACCGCGGCCGCGATCCCGACCGTCACGAGCACCAGCAATCCACCCCAGATCGACGCCGCCCGGGCGCCACCAGGCGCTCCGCCTTTTCGCACCAACCCGGGCGCCGCGGCCTGCACGAATCCGTAGCCGATCACCCACGCCGCCAGGAAGCCGCCCACTCCCGCGAAGCTCCAACCCAGCGCTTCCTTCAGGAAGACCGGGAGCCCCACCACGAACCAGATGTCGCGCGAACCGAAGAGAAAGAAGCGCGCCGCGGAGAGGAGATTGATCTCGCGGCTCTTGGAGAAGAGCTGGGTAAATTTCACCTTCTGCTTCGACTTGCCGAGGTCCTGCTTCAGCCAGAGGAGCCCCCCCGCCAGGATGAGGGCCAACCCGGCCGCCATGGCCCGGAGCGACGGCGCGAAGCCCAGCCAGCCCAAGAGGATCCCACCTAACAGAAAACCCGCGCCCTTCAGGGCGTTCTTCGAACCGGTCAGAAGCGCGACCCATTTGAAAAGTTGACGCTCCGAGGCGGCGGCATCCGCGACGTCGCCGGGAACGAGAAGTTTCACGGCGCTCTTCGAACTCATCTTGGTGAGATCCTTCGCGATCCCGGAAAGAGCCTGCGCTCCCATCACGTACGCCACCGAGAGCGCCGCGGTCCACTCCGGTCGCACCAGCGACAACATCGTCAAGGCCACCACCTGGGTCGCCAGTCCGGCGAAGAGGGTGACCTTCAGTCCCACCCGCGAACCGATCCAGCCGCCCAGCAGGTTAGTCACGATCCCGCAGAATTCGTAGAGCAGGAACAGGAAGGCCAACTGCACCGGCGAGTAGCCAAGCTGGTGAAAGTGCATGAGCACCAACATGCGCAAGGCGCCATCCGTCAGGGTAAACCCCCAGTAGGACGCCGTGACGAGGCCGTAGTTGCGCAGGTCCATCCGCCTCAGGGTGCAGGCAGCGAGGACGCCACCTTCGCCACCAGTTCCATCATGCGGTGCGCGTAACCAACTTCGTTGTCGTACCACACCAGCAGCTTCACCTGGGTGCCGTCGTTCACCATCGTGCAGGGGCCATCCACGATCCCGGAGCGCGTGTCGTTCAGGTAATCCGTCGAGACGAGCGGCCGGTCTTCGTAGCCGAGAATGCCGCGCAGCTCGCGGAGCGCAGCGTCCTTCAGCAGCCCGTTGACCTCCTCTGCGGTCGTCTGGCGCGAGAGCTCAAAGACGCAATCCGTGAGGCTGGCATTCAGGAGGGGCAGGCGCACCGCCACCCCGTTGAGTTTCCCCTTCAACTCGGGATAGATCATCGTGATGGCAGTGGCGGACCCGGTGGTGGTCGGGATCAGGGAGTTCAGGGCGGAACGCGCCCGCCGGAAGTCCTTGTGGGGGGCATCGACCACCACCTGGGTGTTGGTCACATTGTGCAAGGTGGTGATGAGACCGTGCACGATCCCGATTTTCTCGTGCAGCACCTTCACCACGGGGGCGATGCAGTTTGTAGTGCAGGAGGCGGCCGTGACGAGGTGGTTCCGGGCGGGATCGTAGAGATCGTCGTTGCACCCCATCACGATATTGAGCGCACCCTCCTTCACAGGGGCCGCCACCACCACCTTGCGGACACCGCCGTCGAAGTAAGGCTGCAGGAGTTCCGGAGTGCGAAACTGCCCCGAACTTTCCACCACCAGCTCGATCCCCAGCGAGGCCCAGTCGACTTCGCCCGGGGTCGCCTTCCCGCTGAAGGAGATCCGCTTCCCCTCCACCCTGAACCCGTCGTCCCCGGCTTCGATCCCGCGATTCCATCGGCCATGGACGGAATCGAATTCCAGCAAGTGCGCCGCCAACTTCGCTCCGCCCTCGAGTTCGTTGACGTGGACGATCTCGAACTCGTCGCTGTCCCAGCCGGTCCGAAACCCAAGACGGCCCATGCGGCCGAATCCGTTGATGCCGATGCGAATGCTCATGGCGATCCTGGCGTGATCCGTCCCGGCCGCCCCTTCAGTTGGAGCACGCACTGGAGGCCCCGGGCAGACAGAGTTCCGGCCGCCCCTGGCAGCAATCCTCCGTGAGGAATCCCATCAGCTCCCGAATCCCTTCCACCCGCACCTCGTAGAAAATGGAGCGCCCCTCCCTCCGAGCCTCGATCAGCCCGGCATGGCTGAGCTCCTTCAGGTGAAACGAGAGGGTGGGCTTGGGCAGAGCGAGGTGCTCCGCAATCTCCCCCGCACACAAAGCGCCTTTGGAACCCACCAACAACCGGAAGACTTCCAGGCGGGACGGTTGGGCCAGGGCCCCCAGGGCGGCAACCGCCTCGATTAATTTCATGATTTTGGAATAATTGAAATCCGTGGCTTCGTCAAGCGGGGGAGGTGGCCTGCGGGCGGGGGTGGGCTGCCCGCGGCCTTCTGCTTTCCCGCAGGCGGGGACGAGGTGAGGGTGCGGGGTCGAGGTGGACCGAATGCTCCGATCTATTCTCGCGCGAAATCCTGCGCGGCCTTGTCGACCACCGCCCTTGGCAACGGCCCGTCGTGCACCACGAGGCGATAGCGCAGATGCAAGGGGGTGCCTCTCTTCAGCTTCACGATCCTGTTGCGGATCACGCGCCCCTCCGTCGGGGCAAACTTCCCCCAGCCCCAGAAATCCCCACCCGGTTTGCCCTGGATGTTGTGCCAGGCCAGGAAGATTCCGCGATGGTGCGGGTGATCATCCGGCGCAAAATCCACCACGCGCGTCCCCTTCGGGGTGAGCACCGGGTAGAAACAACAGGTGCTGTTGGCGGTGAGCTTCGAATCCTCCGGCTTCACCGTCATGTCCTGCAGGACGCGCCGTCCGTCCGGAATCCTCAGTTCGTGTCCGACCAAGACGGGCAAGTCACGGTAGCGGATTCGTTGATTTCCGGCCTCTCCCGAAACTACCTCGACCAACTTGCCAGCGGTCCGCTCCTGTGGCCCGTCAAGCAGTCTGCACTAGCGTAGGTCGTCCAGCAGAATGCATATTATGGGATGCGGAGTTTTTCCCAAATTCAAGGCGCGAGGAAGGAGCGAATCGGGATTCGTGACTGAGGAGCAACGCAGAAGTTGGGAGAAAGACCGCGTCCTCTCATTCTTGGATCCGCGGAGCGGCAAGTTTCAAACAAACATCAAAACCATAATGTGCAGTCTGCTTGACGGGCTACACTAGCGCCGCCGGCCGACGTACCTCGTCCAACTCACCGATGGCTCATAGCCGAGCCTCAGGCGTGCGGTGCGGGCGGGCACGACGCGGGGCCGCCGCGGCGTCGGGACCAGCGTGCTGGTGCGGCTGAAGGGCGCGCAGGTCTGGTGGAAACCCGATCGCCTGCGCGTGGCGGGCAGGTAGCCAAGGGTTTGGCGCGGAGTGGGGGCCGGAACCACTCGCGGAGCACGGGGGCTCGGCACCACCGACCGCACCGCGACCTTCACCGGGGTCGGGCGCGGACGAGTCCAATGCGGCGTGATGGGACAGTGCTTCGCCAGGCGCCGGCGCACCGGATCGCGGTACCGCGTGTAGTAGGACGGACTGAAGCCGCAACGGCAGGGCGCCTGCGTGCAGCGGGGACACTCCCCCGCGACCGACTTGGCGGAGGACCGACGAGCGGAGGCGGTGGGCTCGGCCGCCAGGGACGGCAGCACGACCGCCACAAGGAGGGCGAGGGTGGGCAATACAGTTTTCATCAGGGGATTGGACCAGGTCCACGGGTTCGGAATTCATCATGTGATGAAATTCAAGAGCACCTGCACAAGTACGAAGTATTTAGTCAGGAAGAACTGATATCACAGCCATCCCATAGGGTCTGTCGGAGCTTCTGGAAGTCCTGATTTTGCGTTGATTTAGAGTGGTTCTGGGGTTTTGGAATTTTCGAATTTCCGCGGACTGCACTATACTTCCAGTAATTTCACC
>CAUZKZ010000259.1:0-7859 GCA_963580345.1 Verrucomicrobiia bacterium | reverse complement strand
TTCTCTTCGGTCGTGTATCTCTTGCCTTTCATTTTCTGGGTCCTTTGTAGGCACCCAGACTAACTTTTCAAATGGCCCAGTTCTCGTAACCTCAACCAGTGGCAATGGGGGAAGCGGATTGATCGGCGGAAACGGAGGAGAAGGTGGCCCCGGTGGGTTTGGACGCATCGAAACCAAAGGTGGAAAAGGCGGAACGGGCGGAATGGGGGGCAAAGGATCCGCTCTCGGTGGAAGCGGCGGCGCTGGAGGTCCGGGTGGCGGCAGTCAATTCGGTGAGGGCGGCAACGGTGGCGATGGCGGAGGGGCGGGACACTTCACCACCGTGACTGCCTCGCCGGGTCGTCGTGGCGTGCCCGGAACTCCCGGAACGGGACCGGCGGGCATGGGCCAGATGGGCGCACAAGGAGCGCCCGGCCAATTCATGCCGCCGTAAAATGACAGTTCAGACCCTTCATTGCATATCCCAGCCATACAAGAATGCTCTGATCAAATATTGACCAGGCCCAACAAGGCGAGGCAGGCCCTGCCATGGTTCGAACCTCAAGAATTGGCTTGCGCACGGCAAATGCCGGCGGCGGTCAGGGCGGGTGGGTCTCGTCGAATAAGTCACCGGGAGAGATGGTGACCTTGCGGAAGTCTTCGGGCACCACGAGTTCGGCTGATTCCACCAGGGTCCGGATGATTGCGAAGCCGGGGTTGGTATTGAAGTAGTTAAGGAAGAAGGCCTGCCCTTTCCCGGAAACTCTCTGCCAGCAGCGCTTGAGATCGGCGACCTCCTCGACCACATGGGCCTTGCCACGAAGATAGAGCAACTCCTTGCGATTGATTTCGCTGATGAGCCATTCCACGGCGGGGTTCTGTCGCAGATTGCTAATCTTGAGGCTGTCGGGGGAGGTCAGGGTAAGGATTTCGCCCGGGTCCGGCGAGAGGACCGTTCCCATCCACGTGGCGTGCGGAACACCTTCCGCGGATGCGGTTGTCAACATGGCGAGAAACGGCCGTTCGGAATGCAGGGATCGCCACAGTTTCGCCGCGATCTTCCGGTCGGACTGAGAAAAGGTCATGATCAGGTGGAAGAGAGGATACATCAAGCGGTCGGCTGTTCCCAGCAATCAAGCCGTCGCCGGGATGACCGTCCCGGCTCGGGCGGATGGAGGCCGCTCCCGGGCGGACCTCCCCGGGCTGGTTCAGGTTGGGAAGGTCCCGTCGGGACTTTTCTCTTCCCCGCCGCGAGAATACGGTGTCATCGTGGCCCCGCTGGAGCAGGAGAATCCGGAAAGGGAGACACCTTCTAAATACAGCTGCAACAAGAGCTGCAATTCGCACCGCCGCGCCGTGCAACGAACGATGGAGACTACGCCGATCCAGACTCTTGGCACTACCGAGTGGAGAAACCGGGCCCTCCGCCACCGGTGCCGCGCCAAAAAGTGGACGGATCCCATGCGCGATCGGCGGGCACGGAGGGAGAAACATCCGATTTTCGATTTCCTGAACACCTACTACCAACTCTCCCTTGGAAAGCTTGAGGCCTGGCATCCCGGATTCGGGGTGGCGCTGGAGGACTGCCGGGCAGCGCGCCGCGCCTTCGCGACCAGGCACTACCAGTTCGCGGAGGGCACCTGCCGGGTGGAGCCCTCCCGGATCGGCGGGAAGGAACGGGAGCGCCTGCGCTTTACCGCGAAGCTCCTGGCCGCCACCCATGGCCGCCCGCCGAGCTTCGTGTGCCACGGGCTGCACGAGTGGGCCATGGTCTATCGGGGAACGATGGTTCGGCACCGTGAGACCGTTCCGTTTCGAATTCCGCAGGAGGAGATCGATGCCCTCGTCGAGTCCCGCCCGCTGTGCTGCACGCACTTCGACGCCTTTCGGCACTTCTCCCCCGGCGCGCAACCGCTCAACCGCGTGCAACCCGGCCTGTGGAGCCGCGAGGAGAACGAACAACCGGGCTGCATTCATGCCAACATGGATCTCTACAAGTGGGCTGCGAAGGCGATCCCGTGGGTGGGAAGCGACCTGCTCTGGGACTGCTTCCAACTTGCGGTGCAGGCTCGCGAAATCGACATGCGCGCCAGCCCCTACGATCTGTCCACGCTCGGATACGCGCCCATCACGGTGGAGACCGAGGCGGGGCGGACGCAGTACGAAGAGGCGCAGCGATCCCTGTGCAAAACCGCCCACCCGCTGCGCCTCAGGCTCCTCGCGGCCCTGGAAAACGTCCTCGCCGCCGCGGGTCGCGAGGACCATAGTCACGTCGATGCCGCAGGATCCCCGCCCCCGTGATTGGAGCCGCCGGTTACGCTGCGGCCTGGCGGTTCTGCTCACCGTCGGATTGGCATCCTGTGCCACGGACTCGCCGGCCCCCTCTGTTGCAAAGGCTCCCATGGATGTCGCGATGGACATCGGCGGCCAGGGGATGTTCTACAAGGGGACGGCGGAGATCCCGCGCGGATTCAACTCCCCGACCTCCTTCGCCTTGGACATCACGCTCGCGCACTGGAGCCATCCCTACGGTCGCGGACTCGGATACCAGGTCCACCAGCTGCTCGAGGACCGCTTCACAGCCAAAGGCATCTACCAACCGCTCCGAAACGGCGAAGGTGTCATCAGCCTGGCGAGTGGCCGGCTGCTCCTGCGCGGCAAGGTCCTCGACGGGGGCCAGGAACTCGACGGGGAATGGTTCTTCGACGGCAAGCGCGGCGGCGGCTTTCGGATCGCCCGGAAGGGTTATCTCTTTCCCTGATCCCAGATTTCGGATTTCAGATTGGGAACTGCGGGCGGTTTCCGCTAGTTCTCCGGAGTCCCTCATGATTCCGAACGTCCTCGCCGAGCGCTACGCCTCTCCCGCCATGCGAGAACTGTGGTCCACGGAGGGCCGCATCGTTCTCGAGCGCGAATTCTGGATCGCCGTCATGAAAGCGCAGCAGGAACTGGGACTTCCCATCTCCGCCGCCGCGATCGAGGACTACGAAAAGGTCAAGGGGCAGATCGACCTCGCCTCCATCGAGGAGCGCGAGCGCGTGTCCCGTCACGACGTGAAGGCGCGCATCGAGGAGTTCAACGACCTGGCGGGACACGAGGAAATCCACAAGGGAATGACCTCGCGGGACCTGACCGAGAACGTGGAGCAGTTGCAGGTCTTCTCGGCCCTGCGTGTGATTCACGACAAGGCGATAGCGGCCCTCGCCGCGATGGCAAGACGGGCGGCCGAGTGGCGGGAACTCGTCATTGCCGGGCGCACCCACAACGTGGCGGCACAGCCCACCACGGTTGGAAAGCGCCTCGCGATGTTCGGAGAGGAGTTGCTCGACTCCTTCGTGCGCTTCGAGCACCTGATGGATCGCTACCCGGTGCGCGGTCTCAAGGGAGCAATCGGGACACAGATGGACCAGCTCTCGTTGTTCGCGGGCGACGCCGCCAAGGTGCGTGGCCTGGAGGGAAAGATCGCGGGTTACCTGGGTCTCCCGGACGACTGGGTGTGCGTGGGCCAGGTCTACCCGCGCTCCCTCGATCTGCGGGTGGTTTCGGCCCTCACCGAGCTCGCCTCCGGCCCGTCCTCGTTTTGCACCACCCTCCGCCTGATGGCCGGCCACGAGCTTGCCTCGGAGGGCTTCGCGAAAGGCCAGACCGGCTCGAGCGCCATGCCGCACAAGATGAACGCCCGCTCGTGCGAACGCGTGAATGGATTCCACATCATTCTGAGCGGTTATGTCACAATGGGGACCGGTTTGAGCGGGGCCCAGTGGAACGAGGGCGATGTCTCCTGTTCCGTGGTCCGCCGCATCATGTTGCCGGATGCCTTTTTCGCGGCGGACGGACTCTTTGAGACCTTCCTGACGGTTCTCGCCCAGATGGAGGTGTTCGCCGGCACGATCGACAAGGAGAACCAGCGCTACATGCCCTTCCTGCTGAGCACCTCCTTCCTGATGGCGGCCGTCCGGGCCGGAGGGGGACGCGAAACGGCGCACGCCGCCGTCAAGGAGCACGCCCTCGGCACCGCGCAGGATCTCCGGGACGGACTGATCTCGGAAAACGACCTGCTTGATCGTCTCGCCAACGACGAACGCATCCCTCTGACGCGCCACGACCTCCAGGAAGTCTTTGAGAAGGGACAAGGCAACACGGGCTTGGCGGATTCCCAGGTCGATGCCTTCGTCGCAACGGTGGAAGAACTGTCGGCCAGGCATCCCAGCGCCGCCGCGTATCAGCCCGATGCCATTCTTTGAGGATGGACATGAAATGGGCGATTTCGGCTTTCGCACTCGGGACCTCGGCGATGCCCGGCACGGCCGGTGATACGATGATCACTGGAATCGACGGGAAGACAGTGAGCAGGGCGGGAGGGGTCGAGACCGGCCGCTTCACGGAAGGGGTGGGGTTCAGCAAGAACGGAAAGTTCCTCAATGTCGGCGACCTGGCCGACCGCCAATCGAGCGTCTTCGGGGTGGACGGAACGACCCTCAAGCTCGTGAACACCCTGGAACTTCCCGGCTACCCGGCGTCCCTTCGCACCCAAGTCCCCTGAGCCCCGTCCGCGGCTGATCTCCCGGCATGAGCCACCACGACGACCACGATGCGGAACACACGCCCGAAGCGATCCGGCGGCGCCTGGAGGGCGACGCCTCCCAAGGCTACCTGAAGGATTCGATCTACGGCGCGATCGACGGAGCGGTCACAACCTTCGCGGTGGTCTCTTCGGTGGCGGGCGCGGGTCTCGCGAGCGGGATCGTCATCATCCTGGGACTCGCCAACCTGCTCGCCGACGGATTCTCGATGGCGGCGGGAAACTTTCTCGGCACCCGTGCCGAAAACCAGGCTGCTCGCCGGGCCCGCCGGGAAGAAGAGGAGGAGATCGATGCTCACCCCGAAGGAGAGCGCGAAGAAATCCGGCAGATTTTTGCCGGGAAGGGATTCGAGGGCGATACACTCGAAAAGGTGGTCGATGTCATCACGGCCGACAAGAGGCAGTGGGTCGAGGTGATGTTGCAGGAAGAGCACGGAGTGGCGCCGGTCCGGCCCTCTCCCGTGAAGGCGGCCCTTGCCACTTTCATGGCGTTCCTGGTGATCGGGGCCATTCCGCTCGCGGCATACATCGCCAATCTTGTGAATCCGGACCTGGTGCCGAGCCCCTTTCTTCCGGCCTGCCTCCTGACGGGCATCGCGTTCTTTGCGGTCGGAACGCTCAAGAGCCGCTTCGTCGACCAGCACTGGGCGCTGGGCGGGGCCGAGACGCTGGGCGTGGGCGCGCTGGCGGCGAGTATCGCCTATGGCATCGGCGTTCTTTTGCGGCCGCTGGCGGAAGGGATTTAGCCCCTATTTTTTCTTGTCTTCTTCCTCCTCGTCCAGATTGCGAAATTTCTTCTTGGCCTCCCGGAAAACTTTCTTGCCTTCGTCATGGATTTTTTGGCCGGCCACGGCGCCGAGCAGGCTCTTCCTTTTCCCATCGAGCACCACCACCAGCGGATAGGTGTTCCCTGCCTTGTTCAAGCCCTCCATGAGCGCCTTCGAGACATTGGGATCCTCTTGCTGAGTCCGCATGGCCTTCAGGACGGCCTGCATGTCGCCCTTCACTATGAGGCAGAACGATTTGAGGGCCCGGATGGCATCGTTGGTGGCGGCAATCGAGCGCGCCACCCCTCCATCCGTATCCTCCCCATACGCGGCGGGGACGAAGATAAAGGCGAATCCCTTCTTCTGCTTCTTGGCGGTCTCGGCGGCATCCTTCAACTTGGCCCACTCCACGACATCGCTCGGCCATCGGACCTTCGGGGCGGCCTGTGAAATCGAGGCGGAAATACAGCTGAAGAGGAGGATGGCGGAAAACATTCTCATGATCGGATCACGCTAATCGTTCCTGCCAACGCCGCAACCTCAATTCCGCTCCGATTTTCGCGCGAGGAGCCAGAGCAGATCGGAAGCACGATTGAGGAAGTGGGCGATGGCAGCGTTCGAGACCCCATTTCCGAGGGACAGGACCCGGCGTTCGGCGCGGCGGCAGACAGCCCGGGCCAGGTCGAGATGGGCCCCCGCCAGGTTTCCATTCGCGCCCGGCCGCGCCCAACCATCGAACGATAGTCCTTCCGCTTCGATCGCCCCCGCCTCCCGCTCAAGGGACTCCACGTCCTCCGGGGCAATGGAGGGATACTCGGATTCCCGGTAGCGTTTCGCATCCTCGGGCAGGACCGCCAACTCTCCCATAAGGCCGACCAGGCTGGCCTGCAACCGGTCGAGGAGAGACTCCGTGGCAGTTTCCGAGGTGGCGGCACGCGCCACGCCGAGGGCGGCATTGAGTTCGTCGACGGTTCCCACCGCTTCGAGCCGCGGATCGGTCTTCGAAGTCCGCTTCCCAAACAGGAGATCGGAGCGCCCGTCGTCTCCCCGCTTTGTGACTATACTCATGCCACATCTCTAGCCGGACGGATCGTGCCGTGCAAATCAAAGGAACGGAATGGGGGGAAGGGAGCAGTGTACAGTGAGCAGTGTACTGACTGATCTTGAGCCGGTCCCATCTGTATACTGTACACTGCCTCCTGTATACTTTCGGCCGCCCCGGCCGCCCTGGCCACCCCTCCTTAGTCCTTGTGCCACGGAGTGAAGAACCTACCCTCCCGCAATCATGAACCGCCGCCTTTTCCTCAAGCAGGGTACTGCCGCCACCGGTCTCGTTCTCGTTCCGTCACTCTCTGATGCGGACAACCAGGAGAAGAAGCCTCTCTTTGACATCTCTCTCGCGGAGTGGTCGCTGCACCGCACTATTCGACAGGGCAAGATGACCAATCTGGATTTCCCGAAGGTGTCGAAGGAGACCTTCGGAATTAACGCCATCGAGTATGTGAACCAGTTCTTCAAGGATAAGGCCCGAGACAAAGCCTACCTCGCCGATCTCAAGAAGCGCTGCGACGATCTCGGGGTAAAGAGCGTCCTTATCATGATCGACGGCGAGGGGCATCTGGGAGAAGCGGAGGCGGACAAGCGCCAGCGGGTCATCGACAATCACAAGAAATGGGTGGAGGCCGCGAAGTTCCTCGGCTGCCATTCAATCCGGGTCAACGCCCACGGCAATGGGAAGACAGACGAAGAGAAAGCGGCCAATACGGTGAAAGGCCTGGGCGGCCTTGCCACCTTCGCCAAAGACCATGAAATCGCGGTCATCGTCGAGAATCACGGCGGCCTCTCCTCCAACGGGAAATGGCTCTCCGGCGTCCTGGGGAAGGTCGGCATGGACAATTGCGGATCGCTGCCGGACTTCGGCAATTTCGGAGGCTACGACCGCTACCTCGGAATCAAGGAACTCATGCCCTTTGCCAAAGGCGTGAGCGCCAAGAGCCACGACTTCGACCAGGACGGAAATGAAACCCGCACCGACTATGTCAAGGCTCTGAAGCTGGTCCTCGACGCGGGCTATCGCGGCTTCGTGGGCGTCGAATTCGAAGGCGGCAAACTCAGCGAGGAGGACGGCATCATGGCCACCAAGAAGCTTCTGGAAAAAGTCCGGGATCGGTTGGCAAAGGACTACAAGTAACCGAAACCGGACGCAATGCCGGGCCTCGAAGAAACAGACTCGTCGGTTTGTAGGTTCTCAAGTCTCTCTTGTGACCGGATGGTTCTTGCTATCGGGGCGTAGTGCTGTTTGGGTTTTGCACGGCGTATGCTGTCCGGTCGCGCGGTTCAGTTCCCATTTTGCCGACCCAATGAAAATAGCCCGTCTCCTCGACGGAGCCCCCGAAGTGTTCTACACCCTGCAGGGCGAAGGAGTAACGGCGGGAGTCCCGGCGGTCTTTGTGCGCGCATCGCTCTGCAACCTGCATTGCGTTTGGTGCGACACGGATTACACCTGGAATTGGAAGGGAACCCCCTGGCCG
>CAUZKZ010000258.1:0-7897 GCA_963580345.1 Verrucomicrobiia bacterium | reverse complement strand
TTCTGGCCGTGCCGCGACCGAAGCCCGCCCCCAAGGAAGGACCCGCCGTTCCGAAAGAGGCGGACCAGGCCGGGGTGCAGAACCCGGAGCTGGGCGATCCGAAAAAGCGTGGGACCGGATTCCTGGGCGTCTCGGCTGCCGTGGTTCCAGCCGCACAGGCGAAACAACTCGGGATTCAGAACGGCGTGAACCTCACCACCGTGGTGCCGGGGAGTCCCGCCGCGAAGGCCGGCTTCGAGGTTGGCGATATCATCACGGAGGTGGGCGACAAGAAGATCGCCTCCATGCTGGACCTGAGCGATGCCATCAAGGCCAACCGCGAAGGCGACAAAGTCGCTCTCAAGGTGATTCGAAAAGGGAAAGAGATGAATAAGAGGGTGACCCTCGCAGCGAGGCCGGAGCCGCCTCGGGCTTTGCAAGCGCGCGGCTTCTTTGTCCCCGGAGGATTCCGCGGTGGACTGCAGTTCGATTTTGCCGGAGGCGGGGGACGATTCAGGATGGGCGATGAGGAAGGCACGGTGGAGATGAAAGGAGAAGGCGAAGGCGCCGAGGTGATCGTCCGCGATCACGACAATGAGATCGTCTTCGAAGGCCCATGGGTCACCCCGCAGGACAAAGCCGCGGCTCCACCGGACATCAAGAAACGCGTGGAACGGATCGCCGGGACCTTTGGGAGGTTCGGCCCCGGAGTGTGGGAGCGGTTCAAACCGGCCGAGATTGCCCCCCCGCCCGCCCCGATTCCCGGTGCCAGGGTTGCCCCCATCCCGGGGGCCGACCTGTTCCTGCCCGAACCCTTGGCGCCGCGTGGTCCACCGCCGGCGCAGGACGGTGCGAAAGAAGACGGGCCGGAGGATGAGGCCGACAAGTAGGCGCCGCCGCGCGCTCTGACCCGCTCGTGGACAAATCACGGGCGAAGGGGGGAAAACTCCCTTAAAACAAGGCCTCAGTGCGAGGTTGGCAACCGATCCGCCATTCGTTAGAAAAGCGGGAAGGCCCGAAAACGTTTCAGTAGGAGGACCTTATCGCCATGCGCTACGCGATCTTTTCAGACGTGCACGCCAACCGGCAGGCTTGGGAAGCCGTGCTGGCGGATGCGTTGCGCCAGGGCGCGGACACCCTGGTGTGCCTGGGCGACGTGGTGGGCTATGGGCCGCGGCCGCAGGAGGTTCTCAGTGCGGTGCGGGAAGTCACTCCCAACTTCGTGCTCGGAAACCACGATGCGGCAGCCTGCGGCCGTCTCGACCCATCGATCTTCAACCCGCGGGCGCGGACCGTGATCGAGTGGACGCAGGACCAGCTTGACGAGGACGCCATCGCGTTTCTCCGGCAGGTGCCCCTCCAGATGGACGGAGCGGCTATCCAGTTCGTTCACGCCGAGATCACGGAGCCGGGCGAGTTCGGTTATGTGGATGGCGTGGGGCCGGCCGAGTCGAATCTACAGGCCATGACGGAGCCGCTGGGATTCATCGGGCACACCCACCTTCCGCTGGCCTATACGATGCCGCGCAGGGGCGGCCAGGTGAAGCAGTTGCCTCCCATGGATTTCGTGGTCGAACGCGGCCAGCGCTACCTCGTCAACGTCGGCTCGGTGGGCGAACCGCGAACCATCGATGTGCGGGCCAGCTACGTGATTTACGACGATTCCGAGAAGAAGGTGATCTACCGCAAGGTGGTCTTCGATGTGGAAGCCTACAAGGCGGATCTCGCGAGGACCGACCTCGATATTCGACCCTACTTCGTGCAGGTGGTGGATGCCGGGAAGGTGGCGGGAGCGCCCGCCCCGGCCGCTGCTCCGCAATTGGCTCTCGCCCAACAGCCCAAGGTGGCGGAGGTGGTGGCGGGGCATCACGGGCACCTCGTGCTCGGAAGGGTCGGAGAGATGCGGGGCGCCGGGCAGGTCTCTCCCGCTCCGGTAGCCCAGCCCAAGTCGACTTCAGGATTGGTGATCGGGGTGGTGGTCGCGTTGGTCGTGGTGGTGATGGGTGCCCTTGCGATGGTGGCGATGAAGAAAGATGACGAGTTGGCGGTCGTCCCGGCCGGGCAGGGCGCCAAGGATGCGGCGGGGAAGAAAAAAGGGACACGAGAAGAGCCCTCGGTCTACCGGACCGTTGTCGCGGTGGCGGGGGAGGAGCGGGAGGTCCCCATCCGGGATCTGGAGGTGCGGTTTTTCGCGAAGGCGTTCCAGAACCTGGTTGAATTGCGGGCGGCGGACGAAAGGAAGGAGGTCACCCGCAAGTCCAAGGTGCAAGAGGGAACCATCAGTCTCGATCACGGCAGCGAGGGCGAACCGTTCGGCCTGGTGTGGGAAGGCCGGTTGGTCATTCCCGAGACCGGAGAATACGAATTTTCGTTCGGGTCGGTATCCCGCGCGGCCCTGCTTCTGTACTGGGAGCTGCAGTTGGAAACCGGCGGGGATGGGAAGGGGGCCGTCACCAAGACCGCGAAGCTGCGGTTGCGCAAGGGGCACGCCCCGTTTCGAGTGGAGTACATTTACCAGAACGGGGAACAGGCCATCGCGCTGAATTGGTCGGGCCCCGGACTGGAAGGCAAGCCGTCGCTGGTGGGAAGTGGTCCGCTCCGGCCTGCGGTGGGCCCGCTCGTGGCGGGACTTCCCCCCGCGGACAAACCCGCCCCGGCGCCCGAACCGCCCAGGGTGGCGCGTGCCGCGGCGGAGAAACTTTCGCAGAATCTGCTGGCCTACTGGTCGTTCGACAAGCGGGCAGGCGGAAGTGGCCGCTTCACGCAGAATCCCGACGAGTCGGTCACGGAGAAACTGGTCGCCCACACGGGCCAGCCGGTCCAGTTCCTGGCGCCGAAGCGGAACATCGGGAAGGGATGGACCAGCCCCAAATTCGACGCGAAGGCATGGAAGAGCGGACCCAACGGAGTGGGCTACGAGGATCAACCGGGAGACTTCAAGGAGTTGCTCTCCTCCAAGCTTGAGAGCGAGGCAAAAAAGCGTCCGCACAGCGTGTACGTGCGCATTCCGTTCGAAGTGGAGGATCCCGCCGCCTACGGCGGACTCGCCCTCTACATGAGATACGATGACGGCTTCGTGGCCTACCTCAATGGGCGCTTGATGGCCGCCAGCCCGAACGCGCCCAGTCCGGAGAGCCTGCGTTGGAACTCCGCGGCGACCAAGACGATCGATGATACGCAGGCTGTTACACCGCAGCTCTTCAAGGTTCAGGGCAGCATGAAGTATCTCAAGAAAGGGCCGAACATTCTCGCGATTCACGGCCTCAACAGCGCCGGCGAGCCCAACGACACGAACAGGGGATCGACCAGTAGCGACATGTTGATTCTTCCCGAGCTGGTCGCATTGCGAAAGGACGGCACGCTCCCCAGGTCGGAGCCGAAGCCGAAGCAAAGCGCGCACGACCACTTGGTTGCCAAGAAAGCCCTCAAGGGCGAGGTGATACCGGTGGCAGGCAAGTTCGGCGATGCCTACCAGTTCAGGCAGAACGGCAGCATCGAGATCGGTTCGAAAGACGACTACGCCATCGCGGACAAATCGTTCACGCTGAGCCTCTGGTTCACTCGCGAAGCGGGCAGCACCGACGAGCAGGCCCGCCGACTCATTTCCGCCGGTGCGGGAGGCGACGGGAAGGCGGGGTGGGCCCTGTGGATTGCGAGGAAAGGCGATAGCCTCAAGTTCGCGGTGAGCGACGGGAGGTCGCGCTCCACGATCTCGGGGAAAGATGGGAGCCTGGCAAACGGGAACTGGCGGCACGCCGCGGTGACGGTCGATCGCGAGAATGCGAGGGTGCAGATGTTTATCGACGGAGCCCTCGTGGCGGACGAGAAGGTGGATTTCCTGAGGGAGGGCCTCATTGGGTCCAACTCCGGTCTATCCCTCGGGAAAAACTCCGACGGCCGGCAACACCACCGCGGCAAGCTGGACGACGTGGCGCTCTGGCGGAGGGTCCTCGTTCCGGTGGAAATCGAAAAGCTTTGCAAAAGCGGGGTGGGACTGGGGGAGATGTTTGAGGACGAGGCCCGGTAGATCGGCGCGGTCCCCGCAGCCGGTCCGCCCCAAATTGGGGTTGGCGGGGACCGGTTTCTTGAGTAAATGCCGACCTCCAGCCTGTAATAGACACTTGTCGTGAAAAGATCCCTGCTGACCCTGACTGCCGCCGCCGCGGGAACCGTGTTCGCCCAGGTTCCCACCGTTCCGACCTCGATCCCCCTCGAGAAGACCCTGCATCCCCTCTTTGCGAAGACCACCGGGCCGTGCGCCCTGGAGTCGAAGGAAGCTTATTCGAACTTCCGCATCCTGCTGAGCTACGACGCGGAGGAGTCGTCCCACGCGAAGGTGGCCGTCCATGGAGGAGACCACGAGGTCGCCCTGCCTCCGGGCGCTCACCGCAAAGTCGAGATCGCCTACGAACACCTCGCAGGCACTGCGGCCCGGGTGCGGGTTTGGCACGAGGGAAAACTGGTCGATAAGGGACGCGAGCTCGAGGGATCGGCGAGCGCCGCGGCGGGAGGGGCCGGGAGAGCGGCCCGGCACGTCGCAAGCCGTGAAGATTCGGAGAAGAAGTTTCGCTTCGACCGCGATTTCACTGTGATGTTGAAATTCAAAACCAAGGAGGACGGCGCGCTGGTGGCCAAGGCGGATCCCGTCGGTAAGTGGTCGGAAAATGCCAAGGTCCTCATGGTGCGCGAAGGACACCTCGTCTACGATATCGGCTGGCTCGGAGAGATCGTCGGGAAGGCCCGGGTCAACGACGGGAAAGAGCACGTGGCGGTCCTGCGCATGGCGGGCGACATGGTGAACTTCTTCCTGGACGGCCGGGTGGATGGCGCCAAGAAGGGGTTCAAACGTCCCGATCGCGGCGAGCACGTCTTCAAGTTGGGTGCGGCTTCGCACGACTTCGGGGGAGACTTCGCAGGAGAGCTGGGCACGGTGCGATTCTGGAAGCGGGCCCTCAGCGTGGCGGAGGTGAAACAGCTTTCCACCGGCAAGGAAAACACCGTCAACACGCCGGACTTCAACTGGAAGCCGGGAGGCGCCGCGCCGCAACCGAAGGCGCAGGCGCAACCGAAGGCGCTGGTGGAGACCGCTTTCGGCAAGTTTCCTGGATATGCCACCAAGGTGAAGCTCACCGCGGGCGCGGGCTTCAGTCTCAAGAACGCCTCGGTGCAGCCCCTCGAATCCGCCGATCATGCGGCATTGATCGCGGGATGGGATGCCGAGAGCCTGGCGCGGGGCAAGGAGGTCTACGGCCAGCTCTGCGTGACGTGTCACGGCACGATCGAGAAGGAAGGCACGCTTCCCACCGCCTTGCGTTTCCACCAGGGGACGTTCAAGAACGGAAACGATCCCTACCGCATGTTCCAGACCCTTGAGACGGGATTCGGCCTGATGATCCCACAGCCGCAGTACAACACCGCGCAGAAGTACGACGTCATTCACTACGTGCGGGAGACCTTCCTGAAAGGAAAGAACGAAGGGCAACTCGCCAAGATCGATGAGCACTACCTCGACCAGTTGCCGCGGGGATTGAGTCTCAGGCAGGAAGCCTCCGGCCCGAAAAAGGCCCCGCAGTACATCCTGCAGGACTACGGCAACTTCCTCTTCTGGACCATGCAGGTGGAGGGAGGAAACATCGCGCAGAAGGGAATCGCGGTGCGGGTCGATCCCGGACCGGGTGGAGTCGTGCAAGGCAAGGCCTGGATGCTCTACGACCACGACACCATGCGCCTCGCCGCCTGCTGGACCGGAGACAAGTTCGTGGACTGGCGCGGGATCGCCTTCGATGGCTCGCACGGCTCCCACACCAGCATCGTGGGCGACAAGAAATTCGTCTTCCCCAACGAGCCCATGTGGGCCAATCCGAAGACGGGCAATTTCGAGGATTCGCGGGTCCGCGGCCGCGACGACAAGCCCTACGGCCCGCTGCCGCGGGACTGGGTGCACTTCAAGGGGCTCGATGTGGACGGGACCCTGGTCTACACGGTGGGCGACCGCAAAGTATTGGAGAAGCCGATGCGTTGGCCTGACGGGATGTTCCTCCGGTCCCTCCAGGTGGGCCCGTCGGAGACGGCCTTGGAGCTGAAGTACGCGGCGGACAAAATCTACAAGATCGAGGCCTCCAAGGAGTGGAGCAGCCATCTCATCCAGATTGGGAAGGAAGGCGTGAAGGCTGGATCCGGAGACCCGGTCCCTCCCGGTGGGCCCCGCGGGGTGCCGGACAACAAGCGCATTCCCCGCTTCCCCGGGATCCTCGTAACCAAGATCAAGCGAGGCGGGGACGAGGGCTCCTTTGCAGTCGATGTGCTGCAACCGCCTCCGCCGGCCGACAACCCGTGGCAGTCGTGGATGCGGACATCCGGCTTTGATTTCTTCAAGGGCGGCAAGAGCGCCGCGGTGTGCACCTGGAACGGGGACGTCTGGATCGTAGACGGGATCGACCAGAGCGAAGGCGTGCTGCAGTGGCAGCGGATCTGTGCCGGTCTCTTCCAGCCCCTCGGCCTGAAAATCGTAAATGGAGAGATCTACGTGGGCTGCCGCGACATGATCGCCAAGCTGGTGGACAAGAACGGTGACCGTGCCACCGACTACATCGAGAGTTTCAACAATGACCACCAGGTCACGGAGCATTTCCACGAGTTCGCCATGGGCCTCCAGACCGACGACGAGGGGAACTTCTATTATGCGAAGTCGGCCCGTCATGCCCTCACGGCGGTGGTGCCGCACCACGGGACACTCCTGCGGGTCAGCAAGGACGGCATGAAGACCGACATTCTCGCCACCGGCTTCCGCGCCGCCAATGGCGTGTGTCTGAACCCGGACGGCACCTTCATCGTGACCGACCAGGAAGGTCACTGGAATCCGAAGAATCGAATCAACTGGGTGAAGGGGACGGGTGTAAACGACTTCTACGGCAACATGTACGGCTACCATAGTATAACCGACAGCTCCGACGCGGCCATGACCCCGCCACTGTGCTGGATCACCAACAGCTTCGACCGCTCCCCGGCGGAACTCCTGTGGGTGCCCAAGGACGCCGCGTGGAAGTCCCTGCGAGGGTCGCTGCTGAACCTCTCCTACGGCTACGGCAAGATCTTCGTGGTCCCGCACGAAAAGGTGGACGGCCAGGTGCAGGGCGGGATGTGCCAGCTCCCCGTCGAGCAGTTTCCGACTGGGGTGATGCGCGGCCGCTTCCATCCCGGCGACGGGCAGCTCTACGCCTGCGGAATGTTTGCCTGGGCCGGCAACCAAAACCAATCGGGGGGCATCTACCGGGTGCGCTACACCGGAAAACCGGCCTATGCGCCGGTCGGTCTCAATGCTGCAAGGCAAACCGTCAAGGTGACCTTCACCGATCCTCTCGACAAGGAGGCCACCGAGAAGCCCGAGGCCTGGACCATCGAGGCCTGGGACCTGAAGCGCACCAGGAACTACGGATCCAAGCACTTCAACCAGCGCCGGTGGAAAGTGGGAAAAGCGGTTCTGAGCGCCGACGGCAAGACCGTCACTCTCACCGTTCCCGAACTGGCACCCACCTGGGGCATGCTGATCCGCTGCAAGATCAAAGGAGCGAAGGGCGAGGATGTGCAGCGCGAGATCCATAATTCGATTCACGCCTTGCCAAACTAGGGCTTCGGCCGGGAAGTTAGGGTGCATTCGGCGCGAGGGTTTTTCTTCGAGTTCAAGGCGTGAGGAAGGAGCTGGTCGGGACCAGTGACTGACGAACAACGCAGAAATCGGAGAAAAGACCCGCGCCGCCACCTGCATTCGGTCGGAGACCGCTGACTGATCTCCACAGCCATCCCATAGGGTCTGTCGGAGCTTCTGGAAGTCCTGATTTTGCGTTGATTTAGAGTGGTTCTGGGGGTTTGGAATTTTCGAATTTCCGCGGACTGCACTATACTTCCAGTAATTTCACCC
>CAUZKZ010000257.1:0-7926 GCA_963580345.1 Verrucomicrobiia bacterium | reverse complement strand
TATCGAGGGGCATCTTGTCCTGATAAAACGGGCCCTCGGCATCGCGGGCGGTACGGGTGAGAGCTTCCGCGAAAGCGCCCGGAATGGTGAAGAGGGCTGCGGAGCCGGCGAGGGCGGTGCGGAGGAAGTTGCGGCGGTGGCAGAGGGGGCAGGAGGGGTCGAAGTTCATGAGATAGGTTGTCTGGCGGATGAAACCACGGGGATGGAGAAGAGTCGCAGGCCGAGGCTGGAGAGTCGCAGAGCGGACGTCGGTCCGTCAAGGCTCCAGCAAGGCGTTGAGGGCATTTCGAAACGGCGAGGGCATGGGGAGGGTGGGGAGAACGGCGGGGGCCAGAAACTTCTCGGTGGTTTCGGAAGCGCCGGCCGGGACGCGGGAGGGCGGGCAACGGTGGATATGGAGGGTGACGCGATGGTGGGTGATGTCGTAACGGCGGGTGGCGAGCAGCGGGAAGCCGGCGACCTGGTGGTGAGAACGCTCGGGTAGTTTCCAGAGGCCCTTGCGGCGCGAGCCGTCTTCCCGGGCGAGAAGAACGGAGCCGTCGCGCTTTTGCACGAAAAGAACGTGTTCAGTGACCGCCACGGTTCGGCGCTTGGGCTTCCTGATCGGCAGCGTTTCCGGATCGCGGGATGCGCAGAAGGCATTGACCGGGCAGGTCGGACAGGTGGGCGAACCGGCGGCACAGCGCGTTTGTCCGAGTTCCATGAAGGCGGAGTTGAAGGCTCTCGCCCGGTTTGGCGGAACCAGTTCTGCGGACCAGGACCAGAGTTGCTTTTGCCCTGCTGCGGAATCGATGGGCTTGCGATAGTCGAGCAGTCTCGCCAGGACCCGCGCGATGTTGGCGTCCACGATGGCAGCGGGGCGATCGAAGGCGAAGGACGCGACCGCCCCGGCGGTATAGCGGCCGATTCCGGGGAGGGTTTGGAGGGTGGCGGGATCGGAGGGAAAGGCGCCGTTGTGATTCTCCACGACGGCCCGGGCGGTTTTTTGGAGATTGCGCACGCGATTGTAGTAGCCGAGCCCCTCCCACTCGCGAAGGAGCGCGTCCTCGGGAGCGGTCGCGAGTGTGGCGAGATCCGGGAAGGTGGAAAGGAAGCGTTCGAAGCGCCGGTTCTTCAGGACCGCCCCGACGGTGGTTTGCTGCAGCATGATCTCCGAAACGAGGATGGCGTAGGGATCGGTGGTGCGCCGCCACGGATAGTCGGCGCCGTGCTGCGCGAACCAGCGAAGGAGCGCGTGGCGAAAGGCCCTCACGTTGCGCAGGGGATGCCGGGTGGCCTCGGGCTTGAGCACGACAGGAACATCGGACATTGCACATCGGAGGTCGAACCCTGAAACTCCCCGAGTGGCGGTGACGACCTACACGGTGGAGATTGGGGAACCGGACGTGGGACGGCTGCGCGAGATCCTGGAGCGAGACGGTTTCGAGTTTTCGGAGAAGCCCTATGCCCACTACGCGGCGAAAAAGGGCAAGCTGAACGTGACGGTTTACGAGAAGGGTCCCAAGGTGCTGGTGCAGGGGAAAGAGACCGAGGATTTCGTGCAGTTCACCCTGGAACCGGAGATTCTCGGGGAGGCCCGCCTGGGATACGAAGAAATTCACAATCCGGAGATGTTCGAGCCGCACTTCGGGATCGATGAGAGCGGGAAGGGAGACTACTTCGGGCCTCTCGTCATCGCGGGGGTTTACACCGATCGCAAAAGCACCCGGGCCCTGATCGAGGCGGGGGTGATGGACTCCAAGCGGATTGGATCGGCGGGCCGGATCCGGGCCTTGTCGGGGGCGATTCGCAAAATCCGCGGAGTGAGGGTGGCGGTGGTGGCGATCGGACCCCAGCGCTACAACGAGCTTTACGATAAATTCCATAACCTAAATGAGTTACTCGCATGGGGGCACGCTACCGTGATCGAGGAACTGGCCAAGGCGGTCCCGGATTGCCCGCGCGCCCTGAGCGATCAGTTCGCCAATCCGCGGGTTTTGAAGCGTGCCCTGGGAAAGAAGGGGGTGGAGGTCGTCCTCCAGCAGCGGACGAAGGGGGAAAGCGACGTGGCGGTGGCGGCGGCGTCAATCTTGGCGAGGGAACATTTCGTCAGGTGGATGGACAGTGCAAGCGAACAGTGGGGAGTGGAGCTCGGCCTGGGGGCGGGACCGCCCGCCGTGACGTCCGGTCACGATTTCGTCACCAAGCACGGTGCGCAGGAATTGCGGAACGTGGCCAAGGTGCATTTCAGAACGACAACCCTGTTGACCAGCGGAGATTCGGAGTGAGTCGTAACCGGCGAATATTTTTCGCGTTACAAATGGCGCGGGGTGTGCTGAGCATAAACATGCAACACATTATATGTCTACGATTACCAAACGCGATCTGGTAGTGCGGATTAGCAACGAGACGGGTTTGACCCAGCAGCAGGTGTTCGATGTCGTGCAGAAAACGCTCGATGCGGTCACGGTGGAGCTTGCGCAGGGAAACACGGTTGTGATGCGCAACTTTGGCACCTTTGAGGTCCGGCAGACGAAGGCCAAGGTGGGCCGCAATCCAAAAGACCCCGGAAAGGATGTCCCGATACCGCCCCGGGCCGTGGTGAAGTTCAAGACCGGCAAGGAAATGAAAGAGAAGGTCGCGCGCATTCTCCCGGTGATTCAGCAGAGAGTTGACGTCGAGTAGTTCGCCCTCCCGGAGGCGCATCTTCGAGTCTCCGAATCCAATTCCCCCCAACAAAGTGAGCCTGCGGCAGAGTGGGGCTTGATGGCAGCGACGGGAACTGGCGCGCGATTGTCCTGCGGCCCGGATTCTGCTAGGATGCCGGCATGGGGAAATACCTGTGGATTGCACTGGTGCCGGTGGTGCTCGTTTCGTGCGGCGGAGGCGGTTACAAGGGCTACATGACGAAGCCCTACACGATCCGTGGAATCAGATATCACCCCATGAATGTGGAGGAGGCCCTGAGATATAGAGCGACCGGAATTGCCTCATGGTACGATGAGAGTAGGTTCCTCGGGTTCAAGCGCGGCAACACCTCGCTGGGCGAGAAAGTGGGCCGCCTCGACATCAGCGGTGCCCACAAGACCCTCCCGCTTCCTTGCCGCGTGAAAGTCACCAACCTGGACAACGGGAAATCGCTCAAGATGCGGCTCAATGACCGTGGGCCCTTCGTGGCAGGGCGGATCATCGACGTGACCCCCCGCGCGGCCAAGAAACTGGGGTTCAAGGACCAGGGCCTGACCCGGGCCCGGGTGGAATGTCTGAGCGTGGGGGACGGAAAGTACGAGAGGAAAAGGAGCAGGGGAGTGCCCCTGATTCCGTTCTTTTGAAGCCGGTCGGTAACCGATTCCGCGGACCGTTTCGACGATTTCGTGATGGGTGGGATCCAGTTCGATCATTTGCGCAGCATGAGGATGTGCTCGTCGAGAGTGCGGGAATCCCACGCCGGCACGTGCCGGGGACGGGGGCAAAGTTTCCATTTCTGCGAGAGTAAGCCGGTCTGGAGTTGCTTTTCATGGCGTTGTTTCCGCAGGGCGTCCCTGCCGGCGTCGTAGCGGCCCTTGTACTTTTCGACGTCTCTTTTTGGAGCCTGCAACGGGTAGTGCGGGGCATTGTACGCGACGTACAGGAGGAAGGGATCGTCCTTTTTCGTCATGTCATCGAGGAACTCGGTTGCGAAATCGGTGATGGCGTGAGTGGTGTAGAATGGTTCGCCGTTCAGGTTTTCGGGGACCTCCCACTGTTTGCGATGGAGCCGGAATTGTCGATAAGCCGGGGCGGATCGGGACGGGAATTTCGCCTCGACCAACCGCGGCTCGAATCCCTACCCTCCCGCCTCTCTCCGCGTTTCGCGCAATCGAAAGCTTATGGCGACCACCGAAGTTTCGTTAGAAAAGGCCGAATTTGGCCGGACGATGCGACGCGATGCTTGGTGGGTTCAGCCGCTGGCGGTGTTTTTGGGGCTCTCGGCCTTCATCGTCTACTCCACCTGGGCCGCCTTTCAGGGTTCGCACTACTCCTTCGGGCCGTACCTCTCGCCCTTCTACTCGCCGGAGTTTTTCGGCACGGGGGGACATGCCCTCTTTGGCGAGCGGCCCCCGGTGTGGCCCTCGTGGCTGCCCTATTCGCCGGCCTTCCTCATCCTGTGGGCGCCGGCTGGGTTTCGCTTGACCTGCTATTACTACCGCGGTGCTTATTACAAGGCCTTCTGGGCCGATCCCCCCAACTGCGCGGTGAGCGAGCCCCGCAAGAAGTACCTCGGGGAAAACTCCCTCCCGCTCATCCTCCAGAACATCCACCGCTACTTTTTCTACGTGGCGGCGGCCTTCATCGTGATTCTCAGTATCGATGCCATCAAGGGATTTTGGTTCACCAACTCCGAAACCGGGAAAGCCTCCTTCGGGCTCGGTATCGGCTCGCTGGTGCTGGTCATCAATGTGATCCTGCTGGGCGGCTACACTTTTGGCTGTCACTCCTTCCGGCACCTCGTGGGGGGAATTCGCGATCGCATTTCGAAGTGCTCGATGCCGCGCCGCTGCGCCTACGACTGTGTGAGTTGCTTGAACCGTGGCCACATGAGGTGGGCGTGGCTGAGCCTCGTGTGGGTCGGCTTCACCGACCTCTACGTCCGGCTTTGCTCGATGGGAATCTGGACCGACCTCAGGATCTTTTGAGTCATGGCGGAGTGTCTCGAAATCGAACACGACGTGCTGGTCATCGGCGCGGGCGGAGCCGGGTTGCGGGCTGCGATCGAAGCCTCCGCGGCGGGCGTGTCGGTTGGGCTGGTGTGCAAGTCGATGCTCGGAAAGGCTCACACCGTGATGGCGGAAGGCGGAGTGGCCGCAGCGCTCGCCAATGTCGACGACCGCGACAACTGGAAGGTGCACTTCGCCGACACGATGCGCGGCGGGCAGTATCTCAACAACTGGCGGATGGCGCAGATCCACGCCCAGGAGGCGCCGGACCGCGTGCGCGAACTGGAGGCGTGGGGAGCCGTCTTCGACCGCACCGAGGACGGACGCATCCTCCAGCGCAACTTTGGCGGGCACAAGTATCCGCGCCTCGCCCACGTCGGCGACCGCACCGGCCTCGAGATGATTCGCACCCTGCAGGATCACGGGATTCACCAGGGCATCGACGTCCACATGGAGGTCACGGTGGTGGAGTTGATGAAGGACGGGGATCGCGTGGTGGGCGCCCTGGCATACGACCGCGAGCGGGGGCGCTTCCGTCTCTTCCGCTCCAAGGCGGTGGTCCTCGCCACTGGCGGAGTGGGACGCGCCTTCAAGATCACGAGCAACAGCTGGGAAGGAACCGGCGACGGCCACGCCCTGGCCTACCACGCCGGGGCGGACCTGATCGACATGGAGTTCATCCAGTTCCACCCCACCGGGATGGTCTGGCCGCCCAGTGTGCGCGGGATCCTCGTCACGGAGGGCGTGCGCGGGGAAGGCGGGATTCTCACCAACAGCGAAGGCAAGCGCTTCATGTTCGATGACATCCCGGACAATTACAAGGACTCCACCGCCGACAATCCCGACGAGGGCTGGAGTTACGTCCAGGGGGACAAGGAGGCGCGTCGTCCGCCCGAACTACTCACCCGCGATCACGTCGCGCGCTGCATCGTGCGCGAGATCAAGGAAGGCCGCGGCAGCCCCCACGGCGGGGTCTTCCTCGACATCGCCTGGATCAAGGAGAAAATTTCGGACTCGGAGGCGCACATCAAGCGCAAGCTCCCGAGCATGTATCACCAGTTCAAGCAACTGGCCGACATCGACATCACCAGCGAGCCGATGGAGGTGGGGCCCACCACGCACTACATCATGGGCGGGGTGCGGGTGGAGGCCGACTCGCAGGCCACCACCGTGCCGGGCCTCTTCGCATGCGGGGAATGTGGTGGCGGAATCAACGGGGCGAACCGGCTGGGCGGTAACTCTCTCTCGGACCTCATCGTCCTCGGCAGGCGGGCCGGGGAGCACGCCGCGATGTTCGCCAAGGAAAACGGGGCCGGGAGCATCGACGCAGCACAGGTCGAAGGGGCGCAACGCGACGCCCTCGCCCCCTTCGATCGCGGGGGCTCCGATGCGGCAGGGCCTTACCAGATCCAGTACGATTTGCAGGACATCATGCAAAACCTGGTCGGCATCGTGCGCAAGGGTGACGAAATGCAACAAGCCCTGGGAGAGATCGTGAAGCTGCACGAGCGCGCCGCGCAGGTCGGAGTGATCGGGCACCGCGAGTACAATCCGGGCTGGCACACCGCCCTCGACCTCAAGAACCTGCTCACCGTGGCGGAAGCCATCGCGATCTCGGCCCTGGCGCGCGAAGAGAGCCGTGGAGCGCAATTCCGCGAGGACTTCCCGGAGAAAAACTCAGAATGGGGCAAGGTCAACAACGTGGTCCGCAAGGCGGGCGACGGTTCCATGGAACTCAAAAAGGTGCTCATTTCCGAAATGCCCGAGGATCTCAAGGCCATCATCGAGGAGATGGGGTAAACCAGTGTACAGTATTCAGTATTCAGTATTCAGTATACAGTGTACATATTTCTCGATTACCAAGACAATGACCAAGGCAACCTTCAGAATCTGGCGCGGCGACCGCGACGGCGGCAAGTTCGTCGATTACGAAACGGCCGTGACGGAAGGCATGGTGGTGCTCGATGCGGTGCACCAGGTGCAGGCCGAAAGCGCCAACGATCTGGCCTGCCGTTGGAACTGCAAGGCCGGCAAGTGCGGATCGTGCTCGGCGGAAGTCAACGGCATGCCGCGGCTCATGTGCATGTGCCGCTTGAGCGACCTTCCCCTCGAGCGGCCCGTCACGGTGCAGCCCATCAAGGCCTTTCCCATCATCAAGGATCTCACTTGCGACGTCTCCTGGAACTACGAGGCCAAGAAGAAAATCAAGAAGTTCAAACCGCGCCCTCCCGACAACGAGGACGGGACGTGGCTGATGGATCAGGCCGATGTCGATCGCGTGCAGGAGTTCCGAAAGTGCATTGAATGTTTCCTGTGCCAGAACGTTTGCCACGTGCTGCGCGAGCACAACAAGCACGACGAGTTCATCGGGCCGCGTCTTTATGTCTATGCTGCTGCCCTGGAAATGCATCCGCTCGACACCGAGGACCGCGTGGAGGATCTCAAGAACGCCGGCGGAATTGGCTACTGTAACATAACGAAGTGTTGCACAAAGGTCTGTCCGGAGGACATTACCATCACCGACAACGCCATCATCCCCCTGAAAGAGCGCGTGGTGGACCGGTTCTACGATCCGCTCGCCAGGATTGTGCGATTCTTCCGGGGCAAGAAACCGGCCGAGACGGAATAAACCTGAACCACGCCCGGCTCCCCTCGCGGGGCTCGCAACCATGGACCTCAAGCCGCTTCCACCAGACGCCATCCCGGTCGCGATCGAGAAGGCCAAGCACTATCGACTGCTCAACGAACCTTCCGCCGCGCAGAGCATTTGTCTCGACATCCTGCGGGTGGAACCGGGGAACAACGAAGCCCTCATCGTCCTCATTCTCGCCATGAGCGATCACCTCGGCGACAGCTTCCGGATTACCGATCAGCGCATCGAGGACCTCCTGGAAAAACTGGAGGACGATTACGAGCGGGCTTACTACACGGGCCTGGTGGCGGAGCGCGAGGGACTGGCGAAAGTTCGCAGCCAGAATCCCGGCTCGTCCTACGTCGCCTACGACTGCCTGACAACGGCCATGCGCCGCTATGCCGAGGCGATCCGGCTCAGCCCGAAATCGCACGGGGAGGCCACCCTGCGTTGGAATACCTGTGCGCGCCTCATCGAGCGCAACCACCTCGCCCCCCGGCCGGCCGAGCACGTGGCGGAGTTGGGGGATTGAGGCCCCTCTGCGCTCGGCGGGCGGATCACTTCCCCCGTTGCTGGCAGGCGGCCCAAAAGTGGGGGAGCAGACTCTTTTTGTGGCAG
>CAUZKZ010000256.1:0-7963 GCA_963580345.1 Verrucomicrobiia bacterium | reverse complement strand
GGGGCCGCCGACCTTGGCCTGGGGCGGAAGCGAGAGGGTCTGCACCAGGGCGGTCCCGTTGGGAAATTCCCAATGCCCGGCCGAGAACGCGATTGTTTCCGCCCTCGGCACCGCCATCCACCGGTCCGTATGTGCGCCGTCATTCCAACCCGGCGCGTTCACCGAGTAGGCAATCACTCCGTCTTGCGGCACGCCCTCCGACCCCGATTTGAAGAGCCCGGTTTCGCTTAACTTGTCGGGAAAGGGAGGCGCGTCGGGCGCTGGTTCGGATCCGCGCTTCAGCCGCCAGATCGCGTGTCCGAGGTGATCGACGACAAGCAGATCTCCCCCGGGGGCGTTGGCGAACCCCGCGATCGCGAGAGACGTGTTCGCAATTTCACGTTGCGAATTCATCTTCTCACCGTCGTGGCTGGCGGCCCAGATGCGGCCGGTCGAGTAGTCACCGTAGACGTAGGCTCCCTCCAATTCCGGCCACTTCTTGCCGCGATAGACCACGCCGCCGGTAAGGGATCGAAACTCCGAATGCGGGTGCGCGATGGTGGGGGGGACGTGAGGGGTGGGACCAAGCTTGCGGTTCGGATAGAAAGGATATCTGCCTTCAAAGAGGCTCCATCCGTAGTTTTCGCCCCGGCCCAGCAGGTGGGCGGTTTCCCACAAGTCCTGACCGTTGTTGCCAACCCAGATTTGTCCCGATTTCGGGTCGGCGGTGATCCGCCATGGATTGCGCAGTCCGTAGGCCCAAATCTCCGCCCGCGCGCCCGGCTCGTTCACGAAGGGATTATCTTCGGGGATGACATACGGCTTTTGGCGGGTCGCCTTCCGCACGTCGACTCGCAGCACGGCTCCTAACAGATCGTCGAGAGTCTGTCCTGAATTCCACCCATCCGAGTCTCCCGTGCCGTCGCCGGTGGGTATGTAGAGCATTCCATCGTTCCCGAAGGCGAGGTCGCCCCCGTCATGACCGTCGGAACGCCACTCGATGATCGGCAATTCGGATTTCGGATCGATCCGCGGATGCGGTTCCGGCAGGACCCGGTAGCGCGAGATGCGGTTGCCCTTCTGGTTGCGGAGGCTGGGCACGGCCCCTTTTTGGAAGAGGTAAACGAATCCGTTTGACGCGAAGTCGGGATCGAAGGTCATGGCGTAAACCAGCCATCCCGGCAGCTCGAAGAACGGTTCTCTCGCGGAAGTGGCGGGATCCGCTTTCAGGCGGAAGATGCGGGTGGGCCGGTTGTCCTCTCCGCCCTGCTGGACGATCAGGATGCGATCGTGATCGCCGCCGGGCTCGGCGAGAGCGTAAATAGGATTCTCCCACTTGATCTCGGGGTAGATCTTTTCGACCGTGAACGGGAGGGGCGGCTCGGGAGACCCGGCCAGCCTGGAGGTGGTCCACGGGGTGCGTTCGGCAGCGTGCGCCGGGACGGCAAACAGGATCAATCCCGCCGCGGCAGTGAGGAGCGCCGCGCCGGCGGCCTTCCTAAGGGTCAAACAGCACACGGATGACAGCGTAGACTTTGAATTCCGGTGCGGAAAACTGAATTCGTCCGTCCGATTCCAGCCACTTCAGCGCGGTGCTGCCAGGCTGCTCGGGGGTGAGGAACTGCACGGAAGTGGCCTTTGCCCCGGCCGGCAGGCGGAAATCGATGGCGATCTCCGGAACGGGAATCGGCTTTTCGTCGCGAATGCCACCTCCGGGCGACGGTTTTCCATCGGCGCCTCTGGGCGGCTCCTCGCGGTTGTAGTTGACGAAATGCAGGTCGATTTCCCCGGGCACCTTGGCCGGCCGGCTGGCGGAGACGCGCACGGTGAAGGGCGCCTTGAACCGGCTGCGGCCAGCGGGAAGATTTTCCAGGACAGCGGCAGGGTCGTCGAGCTCGCCGGTCAGGATGGTGGCCACACGCTCTCGCGGGACTTTTTTAAGAAGGTCGTCCGGAACCACCTCGAAGAGGACGTGTGCATCGAGCAGTTTGCGGCCGAGGGAGCGGAAGCGCTCGATCGCATCGACCTTTCCCTGGTGGACCTGGCGGCGCGGGTAGGCGAGCACCGCTTCGGCGTGGGGCCGGTTGGCGCGATAGAGAGCGTCATGCCGCTTCAAGAACTGGTAGTAGCGCACGATTTCGGCGCGGGCCTCCGGGTCGGAGAAGCGGGTGTAGAATCCCATGGGTGCTCCTCCGTTTGCCGCCAACTCCGCGATTGCGGCGCGGATCCGCGTGCTTTCGTATTTGCCGAGGGTGAACGGCTTGTCGGCGAAGGCTCCGCGGATGTACCTGGCTTGCAGGACTGCATCGCCCGGAAATCGATTGGCCAGGTCGGTGAAGTTTGCGGCGCCGCCGGTGCTGTACCAAAGATACGATTCGTCCTTTCCCCAGAGGGGGCCCGGGAGCACGCAGCGTTCGTCGCCGCTGATGGCCGAAAATTTTCCCAGGTGGTTCCACTGGGCGAGGATGAGGTCCGGCTTCAGTTTGCGTCCGTAACGCACAAACACGTCGTCGAAGACCTGCTTGTTGGAAACCTGGGAAAACCGCAGCATCTCCAGGCGTAACGGATTGGACTCTTCGGGCGAATGCCAGGACACAATCTTCCCGAAATGGTGGTTTTCCAGGTCTGCAATGTCGAATTTTTGCTTCAGTTCCTCCGCGGAAAATCGGTCGTTCAAGTAGCCGCGGAACGAAGTCCGGCAGTGATCGCAATGGCACTCGTGGCGGTAGAAATAATTGATGATGAACCCGTCCACCCCGAGCGCGATTCCATGGCGCACCCAAGCCTTGAGAACCTTCTGCCATCCCGGATTGCGCAGGCAGGCCCAGTACTCGTTCATGCCGCCGATGGCGTAATTCCGCTCCACGATCGGAGAGCCGTCCGCCTTCTTTTCGAGGAAGTCCACGGGATCCGCGGCAGGTTTCGGGCCGAGCAGTTTTTCATCCCAACCGTCGCGGTACCACTTGAAAAATCCGCGAGGCCCGTCCGGTCCGTCGGGGTCTCCAACCAGAAACTCGATGTTGAAATGTCCGACCGCGCGGACGTGACGATCCCGCAGCTTGCCATTCAGGTCCTTGAACCACTCCCCACATTCCTTCAGTCCGCGAACAGGAAAATGCGCGGGATACCCGCCGAATTGAGGCGTGTGCACCAGGCTCCAGAAGTGCGCTCCATAGAATCCGATCTGAGCAACCTCCGGTTCGGCCTCCTCGATGAACTTGAGGTAATCCGGATCACCGTACGCCGCCCAGTGGGCGACCATGCGGGTGAACTCGAAAGGCTCTTCTTCGGCGACCAGCTGGGCGCATGACCCGCACATCAGCCATCCTGCCGCGAGAGCGGCGGCGAACCCGGCGGAGGACGCGGATCTCGTTCTTTTCATCAGGTGACGTTACTCGCACGCCTCGTGAATGTCTCGACAGAAAATGCTCTGAACCCGCCGAGGTCAACACGGCCATGAGCTTTCACGCTTTCGAGAAAAGTTCGACCGTGTAGCCGTCCGGGTCGTGGATATAGAGCTGCCGCGGACCGTCGGGGCGGGATTGCGGGCCGGCCACGATTTCGATCCCCAGGTCGGCCAATTTCCTTGCGGCTTCCTCGCAGTTCTCGACTTCAAAAGCGAAATGAGTTCCCCGCGCGGGCATCGTTCCTTGAAACTCTGCCATGCCGGCCGGACCCGCTTCGGGCCCTTCCAGGATGACGTGAACCTGGGTGTCGCCGGCCTGGAACCAGAGGCCGGGAAACGAAAAAGCCGGACGCTCGACCGGCTCCATTCCCAGGATCTCTTCGTAAAAGTGACGGCTTCGTTCCAGGTCTTTGGCGATCACCGCGAGATGGTCGATGGACCGGACGGAAAGGTTGGGGGACGGGAGGTTTGGCATGAGGAAGGCCTTCGCAGCGATAGGGGCCGAGTTCGAATAGATCAAGATTGACTCCAGTCACCAATCCTTTTCGACCCGATAAAATTCGGGTTGGCGATGCGGGCCGAGATGAACGGCTCTGAATGGTCAGATCGATCGGAAAGACAAGGTTGGACAGGGATGGAAAATAGAGCATGATCCGAAGCCCGGTACCGACATGGTGGTCGATTCTTCGATTGCCCATTTTGATCGGCCCACTCCCCAGATGATCCCGGTGCTCGTTCGACTGTTCCTCATCCCACTCCTGCTCGTTCCGTCTCTCGTCACGGCGCAAACGATGATTGCGGGGCGCAATCCCCTCGTTGACGACGGCGATCCAGATGATTGGTCGAGCCTCATCGTGATGACCCCGGCGATTACCGGTCCGGGCGGTGGAATCGAACAAGGCACGGTGACGATCTTCAACTTCTGGGCCGACTCCAGCCGAGCCGATGGACTGCACCACGTGACGCCGATCCTGGTGAGGCGGAGCGGTGGAAGCTATCGTATTGCCGGGATCGGAGCCACGCGGTCCCCGTTGAGCGGGGGAGCCAAGTCGGAGCCTTTTGCTCTCAGCGCGGGGAGCGACCGGGTCGATCTCAGTGGCGCCGCAGCTTATCACATCGCAGTTCTCCAACAGTGGAGCGGTGGCGACGACGACGGCGGGAGCTTGATCCCGTCTGGCGAGAGCGGGGGAGGAGGGATGTTTCTCGAGAACACGGTGGGGCCCAGTCACGTTCCCGCCCGAGGAGATATCGTGGGCAACAATTTTGCCTCCGGACCAGGTGGGCGGAATTATTCCTTCAACTTCGAGATCGAGTTCGCGGCGAGTCCACAACCGCCGACCGACATCTCCCTGATAGCTGGCGATCTCTTTCCGGGCTTGCCGGTCGGAACCGGATTCGGCGTGCTGGCGAGTGTCGATCCCAATGCGAACGACACGCACACCTACAGCCTGGTCATCAATCCGGGCGGAGTCTTTGCGATCGACGGCGACCAGCTGAAACCGGCCGCTCCCGTCGGTCCGGTGGGGACGAACTACACGATTCGGGTGCGCTCCACGGACAGCGGCATGCTGAGCTTCGAAAAGGATCTCAATTTGAGCGTGGTTGCGGCTCTCCCGCCCTCCGATCTCACTCTGTCGGGAATGAGCCTCAACACCAGATCACCGGCGGGAGCGCTGGTGGGGACCCTCGACTCCGTTGATGGAAACAAGGGCGATCAGCACATTTACTCGTTGGTAGCGGGTGTCGGCGACGAGGGCAACGGCCTCTTCACGATCGTGAACGACAACGAGCTCCGCCTCGCTGAGCCGGTTCCCGCGGGGCACGCCAGCCTTGATCTGCGGATTCGCACCACCGATTTGTCAGGAGCCTCCCATGAGAAGTCGTTTCGCATCGAGGTCCTCGCTCCGAGTCTCCGAATCAACGAATTCCTGGCCAGCAATACCGACGGGATACAGGACGAAGATCGCGATTCATCGGATTGGATCGAGATTTACAACGGGCAGGACGTCACCGTGAATCTGGATGGCTGGTCCCTTACCGACGATCGCGGGGACCTTGCCAAGTGGCGGTTTCCATCCGTCGAATTGCAACCCGACGACTACCTGGTGGTCTTTGCCTCCGGGAAAAACCGGGCCAGAGCGGGACGGGAGCTCCATGCCAACTTCGAGCTGGGGAGTGGGGGAGAGTTTCTGGCGCTGGTGATGCCGGACGGCGTCACGATCGCGGATCAATATGCCTTTGCGCCGCAGTTTCCGGATCTCTCCTTCGGTTACAGTGGCTCCCGCACGGACCAGGGGTTCCTGGTCCCCACGGCCGGGACGAGGAACGGCAGGGCATTCGAGTTCGGATTGAACGAGGTCTCGTTCAGCTCCGGGCGGGGATTCTACGAGGAGCGCTTCCGGGTACGTCTCACCTCTGCGGTTCCGGGTTCAACGATCCGTTATACCACCGACGGATCAAAGCCGTCCGCAACGAACGGATCGATCTACGGCGAGCCGATCCTGATTCGTCCGGACCCGTTGGGGGACGATCGCGGGACGCGCATCGTGCGCGCCATCGCGATTCACCCTTCGGCCGCGGTTCAGAAGGTGGACACGCATACGTACCTTTTCGTCAACGGGGCGGCAGGCCCCTCCACCGACGGAGTGGTGGGACAGACCGTGTTTCGATCGAGCATCACGAATCATCCCACCTACGGTCCGCTCATGGACGATGCGCTCCTGGCCCAGCCCGCCATCTCGATCGTGGGGGGACTACCGGGAAGCGTCGAGTCCGAGCGGTCGGTCGAATTTTTCACTCCGGACGGGTCGGAAGCCGGCTTTCAGATTGACTGTGGCGTGAAATTGGTCGGTGGGCACAGCGTCGGCTCACCGAAGAACAACTTTCGCCTGTATTTCCGGGGAGAGTACGGGAATTCTAAGCTTCGCTATGACCTCTTCAAGGATCATCCCTACAGCACGGGTGCGACGGACGTTTTCGACCGCCTGAACTTGCGCAGTGGTTCCCATGACTCGTTTTTCTGGTTGGCGAACCCGGGCAATCCTTCCAACAGCGGCGGCCCCCAGAGGGGCGATGCACAGTACCTGCGGAACCGATGGATCGCCGATATGCAATTCCTGATGGGGCACGAATCGTTGCACGGGCGATGGGCGCACCTCTACGTGAACGGAGCCTATCACGGGCACTACCACCTTCACGAGTGGCCGAACGACGATTTTCTGGCCTCCTACCTTCCCGGGGAGGCCGTGGACTACGAGTACACTAACGGGGCGAACACCTCAAAGGCAGGAAGCGACAACTGGCAGGCGGCCTGGTCGGCGCTGAAGTCGGCGGCCAATACCAATTATGGGGCGGCGATGCGCTGGATCGACCTCGAAAACCTGGCCGATTACCAGCTCCTCAATTTTTACGCCGGGAATCCGTGGGACTGGAATCCGAACCAGAACTGGATGGCGGGCGGTCCCAATCGGTCCGGGTCACCTTCCGGGGGTTGGAAGTTTTTCGGCTGGGATTCCGATATCTGCCTGCAGGACCCCGCGGCCAACGTCCTCCAAAAAGACGTCCCGGATGGCCTCTTCGGGATCATGATGAGGGATGAGGATTTCCGGGTTCTCTTTCGCGATCGGGTTTACAAGCATTGCTTTCACCGTGGGGTTCTCACCTCGCGCCGGGTGGCAGGGGCGCACCGATTCCGCGCGGACCAGATCCGCACCAGCATCATCGCCGAGACCGCCCGGTGGCAGGGCGGAGCGGCCAGTCCGCCCTGGGATCGGGATGGGGAGTGGCAGGCCGAACTGAATCGCATGGCCGGATACTTCCTGGTCCGGACCGACAACCTGTTGAACCAATTGCGAGCGCGCCCGGACTGGTATCCGCTCGAGGCGCCGGAGTTCGACCAGCGGGGCGGATTCGTGGCGGCCGGGCACACTCCGTCGCTCAGTGCTCCTAGCGGAAGGATTTACTATACCACCGACGGCAGCGACCCGCGGCTCTCCCGTGGGACGGTCAATCCGAGTGCGGAGGTGTTCCAGGCCGGGAAGATCGTCATTGATTCGGCCACCGTACTTCGCACCCGGGTGTTCAATGGCTCGACCTGGTCGGCCTTGAACGAGGCGGGCTTCGTCATCATCGGCACCCAGCCGGCCGCGACCTCGAATATAACCATCAGCGAGGTGAATTACCATGCATATGACCTGGATGACTACGAGTACATCGAATTCAAGAACACCTCTGCGGCGTCGGTCGACTTTGGCGGCGTGACAATTTCCGAGGCAGTGGATTTCACCTTTCCACTCGGGTCGGTCGTTCCACCGGGTGGTCATATCGTAGTGGTTGAGGACGCGGCATCCTTCGCCTCGCGTTATTCGACCGTCATTTCGCCGTGGTATTTCCCCGGGATCGTGGTGGGCGGCGAATGGTCCGGAATGCTCCGCAACAATAGTGAGGCCATCGTGGTGAACGATGCCTCCGGGGACCCGCTTCTCACGGTGAACTACAAGGATGCCGGCTCGTGGCCGGGGCGCGCCGATGGCCGTGGCAGTGCCGCCGAGTTGATCGATCCGGCCGCCATTGCGGAGG
>CAUZKZ010000255.1:0-7976 GCA_963580345.1 Verrucomicrobiia bacterium | reverse complement strand
CTCCGCCGACACTCTCGGAACGATAGAAGGCCTCCAGCGCCGGTTCGTGCGCGTCCGCGGCCTGGTAGAGGGTGCCGATCCGGTACCAGATCGAGGAGGCCTTCACCTCCTCCCCGGCCGCGGCCTGCAGGAACTCCTTCCAGACCCCTGCCGCCGCGGTGTTGAGCCCCTGCTTCTCCAGCTTGAGGGCGAGTTGCTTCAGGTCTTCGGCGGGAAGTCCGGTCCGTGCCGCCGCCGGTTGCGGCGCCGCCTCGGATCGCTTCCACGTCAGGTAGAAATTTCCTCCCACCAGGAGAAGGAGCAGAACCAGGAGGATCGCCACCCCTCCCCCACCCTTGGTCGGTCGCGGAGCGGCCCGCTCCGGCAGAGTGAAGTCCAGATTCTTGTCGTCTGAGTCAGTCATTGGTCAACGATGTTCAAATCAGCCCGGTCCATGCCGGCCGGGACGCCGGCATCCACCAGGGAGGGACGCCGATCCGGAGCCCGGACATGCCGGCCGGGACGCCGGCATCCACCAGGGTTCGTCTGGAACCGGAATCTACCATTGCGCCCTCCTTTCTCGCGTTCTGAAAAAGGCCACCAGGTCGCGGACATAATCCCGCCCGGTCACGATCTCGATCTGATCGATGTCCATTCCGCGAAAGAGTTCCTTCAAGCTCCCTTTCCGCTCCGCACCCAATCCCTCATAACGTCGCCGGAAGGCCGCGCTGCCGGTGTCGATCTGGATCAGCTCCCCGGTCTCGGCATCCTCCAATTCCACCAGTCCCACGTTCGGCATCTTCATCTCGACCGGATCCGCGATCGAGACCGCGATCACGTCGTGCCGCTTGCCCACCGTGCGCAGGGACCGCTCGAACCCCGATTCCAGGAAGTCCGAAACGAGAAAGACCACCGCCTTCCGCTGCGCCACCCTGCCGAGGTAGTCGACCGCCGCCGCGATGTCGGTGCGCGCCTGGCGGGGCTTGAATCCCAGCAGGTCGCGAATGAGCCGCAGGACGTGCGAAGTCCCCTTGGCAGGTGGCACGAAAAGCTCCACCGTGTCGGTAAAGACCACCAGCCCGACCTTGTCGTTGTTCTTGATCGCCGAAAATGCCAGCAGGGCGCAGACCTCGGCCGCCACTTCGTTCTTCAACTTGTCGGTGCTTCCGAACTCGCCGGATGCCGAAAGATCCACCGCGAACAGGACCGTGAGTTCGCGTTCCTCCCGGAACCGCTTCACGAAGGGCTCTCCCATCCGTGCTGTCACGTTCCAGTCGATGGAGCGCACTTCGTCGCCAATCTGGTACTCGCGGACTTCCTCGAACTCCATCCCCTGGCCCTTGAAGACGCTGTGGTACTCGCCCGCCAGGAGGTCGTTGACCGCCTTGCTGGTGTAGATCTGGATGTACCGGATCTTCTTTGCCAGTTCCCGGGGAATCATGGCTCGGAATGGTTTGCGCTGCGCTTCACGGAACCGGCACGTTGGCGAGGATCTCTTCGATGATGTCTTCGGAACTCTTCTCTTCCGCCTCGGCCTCGTAGGTCAGGATGACCCGGTGGCGCAGGACGTCGGGCGCGATGGTCTTGACGTCCTGCGGCGTCACGTAGCCCCTCCCCTCGATCAGGGCATTGGCCCGCGCCGCCATGGTCAGGAAAATCGTGGCGCGCGGAGAGGCGCCGTAGCGGATGAGATCGCGGATCTCGAGCTTGTAAGCCTCCGGATTGCGCGTCGCCTCGATCAGGTCCACGATGTACTCCTCGATCTTCTCGTCCATGAAGATCTCGTCTGCGAGGGCGCGCAGGCGCAGGACGTCTCCCGGAGTGATGACCGGATCCACTCTCAGGTCGGGCCTGGTCCGCGCCATGCGCCGCAGGATCTCCCGTTCCTGGGACTTGTCCGGATACACGACCTTGAGCTTCATCATGAATCGATCGACCTGCGCTTCCGGCAGCGGATAGGTTCCTTCCTGTTCGATCGGGTTCTGGGTTGCCAGGACCATGAAGGGATCATCGAGCGCGAAGGTCTCGTCCCCGATCGTGACCTGCCGTTCCTGCATGGCCTCCAGCAGGGCGCTCTGCACCTTGGCGGGGGCGCGGTTGATCTCGTCGGCGAGAATCACATTGGCGAACACGGGCCCCTTCTTGATGCTGAACTCCCCGCTCTTCGGATTGTAGATGAGGGTGCCGACCACGTCCGCGGGCAGGAGGTCCGGGGTGAACTGAATTCTCCGAAAGCTGCCCTGGATCATTTTCGCCAGGGTCGTCACCGAGAGAGTCTTGGCGAGCCCCGGCACCCCTTCGATCAAGACGTGCTGGTTGCACAGGAGGGCCATGAGCAGGCGGTCGAGCAGGACCTCCTGACCCACGATCACCTTGTGGGCCTCGCTGCGGATGCGGGAGAGAACTGCGCTCTCCCGCTCCACCCGTTCTCCGATCTGTTTTACGTCCACTGTCATCATCTGGTCGGCATGTTCGTGAGTCGATTGGTCGCTTCTTGGAGCGTCGTGACCCCGGCTGCTTGTTCCGCAAGATTCTCACCGTGCCGCCCCGGCCCGACGGCACCGAATCCGGAGCGTCTCGCTTCGTCCGTGGGTGTCTCGTTACGGATGAACCAAGGGCTCGGATCGGTCTCGGGAGGAGGGCGCACCAGCAAGCATGCTTGCGCTCCGCAGCGGAGGCAGGGCGGAACTATGCAAATCCCCTTGGGCCCTGCAAGCCGCTTTTCCTCCACCCCCCCGCCGGGCGGGAAGTCCCTCCGGAAGCGGCCCTCGGCAGCGCATATTCGGCGGGGACTCGTGATTCTCGATGTGAACGCCCGCCCCGCCACGACCCTCCCTCTCGCCCGCGAGGCGCAGCACAAGGGGATCAACAAGCTCTACGTCTACAGCCGCGGCCGCACCGGATACCTGGCCCTGCGTCTGCCCTGAATGCGCCGGGCTACTGCCCCTGGATCGACTCGATGGCGGTCCTCAGGAGCGCCCTCATCTCCTCGTCCTCATCTCCCTGCAGCGCCTTGCGGAGGGCGGGAAGGCTGGCGGAGGTTCCGACCCGCCGGAGAATGATGATCGCCGATCTCTTCAGGCTACGGTCCTTGGATCGCAAGTACGGCGCAACGGTACTCTCCGCGTCCTTGCCGACGTCCACCAGGATAGGCTCCCAGGTGCTGGGCTCCTTTTTCCAGAGCGCTTCGAGGAGGGGAACGACTTCCGGCGCCTTGCGGGCGAGGAGAAACCCGATCATGCTGCGTGGCACCTGCGCTTCGGTCGCAAGGAGATTCTTGGCCACCCGCGCCACCGCCTGCTCCGCGCCGTCGCCCGGTTCGGACCACACCAGGATGGCATTGCAGATCGTAGCCTGGAACTCGGTATCCTTGCTGTCCTGCAGCAATTTCATGAGCCGTTTCGCAATCTCGGGGCGAAAGCGCTTCGGCTCAACATCGGCGAGACGTTGGGCCGCCTCGCGCACCCGGTCTATATCGATGTGATCGAGCTCGGACTGGTTGAGCGCATAAAATGACGGGTGCTCGGTATCAATGAGCTTGCGCTCCAGTTCCGGGCTGGGATCGAGGAGGCGCGCTCCTTCAATCGAGATCTTGAGGACCCTCAACTCGGGATAGACCTCATCGACTCTCGCGAACCGCTCCACCACCGCCTCGATCTCCGGCAAGCCAAGCTTGGTTCCCTCGATCACGATGAGCCCCCCGTCCTTTCGGTTGTAATACGAGGGGCGCTCGGCGGTTCCCGCCTCGCGATGCAGGTACCGCTGCACCTGATACTTGAAGCGTTCCTTCATGGTCGGCGCCCACAGCGCGACCACCGATTCGTAACCGAAATTCTGGAATGCTTTCGCAACCGGACCGTACCCCATCGCTTCTCTCGCCTCCAGTTCGGTCAATTTGCGGGAAGCCGGATCGGGAACTGCCGGGCCAGGGACGATCCGGTTCGGATTCGAGCCCTCCAGGTTCTCGATGGTCTTCGGAACTGGGAGGAAGACTGCCAGCAACAACACCACCGCGGCCAAGGCGACGCAGGTCAGCGCGGCCTGTTTCTTGCGGTGAAAATTGCCATAGATGATGAGCGCCGCACCCACCACGGCGACGAAGGCCGCCAGGACGATGCGCTTCTCGTGAGCCATATCCTTCAGGATCCCGTCCTCCTGCGATCCGAAGAGCAGGATCACGGCGAATAGGATCTGGATCACGACCCCCAGGGCGCCCGCAAACATTCGCTGAGGGGAGAGCGGGGTGACGTCGGCCGCGGTGGCATGGTCATCGTAGGTCGCGGTGGCGAAGCGCACCGGTTGCTCCGACCCCGCGGAAGGGGCGCGGCCATAGTGGTCGAGCCCGGGCTTCTTGATGTCGCCGGGGAAGTAACGATCCCGCTGGGGCACCACCGAGTGGTCGTCCACCACGAACTGGTTCTCGCATGCCCCGCATTCCACCGTGCGCCCCTTCAGTTCGTCGCTGACCTTGAATTGCCGCTGACAAGCCGGGCACTGAATGCGGAGGGTCATAGAGAAGTAGTGCGGGTGCGCAGCGACAGGTTCCCCGTTACAGGACCCAGTTTCAACACATTCCGTTCGAACATTCCCCGTTGTCCCGGCGAGGCAGCGAGGAGGAGACGGGCCTGCCCCGGCTCTTGACCCGCCGCGTCCAGCGGCTAGGAAGGGCCAATGCCGCCCGATATCGACGCCCTCCTGCAGCTGCAGCAACGCGATCTGCGCCTCCAGGAGCTGCGCAAGGAGCTCGAACGCATCCCGAGGGAGCAGGAGCAGGCACGCGGCCGGCTGGCCCAAAATCAGCGGGCGGTGGACGATGCAAAGGCCGCCGTCCAGGCAAACGAGGTTGCCATCAAGAATCTCGAACTGGATGTCGGAACCCGGACAGAGACCATCGCACGCCTCAGACGGCAACAGTTCGAGACACGCAAAAACGAAGAATTCCAGGCCCTCAGTCACGAAGTGACTCGATACAGTAACGAGGTCGATGGCCTCGAGACGAAGGAGCTTGAGCTGATGGAGCAGGGCGACCGCCTCCGCTCCGCCCTCGCCGAGGCAGAGGCCGCCCACGCTGCCACCGAGCGCGGGGTGGACGAGGAGATCGGGACCCTCGACCAGCGCTCCCGGATCTTCACCACGGAAGTTGAGGGGCTGGACGCCGAGCGGGCCGATTTGGCGGGCGGCTTCGACGAGGAAATTCTCTCGCTCTACGACCGGCTCCTGAAGCTGCGGGGCGCCCCGGTGGTGGTGCCCATTTCCCCGACCCGCCAGTGCGAGGGCTGCCACGTGCGAGCCACGCCGGCGACCATGGTCCGGGTGCAGGGCGGCCAGGAACTCGTGAACTGCGAGAATTGCGGCCGCATCCTCTACCCGCTGTGATGCCGGCCGGCCCGGGGGGAAAAAACAATTGCATCTCCGGGGGGCATCGTGTAGCCCTCCCGGCCCTTCGTGCTCCCAGCGCCCGCCCCGAACTTCTATCCTCAAACCCCCATGGACGTCATCCGCAAGATCGAGCTAGAGCAAATGAAGGAAGAGGTCGCCGATTTCAACGTGGGCGACACTGTCAAGGTCCACACCCGCGTCCGGGAAGGCGGCAAGGAGCGTATCCAGCTCTTCGCCGGCGTCGTGATCGCAAAGCGCGGCAGCGGGTTGAACAAGGCTTTCACGGTCCGCAAGATCTCCTACGGCGAAGGCGTGGAGCGGGTCTTCCCGATCCACTCCCCGCGCATCGCCCAGGTCGAAGTGACCGGCCGGGGCAAGGTGCGCCGCGCCAAGCTGCACTACCTCCGCGGGCGGGTCGGCAAACGCGCCCTCCAGGTGAAGAGCGCCGACCGGAGATAACGGTCAATTGCCTTGAGGGCAAAATTGCATGATCCGCGTGATGGCCGGGGCCAGGGACCCAAGAATCTCTCGATCCACGTGATCGCCGACCCGGACGCCGGCTTCCGGGCCTTGAAACGATCTTCCCCTTTCAGGCCTTCGACCTCTTGCTGGCTTGCATTGCTGCGCCCATGAGCGATGTTTCCCGGGCGTGCGGGTTCCTATTCCGGTTGCGATATTGGTTGCGCTCCTGGCAGTGGCAACATTCTGGTGGGTGCGGACCAAGAGCATGGATTTCACCACCCCTACGGGCACGGTGAAGCCCCTGCCTAGCTTCATGACGGAAGCAGGCGTGGAGGAAATCATTCCAAATCCCATCCTCACGGCGCAGGTCCAAAGCCTGAAACCCACCCCCGAACCGCCCAAACCCGACCAGCCTCAACTCGAATTCGGGGACCTCGATAGCGCGCCCGGCCTCGTGGAGTACTCCGAACACGCCGCCAAGGGCGCCGGGTACCTGATCCGTCTCGCCACCGAGCTCGAGGTGCAGGGTCAGTGGGAGCGCTCCCTCCTCGCCTGGGAGCGCGTCATCGACTCCTGTCATCCCTCCACGGTGGAACGCACCACCGCCGAAGATTCCATCGCGCGAATCCGCCCTACCCTCACCCATTGGAATATCGATCCGGAGGGGGACGTCCCGATCCTGATCCAGCTCGGCACCTCCCGCCGCGTCAGCGGAAACCTCAAGGAGGCCGCCCAGAAGGTAGCCGAGTTCATCCGCCGGGATGCCGACTACACCCTGCTCGTCACACCGCGCATCACGACCTCCCGCGGCAAGAAGGCCCCCGCCAATGCGCCCATCGCGGTCTATTTCTCCGGCACCGGCAAAGCGGAGAAAAACCAGAGCGGCCTGCAGTCCACCACTCCGCAGGACGACCAGACCGAGAGCTATCGGCGAGGGCTTCTGTCCAGTGTCTACCAGATCGTGCGTCAAGGCATTGGGAATTCCGGGGGAATCGTGCCCCCGCGTCCCGCCAGCCAACCCGACCAGCCGGAAGTCAATTTCCAGCGCCAAGTCACGCGCCTGCACTGGAAGACCTTTGCGGAATCCCTCCTGCGGCCCCCGGCGGCCCGCGGACAAAACTGACCCGGGCGCTAAGGAATTGGGCCCCGGAGCGTTATCAACAGGAAGCAGCGCCGTGCTCCTTTGACAGTTTCGTCGATTGGTCCCATCATCAAGTCATGCTCCGAGCGATTTCCGCCATCCTTTTCTCCGCCACCCTGGCCCTTGCCCAGGAGGACCAGCCGGGCGACAAGGCCCCTGCCACCGAAAAGCCTGCGGTCCGCAATCTCGGCAACGGAAAGTTCGAAGTGGGGCTCGTCACTTTCGACCAGAAATCCCGCGAGATCACCTTCCAGGCCGAGGTCAACATGCAGGACGGGCCCCTCGAGTACGCCATCGTCCACCGCAACGGCAAGATCCACGAGGCCATCCTCATCACCAAAGCCCGCCCCTTTCATCTCAACATCGCTCTCAAGCTCCTCGGCTACAAGGAGTCCAAGGAACTCTTCCCCATCCTGGACGAAGACTTCCGCCCGACCAAAAAATTTCCGAAGGTGCCGGAAGAGACAAGGAATGCCGCCCGCGCCGAAATTCTCCTGCAGTGGGCCGGCCAAGACGACAAGCCAGCCAGGGCCAGCCTCAACGACTGGGTGACCTACACCGTCTCCGGGAAATCCCTCCCCCCCCTTCCGTGGGTCTACGGCGGCTCCTACCTTCACAACAATTCCTTCCAGGCCGAAGCCTCGGGCGACATCGTGGCCCTCTTCACCAACAACGCGTCCCTGTTCAACTGGCCCGGCAAGGACGGAAATTTCGATGACGTCTGGCTCCCCAGCACCAAGCGTATCCCCAAAGTCGGCACCCCCGTGAAGGTCACCATCAAACCGTTCCTCCCGCGCACGGGGCCGAAAAACCCCGGCCCAGCCACCAAACCAGGCCGGCCCCGGTAATCCCCCCCTCTCCCAAAGCCAATAATTGGTGATAAGTCCGGAAAAAATCAGCTTTACCCTCCGCGGATTCAATTTGCTAAAGAATAATCTGGAACCGCAGAACAGGACGGCATTTTTGTTCTGAACGAAGCCCTCCAACCCTTGGAATCACGGGGGTTTGGTCAGAA
>CAUZKZ010000254.1:0-8033 GCA_963580345.1 Verrucomicrobiia bacterium | reverse complement strand
ACATCACTTAGCGCCTGCGCGTAACTGCACCCCCACCTTCCCCGGGCCCTGGGCCTCCCTACGAACCCGCCCTGAAAAAGCGATTTCTTAGCAATCGAAGCCGCAGAAGGTGGCGAAACTTGCGGCCGGAAAATAGGCTGCGGTTGAGGAACTGCGAGCGTGACGCACCGCTGGCGGGAGCGGAGACTGCCTCGGCATGATCGTCACCCCTTCGCAGTCCGAGCTCTGGTCTGCCGGGGAACAGGTTTGCCGGCAGTTCGAGCTTGGCGAGGTCCGGCAACTCGAGGCTCTGCCGCATCAAGGCTACTCGAACTTCAATGCCCGGCTCGACACGGATCGGGGAGCTTACGTCCTGCGGCGCTACACCGAGCAACCGGCGGAGAAGATCACCCACGAGCTTCGATTGATCGACTGGCTGGATGCGCAGGGCCTTCCGGTGGTCGCTCCCCTCCGCGATCCCAACGGGAGGGCGATGTGCACACCGAATCGGGAACACCCTGCTCCATGGGTCGTGTTTCCCTTCGTGGACGGAGAGGAACCGGAGCCACTCCCCGCAACCGCGCGCGGAATGGGAGAACTGGCGGCTCGGCTCCACCAGATCCCGGAGCGACCCTGGAAGGATGGGGATCGCGAGAACCTGCTCTCGGTGCGGACCACCCTCACGATTGCGGACTCCCTGCGCGAGACGGGGACGAGTTCGGCCCGGCACTTCCTGCAGGTGATGGATCTGCTGGCACCCGAGGTGCACGATTCGAATCTTCCCACCGGCCTGGTGCACGGCGACCTCTTTCCCGACAACACCATCTTCCGGGAGGGCAACCTGGTAGCGGTGCTCGACTGGGAGGAAGCCTGTGTCGACCACTACCTGTTCGATCTCGCCATGGCGATGCACGGATTCTGCTACGTCGCCGAAGAATGGCGCCCAGACCTCGCCCGCAGCTTCCTGGCGGGATACGAAGCGGGCCGGCCTCTCGATCCGGGCGAACGCGAGAGCCTGCCGCTCTTCCTTCGCTGGACTCCCCTCGCGATGGCAGGTTGGCACCTCCGTCGCTACTCGCTCGCGCCCAGTCCCCGGCAAGCCGGACGCATCGACCAATTACTACAACGGGCCGAGACCGTCTTCGACTGCGATCCTCTCTTCCCATGACTCGCGCAACTCATTTTTTTGAGGGTGAAGGTGATCGGAGAGAAAGAGTCGAGGCCATCCCTCGTTTCTGAACTCCATGCAAACTCTCAGCGCCTCCAACCCCTCACGAAGGCAGACTGCCCCTCTCCCCGCTTGCCCCCTGCGCCTGGGGGGTGCCGAGCAAGGTTTCACTGTGACACCTTGATCAAAACGTCAGAAGTTGTCGCGGAGGAGATCGGGATCAGGGTGTAGGCGTGTGCACCCCGGAGCTATGAAGGGAATCGTTCTGCTGTTTGCTGCGCTGCTGGTTGTTGGGTGTGGTGAGAAGCCTTCATCCGAAGGTTCGGATTCATCCAGTGGGAACCCAACGGCGCCGAGTGAAAGCGTAAAGCCTTCCAGCGATAGCCCAAAGCCACCCGGCGCAGTGGTGATGGAACCGAAATCCGCCTTACCTGGTCCGAAGGAGCCGGTCGTCGTCAAGGTCAACCGGCCGTTCTTCCACCCTATCATGGGCACACGCTCCCGCATCGGCGCTGTTTCATCGGTCGCGTAACGGGTCCTCGTTGAGGGCTCCGGCCGCCAGGCCTATCGCCGGACCAGTTCAACTCCACTGATCAGTGTCGGGCGCAAACCGCGGGCGGTGAGCCCGATCACGATCCTGCCATCCCCGGGCTCGGCATCGAATTCCCGGACCAGCACTCGCAACGGCCCACCGGCCTGCTCGACAACATCGAGACCCTCCAGGACCGTCTCTCCCTCGACAGTGACATCCATCACTCGATCCCCCGGCCTGGCATCCTCCTCCGGTTCTGCGAACAGGAGGCGGATCCGGTAAGCTCCCTTTCGTTCCACCGGGAGGGAAATCGACTCCACGCCCGACAACCCGGAAGCCGCCACCCACTTCAACTCCTCACCGTGAATCACGGCGGAATGAATCCGGAAAACTCCGGGGTTCGCCGGCTCGACCGAAACGGCCACATCATTCGAAGGCCCGCCCACGCTCGGAAAGTCCGTCCACAGCGTCCCCTCCCGGTCGCGCCGGTCGCCGGGCGCGCCGAAGTTGATCCCGATCCGGCCCGCTGCGTGCTTCGCGCCGAAGGTCCAGAACTCAGCATCCGGCATGTGGATCAATGCCAGTGATGTCTGGTTCTGATAGGCGCACGAGCAGGTGCGGGTGTAGTCGGGCGCGCTGAGCACGCCGTTGGCCACGATCAGGTTGGCGGTACAGCTCGAACGAAATCCGCCGATGTTGCCGGTCCCACCGTCCCCGGCCATGTCGTAGAAGCCGGCCGCGCCGGAGCGGAAGGTGAGCAGGTGCTCGCTGCCGATCGCGGTGTTGCAGCCGTACATCCGCTGGTAGCTCCAACCGGTTCGCTTTCCGGTGAGGAGCTCCAGCGCAAACCCGCCACCACCGTTGGTGATGATCCGGTCCCGCCACAGCAGGCAGGGGCCGCCGTGTTCCAGCTCCCGGTTGTGCCATACCACCTCCCCGGTCGTGCCGCGCAATGCCATCATTCCCTTCCCGATATCGTCCTCGGCCCGGTCCCGGTACTTGCTGCCGGCCTGCAACAGGATATCGTGCTCCGCGGAGTAGTTGAGGAAGGTCCCGAACACATTCTCGCTCGTCTTCCAACGCTCCACCCCGGTCTTCAAATCCAGGGCATGGAGTGTCGGCCTGGCATCGGGTGCCACTCCGGTGACACCCGCCTTCCTCAGCTTGCCCTCGGTGATCGCATCGATGCAGAAGATTGTGTCCTCACTCACCGCGATGTTGTTATGGCGGAAATTGAGCGCCGCGTCGCGTTTCCAAAGCAACCTGCCGGTGTGCCGGTCATAGACGACCAGGCGTCGACTGCCGGAGGCATACTTGGCCTCCCTGAGCATCTCCAGGATGTCCATCCGCTTCTTCACGGCGGGCTTGGCCTTCTTCGCGCCCTGTCCCTTGGTCACCGTCACGCTCACCGGAGAGGATGTCGCGATGAGGTACCGGTCCTGCACGCCGATGTAGCCCCAGTGCGGCGGGCGCTCCCCCTCTTTCCGCACTTCATCAAGGACGAATGACTTCAGGGTCGCCCCGGTGGCCGTAGCGAGTTCCAGGATTCTCTCTTCATGAATCGCATAGATCCGGTCGGGTAAAGAAACATAGTTGCTGCCGATCTCGCCGGCACCCGCGAAGTGAGCCGTCGTGTTGTAATAGCTCCCTAATCCCGGTAACTCCCGCTGCCAGATCATCCGACCGGTATACACGTCCACTGCGCGCAACATGTCCGCCCCCTCGATGAACAAGCGTCCGCCCGCCACCTGCGGCGACGGCCCGTGACCGTGCCGCGGCAACACTCCTTCGTGATCCGGTCCGCCAAACCACAACAGGCCCAGCGGCGCCTTCACCAGTTTGTCCTTCGACACCACGGTTTGTCCCGGATTCCCATACTGATGCGTCCAGTCGTCGGTCTCCGGCAGGGCCCCCTCGCGGACCAACCGCGTCACGCCGTCCTTCCAGTCGACCCGCGCCTGTTTCAACCCCTCCGATCCCGCAACGATCCCCGCGATCGCCTCGTGCTGCTCGCGCGAACTCGGGAACATCGCCATCCCTCCGTAGGGACGGAGAGAGCGGAACACATTCCCGACGAATTCCCGGCCACCCGGCTCGAACCCAGCCGCCGTCAGATCCTCGCAGATGATCAGCGAGGCGAAGTAAGGCGGGAGGCGGGTCGTCGCCACATCGCCGACATGCGCCGACAGCCGAATACCGTAGATCCCCGCGCGGTCGAAACCACGGCGGACAGAATCGACCTTCTCCGGAGAGCGGTCGAGGACGACCAGGTGCAGGCTCGATTGATCGAGCACCTCCGCAATCATACGTCCGGACGCGAAACCCAGGGCAACCCCGTATCCCTTCCGGAACTCCGGATCCCTCATCAACCCATCAACCAACCTGGTGAAACGGTCCCCCCCGGTCGGAGCGGCCGGCCTTTCGACCTCGGCAATGCCATGGAGAACCCCTGCCGGTTGACCCGCTCTGCGCGTGCCAAAACAATCGATCCTCCCCTCCCCGGTGACCACCAGGAGTTTCCCGTCGGCCGCCAGCATGTGATGCACCGTCCCCTCGATATCCGCCATCCATGCCGGCCTCTGCTCATCCTTCGCGCCCCTCACATCATAGGCGGCCACCTTGCCGTTTCCGGCCGCATACACCCGGTCCCCCGCCTTGATGAATGCCCTGGAAGGACCGTCCCGGGGATCGATCGTGAATTGGGTTTCGCGGATGTAGCCCCTGACTTCCTTCTTTTTGTCCTTCGCCGTCTTCTTGACCACCTTCGCTTCCGCACTCCGTCCGTAAATCGATTTCCCATCTTGAAACACCAGCGTGTCGCGATCCGCCATCCGGGGATTCTCGTTCGACACCCGCTGCCCGGTTTCCATGCTGTAGGCCCCGCCCGCCACGAAGTAGAGGTCGCGCCCGGCCATCACGTGATGCCCACCGTTCTTCTTGTCGAAAACGAAGTGCTTCATCCTGCCGGTCACGAGGTCGAACACCGCCGGCGTCGAGCGCCCGCCCGGCACCACCAGGTGATCACCCGCTATCGCAAGATGACCCTGCGGAACCACCGAGGCAAACGACGGGGCGCCGTGCGGTTGCACCGTGTAGTTCATCCCGTCACCGCTGTTCGTCCAGATGATCTCCCCGCTCATCGCGTCCACCGCGTGGATGAATATCCCCATGAAGGACCAGATGCTCGCGCCAAAATACACCCGTCCGTCACTCACAACCGGGCCGCCACGCGCCGGCCAGCTCGAGACCAGCCTGTGGCTACCGAGCACCTTCCGCTCCGCCGGACCGCCGTTCACCTTCCAGTGAAGCGTCCCGGCATCGGCACTGACACAATAGAGATGGCCGTCATCCGAGACGAAATAGACCCGATCCTCGTAGCCGACCGGAGCGAACCTCACCGGCGCCTCCGCAAAGAACCGCCACAGCAGTTCGCCGGTTCCCGAATCATACGCCGACACGCTGTCGTTCACCGTGGAGGGAACAAACACCCGCTTTCCCATCACCACCGGCTGCGGAACGGCATCAAACTGAATCTTGTCCTGGGTCTTCGGCCAGGCGGTCCGCGCCGGCGGCAGCTTCCGGGACCACAGCAACTCCATCGAGTCGGGCAGTGCATGCGGTGTCGATGCCCCCCGGGCCGCATCGTATCGCCACATCGGCCAGTCGTCCGCGGCTACGCTGCCGTGGACAAGGCACGCCACGATCGCTCCGGCGAGAGCACCTGCCATTCGCCGTGATCGGAGTTCCGACGATTCAGCGTCCGATTCGCTCGCAGGCTTGCCCTTGTACTCGCAGCCGGTGAAGAGGGAGCTCGGGGGGAGGGTTACACGTCTCGTCATGCGGGTTCATATAACAGGAATCCGTTCGGCCGTCGAGGAGTGCGTAATCGTGCTGCTTCCCCTGCCTCAGGCAGCGTGGCAGGCTGGGAGAATATGCAATCGCTCCAAGCTCTTCTTGCCGTCTTTGCACTAATCCATCCTCCCTGCACCTCCTGAACTCGTTATCAACCCGGAAACCGGATTTGGGACGGGGACCATCACGGTCAACGGCCAGACCTATCCGATTGAACCGAGCGCCAGTCTCTTACATGCCCGCCTCAATTGGCCACCTGGAGCCGCATGAACTGGCGGGACTGATTGTCGAGCGGGGTAGTCGAGCGGAAGGTCCGTGTGCGGGTGCCATCACCGTTATCGATGGGCGCACCCACTTCGAGCACAAAGCCCGGCCCCGTCATCCAGTTCGCGAGGTCATCAGAGCGCTGCACGGTATAGGCCACTCCCGAGGCACCTGACCACTCGGTGTAGGTCAGGGAGAGATAGAACGCTCCTCCGTCCTCCACGATACCACCCTCCGGGAGCATGTTGCGATTGATGTAGTCGTCCGGGGCGGTCCCCAGCGCAAATTCGAAGAAATTACTCCGGCCATCCTGGTCGATGTCGGCGTCGGGACCCGAGATGAGCGGATCGGCCAACTCCGCGGCGGTGAAATTGAGCGCTCGCCAGCCGAGGAAGGTGAGCGCGGTCCAGATCCCGTCGGGCGTTCCGTGAACACCATGAGAGGCGCGCCAGTTGACTGCCACGTCGTGATCGGGATTGGTGAGGGGATCGATGAGTTCGAGGCTGTTACCGTCGCCATCCGCTGCCTCCGGCCAGGGCGCTTTGTCGTTGTAGGTAAAGGATCGGATGACCGCATCGTTGGCCCCGAGGATCTCGATGCGCTCTCCGTCGTTGCTCAAATTGCCGTTGTACTCTCCGGCGATCACACTGGGCGAGACTCCGGGATAGCGCGCCAGAAATGCATCCCGGTGTTCGACCAAGAGCACGTTTTCGCCGGGATCGAGCCCGATCAGCGGGTTGAGATGAAAGTCGAAAGTGATCCCATCGGTGAAGCGCACATCGTTGAGGTGAATGGGTGCGCTGGAGATGTTGCGCAGTTCGACAAACTCGAAGTCGACCCGGCTGTAGATGTCACCGGGATCCTCCGTGACGCTTGGCTCGGACGGCCGGTAACTGAACTCGGTCACCGCCAGGTTGGTGTCGTCGGCGGGATCTCCGATGGTGTAGGCCACCGCATTGAGGGCCGACCACTGTCCACCCTGCAGGACCCGCGCATTGAGAACGGTGGTCTCGTTGACGGTCAGTTGCGAGGGATTTGTGGGCAGGGTCAGTCCCAGGCTGAAATCAAAGGTCAGATCCGAACTGGAGCCTAGAATCTGGTGAACCTCCACCGCCAAGGTGTTTTCACCATCCACCAGGAGGGCGACCGAAGCATCGTTCTTGGTGTACCAGGCGTGCTCTCCGGGCGAACGCTGTCCTTCAAGGGCCGGCGTCTCGGAATTGATCGCGCCGCCCGGCATGTTGGAGCGCCAGGCCTCGGTTCCGTTCAGGTAAACCACCGCGCCGTCGTCGCGTTTCAATTCCATGAAGATGGCGGAAACCTCCGAGGCGTCTGGCACCGTGAACTTGCGGCGGAAGTAGGTCGTCATGTGCTTGTCGCCCGAATTCGGGCCGAAGCTGACCACAGTCTGTTCGTCGGAGTCGCCGTAGCCGAGTTCGGCCGGACCCTCCGCCCAGTCCGCGTCATTGAAGGCGGGCAGGCGCCAGGCAATTCCCTGGTCGCTCCCATCGTCGAGATACTTCCAGTCGGTGCTGCGGGCGATGGCGGTGGTGGTGGTGGAAGATCCGTTGTAGGCCTGAGCGACGGGATTCACCGCTCCGCCGGGAAGGCGCGGATCGCTCCCGTCGGTGGTAACGTAAATCCTTCCCGAAGGCGCATTGATGATGGGCGAGAAGCCCGCATTTACCGCTCCGCCGTGGGGGGTGAACTCCGGAGCATCCACCGGATACCATCCCTGCGCCCGCAGCTGATCGAGCAGAACAGCAGTCCGGCCCGGAAAGAAGGTGTTCCGCATGTAGTCAATTTCAACCTGCCATTCCCCATCGCGATCCCAGGGGGCGCTGTGGGTGGACCCGGGCTGCCAGCGTGCGCTCTCGGGAATGATGGCGGTCCAGAGTTCGTCCACGCGATAGTCGAAGGCATCCCGGAGCCCATTCGCCCTCAGCACGCCGTCGTGGAAGCAGTGCTTGTAAATCCGATCGCGGAAGTAGACCCGGAATTCCTCATGGTTCATCATGGCGGGAAAGACGCCGTTGGGCGTGTTGCGACCCAGGTTGTGCTCGTTGACGTTATACATCGAGACGTCGACATCCCAGGAATAGAAGCGCCAGCCACCAACCCCGGGATCCTTTGGGCCGGCCGCCATCCAGTTGTGGTTCGAGGTCCAGTCCCAGTCGTTTCCGAAGTAGAAGTAGAGCAATTGGTTGTCCGCCAGGCTCCTCCAGTTGATCCAATTCT
>CAUZKZ010000253.1:0-8096 GCA_963580345.1 Verrucomicrobiia bacterium | reverse complement strand
CTCCTGTTCGCTGTGAAAGCGGGTCGTGATCCGGGCGGCGAGCTGTTTCTTGGCCTCCATGGGGTGCATCGAGGCATCGCGGGTCTCGGTCAAGAGGAGAAGGTAGTAGCGGTCCATGAGGTCGTCCGAGATGCTCATGAGCTTTCCGAACATTTCGTTGGGAGGCTCCGAGACGCCCACGTAGTTGTCGTAGGACTTCGACATTTTCTTCACCCCGTCGGTGCCCACCAGCAGCGGAAGGGTCATGACCACTTGCGGGGCTTGCCTCTCCGACTCCTGGAGGTCGCGGCCCACGAGGAGATTGAAGAGCTGGTCGGTGCCGCCGATTTCGACGTCGGCGTGCACTTCCACCGAGTCCCAGCCCTGCACGAGGGGGTACTGGATTTCGTGCAGGCGCACTTCCTGTCCCTTCTTGATGCGACCTTTGAAGTCCTCGCGCTGGAGCATCTGCTGCATGGTCACCGCGGAATTGAGCCGCAGGACATCCTCGAAGTTCATCTTGCGAAACCAGTCGCCGTTGAAGACCACCTCGGTCCTGTCGCGGTCGAGGACCTTGAAGGCTTGCGTCGTGTAGGTCTCGGCGTTGGCGAGCACTTCTTCACGGCTGAGGGGAGGACGGGTGGCAGAGCGCCCGGAGGGATCACCGATGGTGGCGGTGAAGTCTCCAATAATGAGCACGGCCAGGTGCCCGAACTCCTGGAACTGGCGCAGTTTTTCGAAGACGACGGTGTGGCCGAGGTGGATATCCGGGGAGGTGGGATCGAGCCCCAGCTTGACGCGCAGGGGTCGGCCCTCCGCCAGCTTGTCGGCCAGTTCCTTCTCGGAGATCACTTTCTCGGTGCCGGCCACGAGGCTGGCGAGGGCTTGCTCGACGTCCGCCATTATGTCTGGAGAGAGTTCAACGCGGAGGGAGCGGCTGGACAAGGCTGATTAAGTGTGATTAACATTCGCACGTATCATGGGTGGAGAAATGTTGCCGCAGCCGCCGCCGATGGAGGCGCCCCCACTTCTGGAACCGAAGCGAGTGAAGGTCTTCGGGGTGCTTCACATCGTTTTCGGTGCGATGGGGATCCTCGGATCCCTGATGTACTTCGTGATGGCGGTCGGGATGGTGCCTTTGATGAATTTTGTGCTCAAGTCAGCGGCGAAGGAAGCGGGTCCATCCGACCCGGCTGCCAAGGCGGTGATCCAGTCCCTCGAGGCCATGACTACGATGATCTCCGAGAGCCTTCCCAGCTATTGGCTGGGTGGCCTGACGGGCCTGGTGGTCGCGATCCTGATTTTGACGGCCGGGATCCAGCTCGTAAAGCGGCGCAAGAACGCCGTGGCGAGTTCGAATCGCTATTCGTACTGTTCGATCGTGTTCAGAATCATCAACGTCGGGGTCTATTTCGTGGTCGTGATGCCTGCCATGAACCGGTATTACGGGGCGATGGACGGTCTGTCGGGCCCTGGAATGGCGGGCGGCCCAGGCGGGGGCGGGTTCAACATGGGGCGGATTCAATTTGTTATCGAATATCGCCCCATGGCTGTAAATCAACGTTTTACGCATTTTCGTTCTGACCAAACCCCCGTGATTCCAAGGGTTGAAGGGCTTCGTTCAGAACAAAAATGCCGTCCTGTTCTGCGGTTCCAGAATATTCTTTAGCAAATTGAATCCGCGTGGTGCAGTTTCAACAGATGCTGGGGGTAGGCGGGGCCGTGGTCGGATCCGTCCTCGCCCTCGTCTACCCGATCCTGGCCCTGGTGATGCTGGGCAAGCCGGAGGTGAAGGACTACTTGTCGAAGCACGGAACCTAGGAACCCCGGGGCGGCCCCCGCGTTTCGCAATCGGGTCCCGGCTGCCTCTTTGGCCTTGAATCGCGGATGGGGAGCATTAAATTTCCGGCCTCCGAGGACGGTGGCCGTAGCTCAGTTGGTAGAGCCCCTGATTGTGGTTCAGGTTGTCGCGGGTTCGAGTCCCGTCGGTCGCCCCACCCCCTATCGAGCAGAAGGGAACGCCGTCGCGGGCGGGGTGCTGGCGGGTGGCGAAAATCTCGAACCCAAATCGCAAATAAATCTAACCAGCCAGAATCCAAGGGGCCCCGGGGTGATTTGGGATCTGGCGCCTTGAATTTGTGATGAATTTGGGAATTGGGTTTTAAGAGTGGCTCAAATGGACGCGTTGCAGGAAAAGCTCGGATACCGATTTGAGGACCAGGAATTGCTGGGGCAGTCCCTCACCCACCCGAGCATCGCGGCCGAGCAGCGCAAGGTGACCGCCGATAATCAGCGCCTGGAGTTCCTGGGAGACGCCGTGTTGCAGGTCATTCTCACCGAGTATCTCTACCGCGTTCTGCCCGATGAAGCCGAGGGCCACCTCACCAAGCGGCGGGCCACTCTCGTTTCGCGCCCGGCTCTCGCCGATTGCGCGCGACGTCTCGACTTGGGCGGGTACCTGCGGTTGGGGAAGGGCGAAGAATCAAACGGGGGACGGGAGCGTGAATCGAACCTGGCTGATGCATTTGAAGCCCTGCTCGGCGCCGTGTACCTCGACGGGGGAATCACAGCCGCCACGGAGGTGACGATGCGCGTCATGGAGGAAGAACTCGAGGAGGTGATCGAAGGAGATGACACCAGTAATCCGAAAGGGAGGCTGCAGGAGATGTTGCAGGCCATCACGCGCGAGAGCCCCATCTACCGCATCATGGCCGAAGATGGGCCCGATCACCTCAAGCAATTCAAGGCGGAGGTGATCTGGTGCGGCAAGTCGCTGGGGGAGGGGCGCGGATCGAGCAAGAAAAACGCCGAGACGGCAGCAGCGCAGAAGGCCCTGGATGGGAGGAAGTGGGAGGAGTAGGTCCCGGCCACATGGATTGCGTCATTGGGCGGAGCCCTTCGCAGGTCGCAGTTCTCGTTTGCTAGTTCTCTGTATTCGGTTATCAGACCGGCGTGATGGAGCGGCGGCATTTGGAAGGCCGGGAGAGGTGTCCCTATTTGCCGGAGGTCGAGGCGGTGTTGACCGCGGAGGTGACCCGGCGGTTTCGGGGCAACTACGATGCAGAGTACTACCGTGCGGCCCTGCGCTATGCCCAGTCGCTGTGGCTGGAGGGCAAGGCGGCGCAGTCGCTCCTTCAGTTGAACAAGGCCCTGATGGCGGATCTCGAGGGTAGCGCGGACGTCCTGTCAGAATGGCCATTGCCCTACGCGGCGATGTGCTGGGTGATCGAGCAATGTCCGGCGGGAGAGTTCCTGGGCAACCCGGTGCGCCACTACCAGCATCTCGCGACGAGGATGAGGGGACCCCGCCCGGAGTTGCGCACCTGGCGGGCCTGGGCGTGCTTTTATCTCTCCAGGTCCATTCTTCCGGAGGACCAGTATCCGCCAGATGCACGGCAGATCGCGCGGGAGGGGATCGTGGTGCCGGAGTGGGAGGAGGTATTGAGAAAATTGGGAGAAATGGGCTTGCCGGGGGAAGCGGCGGTGGTGCGGGCGGTGATGGAGTAGTGGAGTGCCGGAGATTTGAAACAGAGCCATAATACGGGAAGTAGTCCTCCCCAGGTCGCCCGGAGCGCTTTCCGCCTTGAGCAAAGCGCGGGGTGGCGATTGAATCAGCTTTCTGCCAACGGGCCGCCGGGTCCTCTTGCCGCCACCGCCAATGCCATGAAAGCCATCACGCTCCTCCTTCCCCTCGTCCTGGTCGCCGTGTTTACCGCCGCCAAGGTCGCGGACCGGCCATCCCACCTTCGCAAAGTGATCTCGCGCGGATTTGTGACCGAGGGGGCCTCGTTCGGGGACGTCAATGGTGACGGCAAGACCGACCTGGTGGCTGGACCCTACTGGTACGCGGGACCGGATTTCGAGAAGCAGAACCGCTATCGGCCGGGCGAACCGGTGAACCCGAAGGGGTATGCGCACGACTCCTTCCTGAGCTGGGTGATGGACGTGGACGGGGACGGGAAAAACGACATTCTCCAGATCGCCCACAAGCCTGCCTTCCACCTCGACATCTACCTTCAGCCGAAGGAGGCCTCCGAGAACTGGCCCAAGCATCGCGTGGTGGAAAACTTCGGCGGAGAATCGCCCGATATGATCGATCTCACCGGCGACAAGAAGCCGGAATTGGTCGGATTGCAGAATGGGCACTGGGGCTTCTTCGTGGCGGATTGGAAGGAGCCCACCAAGCCGTGGAGCTTCCACGCCATTTCGGACGATCACAAGATGCACCATTACACCCATGGCCTCGGGAGCGGGGACCTGAACGGTGACGGGCGGCTCGACATCCTTTACAAGGAAGGCTGGTTCGAGGGGCCGGAGAATCCCACCGGCGGCAAGTGGCCATTTCACAAGTTCCAGTTCTCACCCCAGGGCGGAGCCCAGATGTTGGTCTACGACATCGACGGCGACGGCGACAACGACATCGTGACGAGCCTTTGGGCGCACGGCTGGGGGCTGGCGTGGTTCGAGAACGACCTGAAGGGCGGCCAGGTAAACCTGAAGAAGCACATCTTGATGCCGCAGGAAGCCAAGCCGGGGGTGGGCGGGGTGATGTTCACGCAAACCCACTCCCTCGCGATGGGCGACTTCAACGCCGATGGACTCACCGACTTTGTGACCGGCAAGCGCTGGTGGGCCCACGGAGGCGGCGATCCGGGCGCGGCTGATCCGGCCGTGATCTACTGGTTCGAATTGAAGCGCACCAAGGAAGGCGCGGAGTTCATTCCGCACCTCATCGACTCCGACTCCGGGGTGGGCTGCCAGATCGCGGTGAAGGATGTGAACGGCGACGGGAAGACCGACATCGGGATCGGGAACAAGAAGGGAATCTTCATGTTCCAGACGCATTAGTGGCCGCGTCGGTCATTTGAAGGTGCGGGCTTGGAGTGCCTTGCGGGCCGGCCGGGCCGCGGATGCAGCACCTGCGGATCAGGTTGATTCGAGTGCTGATTCCCCAGAAAATGCCTTCCTCTTCCATGGGCCTGCTGACGAAGGTGAGGCTCCAATCGGAAGAAGGCCGGGCGAAATGCGTGAAATGCGCGGATTTTTTTTGCCGCGAGCCCCAAAATCGCCCTTCGGAACAGGAGGACACCAGGCGGACGGCGAAAGAACATGCAGATGCGGTTGAAATTTGGAGAGTTCTGGGCCTGTAATCCATCCGGTCGTTCACCACGTCCTTAGTATTTGGAATCCATGAAAAAGAGACAGTTATTGATTGGAAGCATGCTCGTTGCGGCGAACTGTTTGGGCGCCCAACCCGGCGAAACGATTTACCAGCGGGGATTTCTCTCGATCGAGGAGGCTCACAAATCGATCCAACTGCCGGAAGGTTACTCGTTGGATCTGATCCTGAGTGAGCCTCATATCGAGGAACCGGTGGCCTGTGCCTGGGATGGCAATGGCGTGCTTTATGTGGCGGAAATGCGGACCTACATGCAGACCGCGGACGCTAACGGCGAGCAGGAGCCTCGGAGCCGGATCTCGCGGCACGAGGATACAAATGGGGACGGCAAGTACGACAAGCACAGCGTCTTCATCGACAACCTGCTGCTGCCTCGCATGGTCCTGCCGCTCGATGACCGCGTCATGGTCCACGTCACCAACACCCTCGACCTGTGGACCTACCGAGACAAGGACGGCGACGGAGTGGCGGACGAGAAAGTGAAGATCTACGAAGGCGGGGGGCGCGGTGGCAACATGGAGCACCAGCCGAGCGGCCTGATCTGGAACCTCGATAACTGGCTCTACATCACCTACGAGAACCGGCGCTATCGGTTCACCGATGAGAAGCTCGTGATGGAGGACATTCCCCGCGGGGGCGGGCAGTGGGGGATCGGGCAGGATGACTGGGGACGCATCTATTATTCCACCGGGGGAGGGGAGAACCCGGCCTTCTTTTTCCAGCAGCCGCCCGTCTACGGGATGCTCGACTTGCCGGGGCAGACATCCGGGAATTTTCGGAACGTCTACCCGATTGCGGAGATTCCGGACGTGCAGGGTGGCCGCGGGCGGGTCGGGTCGAACGGGGGCTTGAACCGCTTTACAGGCTGTGCCGGGCAGGGCGTATTCCGTGGCGACCGTCTCCCGGAAGACCTGCGGGGAGACCTCTTCATTCCCGAGCCGGTGGGACGCCTGATCCGCCGGGCCAAGGTGGAGCGCAGCGGGGCCAAGACCGTGCTCAGCAACGCCACTCCGAAGTCGGAGTTCATCCGGAGCCGCGATGCGAATTTCCGGCCCCTCGGTGCGGAGACCGCGCCGGACGGAAGGATGGTCTTCATCGACATGCACCGTGGCATCATCCAGCAGGGGAACTGGACACGGAAGGGGAGTTACCTGCGCGGCATCATCGAGAAGTGGGGCCTCGACAAGAACATCGGCAAGGGCCGGCTCTACCGGCTCGTGCACAAGGATTTCAAACCGGGACCGCAGCCGCGCATGCTCGACGAGACCACCGCCGAAGTGGTGAAGCACCTTTCCCATCCGAACGGCTGGTGGCGTGACACCGCGCAGAAGCTCATCATCCTGCGGAAAGATCGCGGCTCGGTGGTGCCGGCGCTGAAGGAGCTGGCCCTGAAGGGCAAGTCGGAGCTGGGACGCTCCCACGCCCTCTGGACCCTGGAAGGAATCGGGGCGGCGGACGGCCAGACCGTGGCGGCCGCGCTGCAGGATCCTTCCACCATGGTGAAGGTGCAGGCCCTGAAAGTTGGTGAGGCTCTCATCGGCGGCGGCGACGAGCTCGTGGTCAAGAGCATCCTCCAACTCGGAGAGTCGAAGGGCAAGCCGGACCCGGAAGTCGCGACCCAGTTGCTGAACTCGATCACGATCAGCGGAAGCGAAAACGCCGATCTGCACGCCCTCGCCGACGCCACTGCGAAGGCCTTCGCCGACAACGATGCCGTCAAGGCGGTGGTAAGCATGGGGGCCAGCGTGCGTAACCAGGCCCGCGCCGCCGCGGAAGCCCGCAGGAAAAACGCCCAGCTCGCGCGCTCGATGGAGCACGGCAAGACGATCTTCGCCCAGCTTTGCTACACGTGCCACGGCGCGGACGGTAAGGGCATGCCCGTCCCGGACCAACCCGGCCAGACCCTGGCGCCGTCCATGGTGAATGCCTCCCGCATCATCGGCGGCGGCGGCACCATGGTGCGCACCATCCTGCACGGCTTGACCGGACCGCTCGACGGCAAGACCTACCCCGGTGTGATGGCACCCATGAACACGCAGGACGACCAGTGGATCGCGGACATCTCCACCTACATCCGCAACAGCTTCGGCAACAAGGCGGACCCCATCACGAAGGAGTTCGTGGCTGCCATCCGCAAAGACTCCAAGAGCCGCAGCACCCCGTGGACGCTCCCGGAACTCGAGGCCCTCGACCCGCCGGTGCTGGCCAATCGCAAGGACTGGAAGCTCACCGCCAGCCATGATGGCGGTGGATGCACCAAGGCCGTCGACGGAAACCAGAAGACTCGCTGGTCCACCGGGACTCCCCAGACTCCCGGGCAGTGGTTCCAGATCGAGTTTCCGAAGGTCTCCAAGCTCAGCGAGATCGTCCTCGATTGCCGCGCATCCGGTGCCGACTTCCCGCGGGCCTACGAAGTGACCGTCTCACTCGACGGCAAGAAGTGGAGCAAGCCCCTCGCCAAAGGATCCGGAAACAATCCCGTCACCGTGATAGGTCTCCCTCTCGCGGAAGCGAAGTTCCTTCGCCTCACGCAGACCGGTTCCGTGAGCGGCAAGCACTGGTCGATTCACGATCTGCAGATCAAGGGCAAGGAGCTTTAGGAGACCCCATCCCCGAATTTGCCGCACCGCCGCAGGCGGTCGACGGCGAGGGATACAGCCTCGTGCTGGTTGCGCCGGAGATCATCCCGGACCATACCATTCCCTCGAACTGGCGAAGTAGCGTGGCGTTGGGTGGCAGCCCCGGCTACACCGCCCTTCCGCCCCCTGCCCACCACCTACCCCGGACCCTGAGCCCCCGGGAGACCCGGCTTGAAAAAGCGGTTTCCTTGGCGCCAGCCAAAGCCCTGAGAAACGGGGATGGCGCTCGTTAGACTGAAACCATAAACCGAAAGGAGAACGTAGAAATAACGAGTGACTGAAAGTTTCTATTGAGACCT
>CAUZKZ010000252.1:0-8104 GCA_963580345.1 Verrucomicrobiia bacterium | reverse complement strand
TTCACCTCGATCTCACTGGCCTGCCGCCGAGTCTCGAGGAACTCGAACGCTTCGTCGCGAATTACGAGGAGAATCCCCGCGCCGCGGTCGAATCCAAGGTCGATCTGCTTCTCAACGATTCCGCCTTTGGCGAACGCTGGGGAAGGCACTGGCTTGATCTCGCGCGCTATGCCGACTCAACTCCAGCCTCTTCCCCGAAGTCGCTGCGCACATCGACGACCTCTGCTTCATCCATTCCATGCACACCGAGGGCGTCGCGCATGGACCCGCCACCTTGTTCCTTCATACCGGCGCCACGAACCTCATTCGGCCCTCGGTCGGCGCCTGGATCAGCTACGGACTCGGCAACGAAAACGACACCCTCCCGGCCTTCGTCACCATCAACCCGCCTGCCAACAAGGGCGGCCCCAGAAACTACGGAAACTCCTTCCTGCCCGCCATCCACCAGGGAACCGTCCTGGGCCAACCCGGCAATGCCGGCGCCATCCCGCGACTTCACCACATCAAGAGCCCGCTCACCCCGGAGCAGGCCGCGCGCGAACACGATTTCGTCAAGAATCTCAACCGCGCCCAGGTCGAAGCCGCCGGAGATCCGCGCAACCCCCACCTCGAAGGCGCCATCAGCTCCCTCGAGCTGGCATGGCGCATGCAGAACCGCGGGGCTTCGATCGTCGATGTCGGCCGGGAGTCAGAAGCCACCCGAGAACTCTACGGGCTCGGCCACAAGTCTACCGAGGGCTTCGGTCGCCAGTGCCTCGCCGCCCGCCAACTGGTCGAAGCCGGCGTGCGCTACATCCAGGTCAGCCACTGCGACAACTCTTCCAATCCGGTCTGGGATCAGCACAGCAATCTCCCCAAGCACGAACCGCTCGCCAGAGAAGTCGACAAGCCCATCGCAGGCCTCCTCACCGACCTCAAGCAGCGCGGCCTGTTGGATGACACCCTCGTGTGGTGGGGCGCCGAGTTCGGACGCACCCCGTTTTCCGAAAACAAGAACGGACGCGACCACAATCCGCGCGGTTTCACCACCTGGCTGGCCGGCGGCGGAACCAGGGCCGGCTACGCCCACGGTGCAACCGATGAGTTCGGCTTTGCGGCCGTGCAGGACAAGGTCCACATGCACGACCTGCACGCCACCATCCTCCACCTTCTCGGTCTCGACCACGAGCAACTCACCTTCAATCATGCCGGGCGCGACTTCCGCCTCACCGACGTGCACGGCAAGGTCGTGAAAGAAATTCTGGGCTAGTGTCCGGTCAGCGCAGTTCGTTGAATAATGAATGGGAAAAGTTTTGTGCGATTTGCCTCCCGTTGGTCGGAGCAGGTTGGGCGGCGCGGCCCTCTTTCCCGATTTCTTCGTTTCTCCTCGGTCGCTGGTCTCGACCTGGTCCCGCAGTCATCCCACCGCCGTGGGGCCAGGCCAAACCTGCAGAGCGAATGATCCCCGACGGGGTTCGACTCACCCAGCCGCGGGGTTGGCGTCCCGCGACCGCGGGCGACGCCTACCCCGGGATCGAACCGCGGCGAACCCCTACCCCGATGGGGTTGCGCCCTCGCTGTGCGGGCGGCCGTCCCGGAATTCAGCCCGTTCGGGGTTGAGGCGGGGCCGGAGCGACCCGGGGCAGCCCTCGCTCCTCCGGCAATCCCGGCCCGGAGAACACCGCCCCATCGGCACCCGCGCCCCCCTCCGTTCCCACCCTCCACAAAATTTTTCCACTGCGGACTGGACCATTCAAAGCATTTTAGGTATCTAAATTGTCTAGATTCCTATACCACTGTCATGTTTTCTACCCTTCGCACGGCGTTCGTTGCTGCGGCCCTGTCTGTGTGGGCCGCAGGCACCCTCACCCAGGCGGCCCCTCCGGTTCCCGTCAGCCGCATCAATATTTCGATTGACGACAAGGGCTACTATTACACCACCAAGAAGTTTGCCGCCAAGGCGGGCAGCGATGTCAAGGTGGTCCTGGCAGTCCCCCCGAACAGCCGGCTCCCGGGAGCGAATCTCATCATTCTGAAGCCTCGCAGCGAAGCCCGCTTCCTGCGAATTCTTCGCGCCATGCCCCATCCGCGCACCAACCAGAACAAGTACGTCCCCGCCAGCAACGACATCCTCTGCAAGACCGGGTGGGTCGTCCGGGGGGCCCGCACCAGCCTCTCGCTGAAGGTTCCCACCGCGCCCGGCACTTACACCTATCTCTGCACCTGGCCCCGCGGCATCGGTAGTTCCATGCGGGGGACCATGATCGTCGTGAAGTAGCGGCAACCGCTGCGAACCAAAGAGCCGGACCCCCCGGGCCCGGCTCTGCGGAAATATTCGGAAGGCCCCTTCTCAGATCACCTTGTGCTTGCCCGGAATGGCGCACGGGTAGAGCCCCGTCTCCTCGTCCATCTTCGGCCCCGGATCGGCGTCCCATCCGTAGGCCTTCGGCATGATGCTGACTTCGGAATTGATGGCGGCATCCCATTTCAGCTCCTTTCCCGAATAGGTCGCCATGCGCCCGAAGATCGAGGTCATGGTGCTCTCCGCCGTGTAGTAGGCATTGTTGATGGCCTTGTCTTCGCGGATGTGGCGGTGCAGTTCGTCGTGCTCGACCTGGTAGGGATTCTTGCCCTTCTCTCTGAGCCTCCAGATGATCTTCCCGTCGTGGTCCGTGATGCGTCCGGCGTAAGCGCGGCCTTTCTCCCCGATGATCACTTCTGTGACACGGCTCATGGTGCCCGGCTGGTGGCGGCATTGGGAGTTCGTGTAGCCGCCCCCCTTGTGCTGGAATTCGACGTAGTGGTGGTCGTAGATTTCTCCGAAGTCGGGTCCGATTCGCACCTGGCGGCCGCCCATTCCCTGCGCCACCTCGGGGTGTCCGCCCAGGAACCAGTTTGCCACATCGATGTTGTGGACGTGTTGTTCGGTGATGTGGTCGCCACACAGCCAGTTGAAATAGTACCAGTTGCGCATTTGGTAATCCATCTCGCTCTGTCCATCCTTGCGCGGGCGCACCCATACCCCTCCACCGTTCCAATAGACCTGCGCTCCCAGGACCTTTCCGATTCGTCCTTCCATGACCTCCTGGTAAGTCGCGGTGTAGGACTTCTGGTAGCGGCGCTGGAGCCCGCACACCACTTTCAACTTCTTCGCATCGGCCTCTTTCGCCGCGGCGATCACACGCCGAATGCCGGAGGGATCGGTCGCCACCGGTTTCTCCATGAAGACGTGTTTACCTTTCGAGACCGCGTACTCGAACATCTCCGGGCGGAATCCCGGAGGGGTGGTGAGGATCACCATGTCGGCATGCTCGATCGCCTTTTGGTAGGCATCCCATCCCGCATAGGTCCGCTCCTTGGGCACATCGACCTTCTCCTTGAAGCGGCCCTTCAGGTTGTCGACCACCCCATTCGCTTTATCGGGAAACGCGTCCGCCACGGCCACCAGTTTGGACCCTTCGATGCTGAGGGTTTGGGAGGCCGCGCCGGTTCCCCGTCCTCCGCAACCCACCAGGGCCACCTTGATTTCGCTCTGTCCCGCCACTTGGGCGTAGGATGCAATGGGCAGGGAAGCAGCCGCAGCCGCAGCTCCGCCCGCTTTGAGGAATTTCCTCCGGTCGGCTTGAATGGATTCGTCCATGATATCGTGTTATTTGTTTTTGAGAGTTCTCTACTTGAAAATTGCCTGCCTCGCGACAGCTCTGCACGAGCAAACGCTTCCATTCCCGGTCACGCCGCCTTCGTGGTGCCGGGGGCGCTGGCACGCGCGGCTCTTCCTGCGGTCGCAGCTGCCAGCTCTCGTCGTTTCATGCATGGGTGATTTCTAACGCCGCCTGCCTAACGGTTCTTTCCCAGCCCGTCAAAGACGGGTTTGCCGGTTTACATTCCGGACTCCCGGAAAGTTCATGAACGGAGAATAACGGTCCGCGATTTCCACCTTGTGGCCGGGCCAGGACGGAGATGGCGGGGCCCTTCTGTTTGACGCGTGGCTCGAGGTGAACTAGCAAGCGACATGAAGTCTGCCTCCCGCGCCGTCCTGCTCTCAGTCCTCGCCTCCTGCGCCGCCGTCCTCCCGGCCGGAGCGGAGGAGTTCACCGTGGCGGGCCTCGCCTTTTCCACGCCCAAGGATTTCGTCTCTCAGAAACCAGCTTCCCGCATGCGAAAAGCGCAGTTCCAGGTCGGGGATGGCGCCGTGGCGGGTGAAATCGTCTTCTTCTATTTTGGCGCCGGCGGCGCGGGCGGAGTAGATGCCAACGTGAAGCGCTGGTTCGGACAGTTCAAGGAGCCCCTGGAAGCGATCGCCCCCAAGACCGAAAAGAGCAAGGCCGGAGAGGTCCCCGTCACCTTCGTCTCGGCCCAGGGAACCTACCTGAGCGGCCCGCCCCGCGGACCGTCCGTCGCCAAGCCGGGCTACGCCCTGCTTGGAGCGATCGTGGAAGGGAAGCAGGGCGCCATCTTCGTCAAGTTCACCGGACCCAAGGCCACCGTGGCAGCCAACGCCGAGGCTTTCAGAAAGATGATCACCGGCGCGAAATAACGCCCCCCAGCCGCAGGGTGCCCTTTTCTCCGAGCCTCAATACCGTACCTTCAACACGGTACACGTTCCCCATGAGGGCCGCCCTCTATCACGAGTTCCAGGGCCCCCTCGCGATCGAGACCGTCCCCGATCCCTCCCCCACTCCCACCGGCGCCGTCATCCGGGTCGAAGCAACCGGGGTCTGCCGCAGCGACTGGCACGGCTGGATGGGACAGGATGCGGATGTCGTCCTCCCGCACGTCCCCGGCCACGAGTTTGCCGGCGTGATCGAAGCAATCGGCGCCGGTGTGGCGAACTGGAAACGGGGCGATCGCGTCACCGCACCCTTTGTCTGCGGCTGTGGTAACTGCCCTTACTGCCGGGCCGGCGATCCGCAGGTCTGCCCCCACCAGTTTCAGCCCGGCTTCACGGCATGGGGCTCCTTCGCGGAATTTGTCAGGCTCGAATACGCCGACGAAAATCTCGTGCCTTTGCCCGAAAGCCTCGACTTCGTCACCGCCGCCAGCCTCGGCTGCCGCTTCGCTACCTCCTTCCGGGCCGTGGTCGCGCAGGCCCGCGTCAAGCCCTCGAACTGGGTGGCGGTCCATGGTTGCGGCGGGGTCGGCCTCTCCGCCATCATGATCGCGAACGCCCTCGGCGCCCGCGTCATCGCCGTCGATCTCGCCGACGACAAACTCGACTTCGCGCAACGTTCGGGCGCCGAACTCACCATCAACGCGACCCGGGTCGAAGACGTCCCCGGCGCCATCGCCGCTCGCACCTCGGGCGGAGTCCACGCCTCCTTTGATGCCTGCGGCAGCGCCGTCACGGCCACCAACTCCATCGCCTCCCTCCGCCCCCGCGGCAGGCACGTCCAGATCGGTCTCATGACCGGCGAGGCCGCGCACTCCGGCGTGCCCTTCGACCGGATCGTCGCCATGGAACTCGAACTCTACGGCAGTCACGGCATGCAAGCCCGCTGCTACCCCGAGCTCTTCTCCATGATTGAAGACGGCCGACTCGATCCCGGCCTCCTCGTCGGTCGCACCTCCACCCTGGAAGCGGCCCTCCCCGCCCTCACCTCGCAACAGGCCTTCGCCGACCCCGGAATCATGGTGATCGATCGGTTCTAGATCCAGCCGCCCCCCACCGGGAGCGCCGTCGGCCCGTCGGCCCCTCACCCCTCCAGACCAAATCTCCGCCTTCCCGTTGCTCCTACGGCCCGCACACTCCCGGGGTGCGCGGATACGGAATCACGTCCCTAATATTCTGCACCCCGGTCATCATCATGAGCATGCGCTCGAATCCCGCTCCAAATCCCGCGTGGGGCACCGTTCCAAAACGCCGCAGATCGAGGTACCAGTCGTACCCCGACTCGCTCAGCCCGTCCTTCTGCATGGTCTTCCTCAGGACCTCGAGTCGCTCCTCGCGCTGGCTGCCTCCCACAATCTCCCCGATCCCAGGCACCAGCACATCCATCGCCGCGACCGTTTTGCCGTCGTCGTTGCGCCGCATGTAGAACGGCTTGATCGCTTCGGGGTAATCGTAAACTGTCACGGGCGATTGGCAGTGTTCTTCGGTGAGGTATCGCTCGTGCTCGGACTGCAGGTTTATCCCCCAGCCCACCGCATACTCGAACTTCTTGCCGGACTTCTCGAGGATCTCGACCGCCTCCGTGTAACTCAAGCGGGCGAAGGGGCGCTCGACGATGAATTTGAGCCGCTCCTCCAGGCCCTTGTCGACGAAGTTCGCAAAGAGTCTGAAGTCATCCTCCGGACCCTCCAGGATCTCTCTCGTTAGCTCCTTCACGAACTCTTCGGCGAGATCCATGTCGCCTCCGAGATCACAGAAGGCCATCTCGGGCTCGATCATCCAGAACTCCGCCGCGTGGCGCGTCGTGTGCGAGTTCTCGGCCCGAAAGGTCGGTCCAAACGTATAGATATTTGTCAGCGCACACGCGAAAGTCTCGCCTTCCAACTGCCCGCTCACAGTGAGATGGGTCGTCTTCCCGAAAAAATCCTCCTCCGGCTTTCCGCCATTCGGCAGCGTCGTGACCTGGAACATCTCCCCTGCTCCCTCGCAGTCATTCGCCGTGATGATGGGTGTGTGCACCAAGACGAAGGCGCGCTCTTCGAAAAAGCGATACACCGCGTGCGCTAGCCGGCTGCGGGTCCGAAAGACCGCCCCAAACAGGTTCGTGCGCGGACGCAGATGGGCGATCTCGCGGAGAAACTCCGGACTGTGCCGCTTTTTCTGCAGGGGGTACTCTTCCGGCGCCGCCCCCAGCAATTCCAGCCGGGTGGCCTGCAACTCCCATTTCTGTCCCTTCCCAGGTGACTCCACCAACTTCCCCTCGGCTCGCACCGCCGCGCCGGTCGTCATGGCGTGAAGCCCTTCATAGCCCTCGATGCCCGCGTCCGCGATGACCTGCAGGCTCCCGAGACAGGACCCGTCGTTGAGTTCCAGGAACGAGAACTCCTTCGAATCGCGCCTGGTCCGAACCCAGCCCTGCACCGCTGCGCCGTCTCCGGCCTCCAGATGGTCCAGCACCTCCTTCACTGTTCTCCGCATGCCCCACTCATTGCGAGGATCGGCCCATCCTGCAATCCGGAATCGATCCCCGCGGCCGCAAAAATATGCGAAAGGAACCAGCCTCGACGCCTTGCGGCCTCCAGCGTCCGATGCTGATAATTGGATATGAGCGTAGCCTCCAAACCGAAACCGGCCGAAGCGGACCCCTCCCACCGCATCGGCTTTACCTACCTCTCCCAGGAAGACCTCCTCACCTCGGGTTGTCTCGACTTCCACCTCGCCATCGAGGCCGCGGAAGACGCAATTCTCGCCCACCGCGAAGGCAAAGTCTTCTTCCCGGAAAAGATCGTGCAAATCTTCAACGAGGATACCCAGGAGCGAATCAACTGCCTCACCGCCACCAGTGCCCAGGCACCCCTCCTCAAGGCCGCTTGGGTCAAGCCGGGGGCCTTTTACAGCCACATCGGGGGCTGGGAGGACGAATACGAAGTCGCCCAGGGCTGCGACAAGATCGTTTGCGACCACTGGGATACCGTGAAGCACCGCACGCAAACCCTGAGCCGCATGTACAAGGACCGCGTGTTAAAAGACGAGGACATCTACTGCGACATCGATGCCCTGGTGGCCGGGGAGAAGGCCGGCCGCGAAACCGATACCGAGCGCATTTACTTCAATGCAGTCGGTCTCGCCTTCACCGAAGTGGCGATCGCCTGGGCCATGTACCGGCGGGCCATGGAGAACTATGCCGGTCAGCAGTTGACCATGCAGCAGACCACCATCTTCGAGCACTCCAACATCGCACAGTGTTTCCGGCGATAGGTGGGCATCCGGACTGAGCGCCCTCCCCGAAATCAACATCGCAGCGCCGCCGCGGAGGGCCTCACGCCGCTCTCGACAACCTAGTGCATCGTTCGTGAAGTTAGAGCGCGTTCGGCGCGAGGATTTTTCCCCGAGTTCAAGGCGCGACGAGTGGAGCTGGTCGGGACCAGCGACCGAGGAGCAACGCAGAAATCGGTGAAAAAGACCGCGCCATTCAGCAGCTCCCGGTCGCAGACCGCTGACTCAACTCCCAAATCT
>CAUZKZ010000251.1:0-8108 GCA_963580345.1 Verrucomicrobiia bacterium | reverse complement strand
GATAACGATATCGTCATCGACTGCCCTTCGGTCTCCTCCCACCACTGCGAAATGCGGCGCGTGGAAGGGGGCTACATCCTCAAGGACGCCGGCTCCACCAACGGGATCAAGCTCGAGGGCGACAAAATGGAGATCATCGATCTCGAAAACGGCCAGGAAATCCTCGTAGGCGATGCCGCCATGGATTTCGAACTCACCAGCGAGGAACTGCGCGATCTCTCCAAGGAAGATCGAAAGCTCCAACAAAGTGCCCAGCTTCCCGCCGCCAAGAAGAAGTCCGCTGACTCGCGCCGCCCCACCCCCGCCCCAGCTGCTCCTTCCGCCGGTCCGACCGGCCCTCCCGGCCGAGGCATCACCCCCCTCGCCAGCGCACAGGATCAGGGCACCGGCGCCAAGTTCGCCATCACGGTCGGTTTCCTGTTCCTCGCCGTCATCGCCTTCTACCTCGGCCTCGCCAGCGGCCATAAGAGCAAGCACCCCACCACCAAGGGACTCTGGGAAGACATGTTCGGCGACGGGCCGCTGCCGGAAAAGAGGAAGTGAGTGAGTTCGCGCCCACCGGCGAGGTCATGGTCCGAACCTCACCCAATTCTCACGGACCAATTTCCAAATAACTCTCAACTCCAGGGGCCAAGCTCCGATTTCTCCCAGATTGGTTCGCTGGGATTTCGCATTTGGAGCCTATGCGAGCACCAGGAAACAGGGTGACGAGAACTCCGTCTTCCAACCTACTCCACTGGTGCCTTCACCTGCCCTTCCCCGCGCACGCGGTATTGATAGGAGGTCAACTCCCGGAGCGCCATCGGCCCCCTGGCGTGTAATTTGTCGGTCGAGATCCCGATTTCCGCGCCAAAGCCGAATTCCTCCCCGTCGCTGAAGCGGGTCGAGACGTTGTGATGCACGCAGGCGGAATCCACCTCCCGCAGGAAGCGCTCCGCGGTGGCCTCCTCCTTCGTCACGATGCAGTCGGTGTGCTGCGAGCCGTATTCGTTGATGTGCGCCACCGCCTCATTCAGCGACCCCACCACCTTGATCGCCAGGATGTAGTCGAGATACTCCGCGGACCAGTCTTCTCCCGTGGCAGGCACCGCGGCCTCTCCGAGAATCGCGAGCGTTTTCTCGCAACCGCGCAGTTCCACCCCGCGCGCCTTCAGGCGCTCCGCCACCGCGGGCAGGAATTCCCGAGCCACCGCTTCGTGCACCAGCAAGGTCTCGAGCGCGTTGCACACCCCGGGCTTCTGGGTCTTGGCGTCGATCACGATATCCTGTGCCATCCGCTGGTCCGCCGCTTCATCGACCAAGACGTGGCAGATCCCGTCGTAGTGCTTGATCACCGGCATCCGGGCCAACGACACCACCGTCTCGATGAGCCCTTTCCCGCCCCGCGGAATGATGAGATCGAGATAGCGGTCCATCGACGCCATCTCCTTCACACTTTCCCGATCCGTAAACGGAATCAGTTGGATCGCGTTCTCCGGCAGCCCCGCCTTCTCCCCACCCGCCTGCAACGCCGCCGCAATGGCCAGGTTGGAGTGAATGGCTTCCTTGCCGCCCCGCAGGATCGTGGCGTTGCCCGACTTCAGACACAGCACCGCTGCATCGCTCGTCACGTTGGGACGACTTTCAAAAATGATCCCGATCACCCCGATCGGGACCCGGATCTGCTGAATGCGAATCCCGTTCGGCCGGGTCCGCTCGTCGAGGACCTCCCCGCACGGATCCGGCAGGCCCGCCACCTGCTCGATCCCGTTCGCGATCGCCTCTACGTTCCCCTCGTCGAGGCTCAACCTCCCGATCATGGCCTTCGTCAACCCGTTGGCCTCCGCCGCCGCGAGATCTTTCGCGTTCTCCTCCAGGATTTCCGCGGAGCGCGCCCGCATCTCCTTCGCCATCGCTCGCAAAATCGCGTTCTTCTGATCCGTCCCGAGAACCGCAAGGGCATGGGCCGCCTGCCGGGCCTTCCTCCCCATCGCAAAAATCGCCTCGTGAATCTCTTCCGGGCTCAAGGCTGCTACCGCACTCATGACCAAGAATCTATACGGCCGATCTTCCCCATGCGCCAGCGCGGATCCCTTTCCGCTCCCCCCATCCATCAGGGCGACCGCGATCCTCCCCCCAATCCTTGCGCCGCACTCCCCCCGCGCACTCCTCTCACGCAAATCTCAAACCTCAGCCGTCCCCTTCAACCCGCGCCCAGGTTGAATGGCGCTGGGATTGCGTGGCATGACAGCCTCGGTCATGGTCGAGATCGGCCACCCCTCGGGCGGGAAGGTTCGTCCCCTTTGCGGCCCTCGGGTTGGTCACGACCGGCCGCCGCCGACGCATTGGCATGGCACCCCGGGACGGTCATGCCACTCCGAGGAAGCCGGTTCCCGTCGTGATCCTGGCGCCTCTCGATCCCGCCTTGGTTTTCCCTCCTTGCTGGACGGGCCTGCAGCCGTCCCTAACAGTTTGGCGCGGCCCGGAAGCGCGTCGCGAATCCGTCGCCCGCCACGATCTCGGAGAGCCGGTCCGGGCGGCGTCCGTTTGCGATGACAGTCTCGACCCCGGCATCGACCGCCAGCTTCACGGCCTGCAGCTTGGAAGCCATCCCCCCGATCGCGAAGCGGCCCTTGGCGTCATGCGCATAGGACAGGACCGCCTCGACATCTTCGACCTCTCGCACGATTTCGTCACCATCCGGCCGCAGCAGACCGTCCACGCTGGTGAGGAGAACCAGCAACCGGGCCCCCACCAGAGCCGCCACGCGAGCCGAGAGAACATCGTTGTCTCCCACGCTCAATTCCTCCACAGCGACCGAGTCGTTCTCGTTGATGATCGGGACGATGCCCGGCTTTTCGACCAGCCTCGTCAGGAGCTGCGAAATCCGCTCCCGCCGGTCCTCGATCTCGAGATCCGCAGCGGTCAGGAGCAACTGCGCGACGCTCACGTCGAAGCTGCGAAAGAGATTCTCGTAGGCGTGCATGAGACGGGTTTGCCCGATCGCGGCAGCCGCCTGGCGGGTCGGCACGTCGTCGGGGTACTTCCCGAGTCCCAAGGCGGAAATGCCGGCACCGACCGCCCCGGAGGACACCAGCACGCAGCGCCGGCTGTGATCGGGAAGATCCGCCACGGCGTTTACGAGGCGCGCCAGCGAGGCGCCGTCGAGGGTGCCGTCCTCCCTGGTGAGGACCCCGGTTCCGATTTTGATGACGATGACGTCCTGCTCCGGCATGGGATGTATTACATACGCTCCGGCGCTTCGATGCCGAGCAGTTCCAATCCTTGCCGCAAAACCCGTGCCGTCAACTCACAGAGCACCAGCCGGGATTTTCGCACCGCCCCCTCCGAAATGAGGACCGGGCAGACGTGGAAGAAGGAGTGATAGGCCCGCGCCAGTTCGAGAAGGTAGTTGGTGAGGAGGTTCGGCCGGAAGTCGTCGAGCACCACCGGCACCGTCTCGCCGAAGCGGGCCAGCATTCGGGCCAGGTGAATTTCCTCGTCGGCCCCGAGTTCTAGCCCGTCTCCGTCAAGGGTCACCTCTTCCTCCAGTTTGCGCAAAATCGAGCGGCAGCGCACGTAGGCGTTCTGCAGGTAGGGTGCAGTGTCGCCATCCATCGACACCATCTTCTCGAGGTCGAAGACGTAGTCGGAGGTGCGGTGATGGGAGAGTTCCATGAACTTGATGGCCCCCACCCCGATCATTTCCGCCAGGGCGCGGCGTTCCTCCTCGGATTCGACCCGCGACCGCCCTTCCGAACTCTCCCATGCCGCTTCCACGGCGTCGTTCAGCAGATCGGAAAGCAGCGGCAAATCGCCCGCCCTGGTTTTCAGGGGCGTCCCGTCCTTGCCGAGGATGGTGCCGAAGGCGATATGTGAAAGGGCCAGATCGTGGCCGCGGCGGCGTGCCACGGCGAAGAGCTGTTTGAAATGGTCGCCCTGGCGGTGGTCCACCACGTACCAGGCCCAGTCCGCATCGAATTCCTCGACGCGATAGTCGATGGTGGCGATGTCGGTGGTGGCGTAATTGTACCCCCTATCGCTCTTCCGAATGATCATGGGCTTGTCCTCCCACTCGTCCCCTTTCCGGATCTTGAACGGATCTTGTGCCGGATCACCCGCGCCGTCCGAGAAGACGCAGACCGCGCCCTGGCTTTCGCGCGCGAGGCCCGATTTCATCAGGCTCGCCACCACCCCTGCCAGGCGTCCGTTGTAACAGCTCTCCCCGAGCCAGTGATCGAATCGCACCTTGAGGCGATCGTAAATCCGCTCCAGGCCGTTGCGCGAGAGGCGCACGCACTCCTCCCAAATTTCGAGGTTTCCCGGATCGCCCTGCTGCAAGGCCACCAGCTCCCGCCGGCACTCTTCCCGGATCGTATCGTCTTCCTTGGACTGTGAGTTCGCAACGCGATAGAGCCGCAGCAACTCGGCGAGAGGATCGCTTTCAAGCGCTTCGCGTTTCAACTCGCGCTTCCAGGCCCAGATCACCATTCCGAATTGCGTCCCCCAGTCGCCGATGTGGTTGTCGGTCACCACGTGGTGCCCGAGAAAGCGCGCCACCCGCGAAAGGGCATCGCCAATAATGGTGGACCGAAGGTGTCCCACGTGCATCGGCTTCGCGACATTCGGCGCCGAAAAATCGATCACGATCCTGAACCGGTCTTCGGAACTCGCCACCCCCAGCCGCCCGTCCTCGAGCATCTCTCCCAACCGGCCGGCAAAGGCCGCCGGCTTGACGCGGAAGTTCAGAAACCCCGGTCCCGCGATCTCGATCTCGGCGAGATCGGCGGCCTCCGTCACATTCATGACCGATTCCGCCAGGGCCCGCGGATTCTTCTTCGCGGCCTTGGCGAGAACCATCGCGGCGTTGGACTGGTAATCGCCGAACCGCAGGTCGGCAGCCTGCGTCACTCCGACCCGCTCCAGCGCCTCGCCCTCGATCCCGCACGCGATGAACCCGGCCCGCAGGCGCTCCCGAAGCAGTTCGGCCAGCGTCATGACTCCTGCTCTCCTCCCATCAAGCCGCCTCGGCCTCGCACCATCCGAGGGTCCTCATCAGACCGGCCGATCCTTCCGCCTCCTTCAGTTTCTTCCGCACCTCGCCCTGCGAGAACAACTTGGCAATCGAGGCCAGGGTCTGCAAGTGGAGGTGAGGCTGGTCCTGCGGCACCAGCAGCAGCACCACGAAATGCACCGGGGCGTTGTCGCAGGCCTCGAACTCGATTCCCTCCAGGGAGCGCCCCAGGACTGCCACCGGCTCTTCGAGTCGATCGCAGTAGGCGTGCGGAATTGCCACTCCGTGGCCGATCCCGGTGCTGACCTGTTCTTCACGCGCGTGGAGGGCCTTCAGGATGTCCTCCCGCCGGGTCGCCTCGAGGTGCCCGCTCGTCACGAGAAGATCCACCAGTTCACCGAGGGCGTCCCAGGAAGTCTCGGACGTCATTGCCGGCAAGACACGACGCTCCGACAGAAGCGATACAAGTTTCATGGGAAAGTGGTGCAAACTCCCGGTGGGGGGTGAAGGGAGCGTGGCTCGGGTAGCCCAGATCGTCCCACCGCGCAAGGGTTTTCCCCGGGCTCCGGCCCCGATCACGCTTGACCTCAAGTCCCCCAACCCGAAGATCCCTGCCCATGCGCACGTGCTTCTCCGCCGTAGTGTTTTGCGTGAGTTTATTTCTAACCTCCTGCGAGACAACCACGACCAGGTCGACCCGTCATGGGCCTGCGAACATGGGCGGGCCGAGCGTCGAGGACCGCCAGAACCAGATCGCCAGCGAGCAGACCGGGAAATTCTATTACGGGCGGCGCTACCACGTGAACCGAACCTGGTTCTGGGGCTACCTCCGCAAACCGGGGCAATCCTGGTCGCGGGCCAAGCTCGCCGTGTTCAACCAGTCGCAGAAGCGCGCTCCCGACAACCTGTCCCAGGACGGTCCTCCCGGGCGCCGCTATGCCTACGATCAGAACTACGAGTATCGGATCTGGGGACGCTTCACCGGGGTGACGGTCTACGAACCTAACAGCAACCAGTTTCTCGAGGAGTTCATGCTCACCGACTACGAGCTCGTGAACCGCAATCCCGGCTGGCTCTTCCGACCGAACGATCACTACGACCCCCACCGCTTGACGATTCGACCCTGAGCGGGCGCCTGGGTTGACCTTATCCGGCGCCCCCTTGGCGATCCTGCCCTCTCCCCACAACCCGCTCGGCCCGCTCCCCGCGCGTTCCTTTTCCCAATTCGGCGTTCGTTTTCACGATCGTCGACCGGAATCTTCAACCTCTTCACCGGACGCCGCAATCTGCCCTCACGGTGTTGCGCGAAGAATAATTCGAACGTCAGTAGTCCTGAAGACACTAACTTTGTGACACAAAGCTTCCGGTCCGGCGACCATGTCCATCCTGTCGAGCCCCGCCCTCACCATCCCGGCCCTCTGCCGCGGCGAGCGCGATCTCCTCTCGGGGTGGATGGCGGGAACGAGCCGCGGTTCCCTGCAAGTCTGCGTCCTGTTCATCGTGGTGGGATGCGGCAGTTACGGACTGACGATCGGGCTGCGCAACGGCTGGGAAATGGCGGGCTACGTCGCGGTCAAGTTGCCCGCCGTGATATTCCTGACCCTCATCGTGAACGGGCTCCTCAACGGCATGCTGGGCCTCGTGCTCGGCAGCGGAATCGGTTTCCGGCAGAGCCTTCAGTTCCTGTTGACCGGGTTTGCCATCATGAGCCTCATCCTCGGCGCCCTCAGCCCCGTGACGTTTTTCGCCACCCTCAACATGCCTCCCCCCGATGCGCCGGGCAGCTACACCTGGCACGGCCTGAACCTCTTGCTGCACACCGTCACGATCGCCTTTGCCGGAATCCTGGCCCACTACCGGCTCCTGGGCTATGTCCGCGAGTTTGCGCCAACGCGCCGGGCCGGCACCCACACCTTCTTTGCCTGGCTGGCCGGCAATCTCTTCGTGGGTGCCCAGATCTCCTGGAACCTCCGCCCCTTTTTCGTCAGCCCGGGCCTCAAGGTGGAACTCCTCAGGCCCCGGCCCTTCGATGGAAACTTCTACGAAGCCGTCCTCCGCGCCCTCCAAAACGTTTCTCCCTTCTAAGCGCTCCCCAATCTCGAATCACCAATCCTGAACATCAATGACAGACCAACCGACCCCGCCGCTTCCCCCGCCGCTCCGTCCCAACCCCCGCGATCCGCAGGAAGGATTCGAACCGCTCGAAGGGGGGAGCGACCTTCCCAACATCATCAACAAGCTTCTCAAGAAGCCCCTTTCTATCATCCACAAGGTCGAGACGGAAGAGGACGGCGGCAGGATCCCGCTCCGCCTTCTCTTCATTTCGGTTGTCTGCCTCGCCGTCTTCGGCTTGGTGGTGGGCACCTTCTCGTGGGAGCACCAGATCTGGGCCGCCCCCGTCAAAATCGTGAGCGGACTGCTCTTCAGCGGATTGATTTGCCTGCCCAGTCTCTACATCTTTGCCTGCCTGGGCGGTCTCGACGCCAAGTTCCGCACCATCGTGGGCGTCCTCTGCGGGCTCATCGCGCTCTCGGGCCTCCTCCTGGTCGGGTTCGCTCCGGTGGTCTGGCTCTTCAGTGTCTCGAGCAACTCGATCGCCTTTCTCGGCTTCCTGCTCCTCGCGCTCTGGTTCGTTTGCGCCGGCTTCGGACTGGTCCTCGTCTTCCGGGCCGGCCGCGCCCTCGGCATGACCAACACCGGACACCTCGTGGTCTGGTGCGGAGTCTTTCTGCTCGTCACCCTCCAGATGACCACCACCCTTCGCCCCATCGTCGGCACCTCCGACAAGTTCGTGAACTTTGAGGAAAAGAAGTTCTTCCTCGCCTACTGGAGCGAGCAGCTCAACCGGGAGTGGGCGGGGGAAGAGAGCGAGCAGAGACCATTCAGCGACTAGAGCGCATTGAGAAATCACGTAGCCGCAAATAGGCTCAAAAAGCACAAGATTTTGCGCCCTCTTGTGCATTTTTGTGGCCACAGAAAAACGGAAACCAGTCTAGTCTGCACCCCGGTGAAATGAAGCGCTTCCTGATCGCCGGCAGCCTGGCCGCCCTCCTGGTGCTCGGTAGCAGCGTGGTGGACGTCTGCTTTGTTTGGAAACGGTCTGTCTGGGGCGATG
>CAUZKZ010000250.1:0-8122 GCA_963580345.1 Verrucomicrobiia bacterium | reverse complement strand
TGGCTTGGCGTCCTTGTCCTTCGCAGTTGCCTCCTTGTCCTTGTCGCCCGGGGTCGGGGTGCCCTCGGGCGGATCGGATTTTTTTGGCGGGGGCGGGGTGTCCGCGGGATCGGGATCCTCTGGATCGGGATCCTCTGGATCGGGCTTGGGCGGGGTCAGTTTCTTCTCGAGGGCGGCCAGGTAGCGGGTCGGCACCTTGAGGCTCTTGAGTTCCGTCAGCAATTTTTTGCCTTCCTCGTAGTTTCCGGCCAGCGCGTCACTCCAGGCCGCGCGGTAGATCGGACCGGCCACTTTGCCCTCGGAGGTCGATTTCGATTGGAGGGATTTCAAGGTGGCATCGATATTGCGGGAGACGTCCTGCAGCGGCTGCCTGTGGTAGGAATTCAGGGTGAGCCATTTTGTCTTGGCGGCCTTCTCGGCCTGCACGCGTTTCAGGTAGGCCGCGTCTCGCGCCTCGATGGCGCCTTCTTCCGCTTTTCGTTGGCTGGCGGGAAGACGGCTGATTCCCTCGGTCCGTTTTTTCAGCCGGGAATCGATGCGCGCCAGGTCGCCGGCGACGAGAGGCTGGTAAGCAGTCAGGGTCTGGATCGCGAGGGCGCGGGCTGTACCGTATTTTTCGGATGCGATGAAGTCGGCCTGGATTTTCTCGAAGTGCCGGAGCGCGAGCTGGTGGCGGCCGTTTTTGAAGTCGGTCTCCATATCGGAGATCTCGAGGCGGGCATCGATTTCGTAGGCGTTGGCGGCGCGGTCCGCGGCCGAGATCCAGAGGCCTTCGAGTTTGATTCCGCCATTGGCGGCCAGTTTGTGCTCCGCCTCGAGCTTTTCCATCATCTTCTTCACGGCGGGGGCGTGCCGGGAGCCCGGAAAGCGATTGAGGAAGGCCTGGCCGCGGCCGATGCGCTCCTTGTACTGCGTGGCGGTGAGGCGGTCCGGAGCCGGAACGAGGCCGCGGAGGGCCTCGAACACGGCCTGGTCGGGGCCGTCCTTTTCCATCTTTGCGATGTCGGCCTTGATGATGATCTTCGGAACCGCAACCCCACCATTCGCTCCCTCGACCTTGATCGTCACGGTCTGGGCGTCTTCCTCCGTGATCTTGCCTTCCAACTTGGTGCCGTCCTTTAGGGTAATGGTGTCGCCAAGCAGAAGGGCTCCGCTGCCAAAAGCGAAGAGGACAATGAGAGAAATGCGTTTCATGACAAGTCAGCTGATTCGGGGGGATTCTGAGGCAGAACCGGTGAGTTTGGCCACCGAATTCACTCCTGCGTGGAAGGTCCAACCAGCAAGCGCCGGAGGTCCTCGCCGGTTGCTGCTACCCCGATCTGCTCCCCGCCTCGGATTACGACGGCGCGGGTCGTCTCGGCAGGCTCCGGGAGCTTGAATGTGGCGGGAAGGGAGGGGGCCAGATGGACCACGGTGGCGCCGTGGTGGGCGGGCTCCCGCAAGACCTTGTGGAGCGCCTGCAGTTCCGGACTCTCCTTGGGGCCTTCCAGGCAGACCACGGTATCGGTCTGCGAGACGAGGGAGCTCAACCCATAGTCAGTGTGGAGGAGCGATGTTCGCTGGAGGCTGTCGACAAGCCCAGCCTCGATGGTGGCGAGGGCGGCGGCCAGTTTCTCTGATCCCGTGAGCTGATGAAGGCGTTTGAGCGGACCAGCCAGCACGCCCCACGTCGAGCTTCCGAAGATCATCGCGAAGTGGTAGAAAGGAGTGGGCAGAAGCCGATCGACCGCAGGGACCTCCTGAAGGAGCCCGTCATCGTCCAAACACTTTTCGATCAGCTCCTGGCTCAACTGGTCCGCCCAAACGAGGTGGGCGGGATCGAGATCGCTGCGGTAGGTTGTGAAGAGCGCGTCGAGAAGCAGCGCATAATCCTGGCCGCGGGCCGGGATCCCGCGTTGCCCTTCGGCGGCCGGGATGCGCATGAGGCCAGCCTTCGCGCTGTAATGATTGTCCTGCAGGTGCTTTAGGAGATTGCGGGACTTGTCGATGAGCTTCTCGTCCCCGGAGGCGGCGCCAAGCTCCGCCAACGCTGCTGCGAAGCGGGCGTTGAGACCGGTGAGGCGGGTCGACTCCATGGCCACCTGATCGGGATCGGAATCGAGCAATTCGCGCCGCCGGACCAGGAGCCGCTGGCGGGCCGCTTCCAGGAGATCGACGGCCTTCTCGACGCTCAATCCCAAATCGGCCGCGGCTTCCTCCGGCCTCGTGACGAGGCTGAGACTGTTGAGCCGGAAGAAAATGCGCTGTGGATCGGATTCAATGGGAATATTTCCGAGGCCGCTGATTCCGTAGCACTTCTCGACCACCGAGAATTCCCCGGGCGGGAGAAATTCACGAAGTTTCTCACGCGAAAGGAGGTAGGCATCCTTCGAGACTTCCTGGGAAGGTGGAGTTTCGTAGATCCCGATCGTTCCCCGCTCGTCCGCAAAGCGCGCTTCCGTAAAGGCAAGCACCGCGCGCGCTGAATCCAGGTAGCGTCCGGGCTCGGTGAGGGAGTCGACTTGCGAAAGGGCGATGATGGCCTCCAACTGGGTGGCGCTCTCCTTTACAAAGATCGGGAGCTGCCACCCGCGGGTCCGCCGGGCGGCGAAGAAGCCACCCTCGAGGGGATCGTTTACCGCCGTTTCGAGGAGCAAATCAAGATGTCCCACGGACATCTCGACGAGGCGCTTCCTGAGCGTCAGCGAGGTGGCAGGCTCAGATGCGAGCGAGGCGACATACTGGAGCGCGGGGAAGGGCACCAATCCGCCGCTCCCGTCCAGGTAGCGGGAAGTGGGATCGTAGAGGGCACTGAGTTCGCGCCCCGCGAGCTCATTGACCTCGCGGTAGTTCGGCTCTTTTTTCTCCTCGCGTTCTTTGAACGCCTGGCGAATCCGCGTGGTTCGAGCGTCGCTGTCGGAGCTGCTGTTACTCATCACGTAGCGAGGATCATCCTTCCAGACTCGCATCACCATCTCATGCGAGTTGGCAAAGACGGCGCCGAAGGATTTCAGTTCGCCGACACTGAGAGGAAGCCAGGCGATCGGGTTCCGCTGGCAGGTAAACCAGACGAGGGTGGGAAAGGAGACCGCCCGCCTGATTTCCGAGGCGAGAAAGAAGCTGAGCTGGGCAAGTTCCGGGTGGGCGTGAATGTCGATGAGGGTGCAGATATAGTTCTCCTTCAGGGCGCTGAGGATTTCGGCGTCGCCCTTCATTTGCTCGAGCAGGTCGCGCGTGCCGGGGTAGTTTCCTCCCACCACCAACGAGAAGACAGGTTTCTGTTCCGCCTCGGCATGCTCGAATACCTGGGGGCCCCACTGCTGCCAGGGAATCGGGTGGGCGGCCTGGCTGCGCAGGAAGGCAGTAGAATCATTCTGAAGGCGGTTGGTGTGCGCCTCCTCCACCCGCTTCGGGTCATTTTTGAAAAAGCGGTCCTCTTCCTCCACCTCGTTCTCCTTGGACTTACAGCCGGATACGAGCAACAGGGCGGTCAGCCCGAACAGGAGACGCAGAACCGAAGTTGGATGAATAGGGTGTGGGAGCATGCCGAGGAGCTGGATATTATGTCCTCCAGCTTCAGCCGTGATGTCAGGAATACCGGTCTTTGTCAAAAGGCTTCAACGGCCTGCCACGGCGCTCTCCAAGAAAAGGCTTTTGCTTGCAGGGGGGCCGGTTACAGTGCCGCCAGAAGAGTTTCCATCGGTGATCACGATCGCAATCTCGAGCCAAAAAGGAGGGGTCGGCAAAACGACGGTTGCGATCAATTTGGCCCACTCCTTCGCAAGAAACGGGCGCAGAACCCTCTTGGTGGATGCCGATCTACAAGGCTCGGTCGGCCTCTCCCTCACCCGTCAGAGCCGGCTCCTGGCCGGATTCTACGACCTGATCGAAGATCCCTCCGTGACCTCCCGCCAGCTGATTGTCCCGACCCGTCTGGAAACGCTCAGCCTCGTGCCGGCCGGGCAGGCCAGTGCCTACGAACTCGGTGGGGGCTCGATGGGAGTCTCCCTTCATCGCGTGCGAGGTTTCCTGCGGGACGTGGCTTCGCAGGGATTCGAAGTCTGCATCGTCGATACGGCGGCGGGTCTTTTCGGGGCCACCGCGGACGTGCTCTCCGCAGCCACCGCGGTGATGATCCCCCAGCAGGCGGAACCGTTGGGGATTCGCTCGGTTCCGAAGATGCTCGAAGCCCTCACGCGGATGCGCCTTGTCAATCCGCAGCTCACCATTCTGGGGGTGGTTCTCACCATGATGCAGGCCAAGCTTCCCGAGAGCCGTGACACGGTGCAGGCGCTTCGCAACATCCTGCCCACCGAGCTCGTGATGCGAACCGTCATTCCGCGCGACGATTTGTTCATCAAGGCCAGTGCGCGCGGCCTGCCCGTGGGGGTGATGGATGCGGGGGCCCCGGCCCTGGCGGTCTTTGACAACTTGCGATACGAGGTCGAACATAAGTTGGCCGGCGTGGCGGCAGGCTAAACGAACGATGGATCCGATCGAACCCTGGGTAGACCGTGACGAACTGCGCCGCCTGGCGAATGCCCTGCTGGTGAGGCCGCAGGCGTGCGCCCCGGTACTGAAGGACGCCACCTATGGCGATGATTTCGTGGGGTACGCCGGAGCGCAGGAGTCCCCGCAGCCGGAACTTCCCCCGGCTCCTACCGAACCCGCACTTTCACCCGCACCCGCACCCGCGCCTTTGCCTGTTCCTGTGCCCGCGCTTGGGTCGAAGGTCCCGGCTTCCGTTCCCGTTTTGGTCGAGCGGCCCGCGGGCTCGGCGCTCGAAGTGAATGCCCGCCAGGCACTCGCCACCGCGCGCCAAATTGCCCAGCGGGGAGGCTTGCTGGCGGAACCTTCCGGCATGGCCGGCGAGCTGCCGGTTGCGGAGCCCCCTCCCGAGTCCCCTCCGGGGCTACTACCGGCCGCGGCGCAACTGACGCAGGTCTCGCCCCTTCCGGAGCCCGCCCCCGCTGCCCCCCCAACCGCCAGCACGCCTTTTGTCGCTCGCCTGCAGGCCTATGGCAACTGGCTGCGCGAAGGAACTCAGGCCAAGGCCTTCTTCGTCACGGACCGCGACGGCGGGGTCCTGATTGACGAAGTGCAGTCGCCCAAGCTGCAGCAGGTGGCCCGGACCCTGGCCCAGGCCTCCCGCACCGCCAATCAGCAGGCCGGGGCCGCCGCCATCGGAAACCTCCACATCAAGATTGCTCCGGAAAACGTCCTGGAGGTCGTGCCCGTCACGACCCGCTATGGCCCGCTAATCCTTGGGATCATCGTCCATCAACCCCTTAGCGCCCGCAATGTGGACACCGTCGCGCGGGGCCTGCAACAGGTGATCGACGGCACTTCAACACCCCATTCTCCTTAGGAGCCGAAAAAATCAATTTTCTTTTGAAGCCATTGGTTTACTTTTGGTCCGCTCCGGGCCTGCAGCGCTCCGTGCCGTCCCAGATCCCGACCTCTCATGGCTGACGAACAACCTCCGGACAAGAATCCGAAAGATCCGCGCAAGCCCGGCGAATCCGGCGGCGGATCCTTCAACTGGCGTGTCCTCATCCTTTTTGCGATCGCCCTGGGGTTGCTCACCCTCGCCTACATGAACATCGGCGATGGGGCCGGAAAGTCGATCTCCTATGGCGAGTTCGAGACCCTCATGGAAGAGGGCCGGGTCATCAGGGCGCGCGACCTGCCCAACTACAAACTCGAGATCGTCACGGGCGAATCCTCGTTCAGTGGACGAATCGAGGGCTACTACACCAAAGATCCGATCGTTAAAAACGTCGGCGGACCCCAGCCCTTCCGGGTCCGGGTGAATCTCGAGGTGCACGACGAATCGATCCGCATGCTGCTTGGTTCGCGCCTCAACACCGTTCCCGATATCGATGTCCCGGCCGGCCCTGCCAATGCGGATGATATTGAAGACGATACCTATCCGGAGTTCGAACAGTGGGCCAAGAATTTCGAGGTGGTTCTCTCCGGCGATGATGCGGTCAAGCTGGCCGCCATCAAGGGAACGCGGGACGCCTACCTGATCGGAGTGCGGCAACCTAAAGAGGCGCTGACCGGCGAGGAGATCCAGGAGGCCAAAATCAAGCCGAAGAAATTCCGGGTCTTGATCAACGCTCTGACGGATGCGGACAAGCTGAACGCCCCGATGATGAGCAATGTGCCCCGCCGGCAGGAAACCACTTACCTTCGGACCATTCTCCTGAGTTTTCTTCCCATCCTGATCCTGATCATCTTGCTGTTCCTTTTGTTCCGGCACCAGATGAAGCAGGCCGGACGCGGTGCCATGAGCTTCGGCAAAAGCAAGGCCCGCATGCTGAGTGTCGATCGCCTCAAGGTCACCTTCAAGGACGTTGCCGGCATCCAGGAAGCGAAGGAGGAACTCTGGGAGATCGTCGAATTCCTCAAGGATCCGCGCAAGTTTCAGAAGCTCGGCGGCAGCATCCCAAAGGGAGTCCTGATGGTGGGTGCGCCGGGAACCGGCAAGACGCTCCTGGCCCGCGCCATTGCCGGGGAGGCCAACGTGCCTTTCTTCAGTATCAGCGGGTCGGACTTCGTGGAGATGTTCGTGGGCGTTGGTGCCAGCCGCGTGCGCGACATGTTTGAGCAGGGCAAAAAGCACGCCCCCTGCCTGATTTTCATCGACGAGATCGATGCGGTAGGCCGCCACCGCGGTCACGGGCTGGGCGGCGGTCACGACGAGCGGGAACAGACCCTCAACGCCCTGCTGGTCGAGATGGACGGCTTCGACACGCAGGAAGGCGTGATCATAATTGCCGCTACCAACCGCCCGGACGTGCTCGACCCCGCCCTGCTGCGGCCGGGCCGCTTCGACCGGCAGGTCACGGTGTCCCTGCCGGACGTGAAGGGTCGCCTGGAGATTCTCAAGGTTCACGCCAAGAAGATCAAGCTCGCCGCCGGCACCAGACTGGAGACGGTGGCGCGCGGCACTCCGGGGTTCTCTGGGGCGGAGCTTGCCAACATCATCAACGAGGCCGCCCTCCTGGCCGCCAGCAAGGACCTCAAGGCCGTGACCCTGGCGGAACTCGAGGAAGCGCGGGACAAGGTGCGGTGGGGCCGCGAGCGCCGCAGCCTGGCCCTCAGCGAAGGCGAAAAGAAAGTCACGGCCTATCACGAGGCGGGCCACGCCCTCCTGCTCGCCACCCTGGAGCACACCGATCCGCTCCACAAGGTCACCATCATTCCGCGCGGGCCGTACCTTGGGGCGTCCTTCCACCTACCGGAGGAGGACAAGTACCACTATCACATGATCCAGGGTCTCGAGGAACTGATCGTGACGATGGGCGGACGTGTTTCGGAGGAGATCGTCTTCGGTGATGTCACCAGCGGAGCTTCGGGCGATATCAAGCAGGCCACAACGCTGGCGCGCCGCATGGTCTGCGAGTGGGGGATGAGCCGGGAACTGGGGATGGTCGAATACGGCGAAAGCCGCGACGAGGTCTTCCTCGCCCGCGACATCTCCAAGGCCAAGAATTACTCGGAGCAAACGGCTCAGAAGATCGATTCGGAGATCAAGCGCATCATTGATCGCGCCTATGCCGAGGCGAAGCGCCTTCTTAGCGAGAAGCGCGACAAGCTGGAGCTGATCGCGCAGGCCCTCCTCGAGTACGAGACCCTTGATGGACCCCAGATCATGGACCTCATCGAGCACGGCGAGATGAAAAGTCCGCCGCGTTCCCCGAAACCGCCGGAACTCCCCCAGGAACACCCGCCGGCGGCACCCGAGAAAAAGGACGAAGACGACGTCGAGGACGATGACGGGCCGCTGCCGGAAGCGGTAGGGGCGCCGGCGTAGGAGGTGCTGGATCCGGGCGCGGCCTGGAATCAGGGCCCGGGATTCGCCACGCTCCCGCGCACGAAGCCCGGGTCGGGGGTGTCGGGCAGGGTGATCACGACCGGGAGGTTCGTGCCGGCTGGAATGGGGTTGACCAGGGTCGAGAGGTTGGCGCCGGCGAGGGCGCCCCAGCCCGTCGCATCAACGCCGGTTTCGATCAGGATGTCGGCGGCCGTCCCGCCGTAAGCACCCGACCAATCCCCATCGATAGGATCTCGGCGCGACCTGGTCGGCGGGCTATCGTGGCGGGATGTCTAAACGATTCAGTGAGAAGCAGCGGGC
>CAUZKZ010000249.1:0-8123 GCA_963580345.1 Verrucomicrobiia bacterium | reverse complement strand
CCCGGCTTCCGCGTGAGAAGCTTCCCCACATGCCCTGGTTCTCCGACCGCGCGGGAGCCGGACGCGCCTTGCCATGACGGCACGCCCGATGTGGCCTTCCACTCGCCATTAGGGTGTCGGCCTCCCGGTTGATATCCTGATTTCGCGGCTCAATAGCCCGGCCTGCGGGTTCCCCTGTCAACGCTTCAAGTCTGCCCTCACGGACACCCTCACATGACTCGGGGCCAGCGTGACTGGCTTGGTCTTCACTGTGGGACTCTTTCATTCCTTACTTCTCACCGGCTTTTGCCGGCGCTATCAATGGCACCAGCTTAGAGTGGCATGACCGTCTCGGTCATGGTCGAGATCGGCCGCCCTTCGGGCTAGGCCTTGTCCAGGAGGTCCCGGATTCTCTTCGGGACGAAGGACGCCTCGGTGGCTTCCTCCGCCGCCAGCCACATCTGGTGGCGCAGGACCTTGAGCGGGATGGGCGGGACATAGTCGTCGAGACAGGCCCGTAAGGCGGCCACGGCATCGAGGCCCTTGATAAGGGCCAGCCGGAAGCACTTCACCGCCAGGGCTTCGGCGGCGCCGGGAGTGAGGAGATCCGGGACGCGGTCCTTCAGTTCCTCGAAGGCCTCTTTTGGAATGTCGAGACCCCGCTTCTTGCCGAGCCCGCGAACCAGGGCGAAGCCCTCCGCCGGGGTAGTGGTTGGAAAGAGGGGAATCTTGATGTCGATGCGCCCGGGCCGCTTCAGGTCCACCTCGATCAGGTCGGGGCGGCTGGAGGCCAGGACCCAGAGCAGGTGCCCGCGGTTGTCGGGATCGGACATCTCGCGCGCGATCATGGAGTAGACTCGGCTGGAGACCCCGGAATCACCGCTCTCGGCCTGCCGCTTACCGAGAGCCTGATCGGCCTCGTCCACGAAGACGATGCAGCGGCCCAGGGAGTGCAGGAGGGAAAAGATCTTTTCGAGGTTGGCCTCCGTGCTTCCCACCCAGCGGTCGCGAAAATTGCGCAGCGTCACGACGGGAACCCCCGCTTCGCCGGCCAGGCACTCGGCGAGGTAGGTCTTGCCGGTTCCAACCGGACCACAAAAGAGGTAACCCATGGGGAGGGCCTGAAGCTCGTCCTTTCGCCACAAGGCGAGATCCTCCTTCAGCCAGTTCTTCACGGAGTGCAGGCCGATCACATCGTCGAGACTGCGATCGGGTTCCACGAACTCGATGAGTCCCTCGCAGTCCTTTTCGACCAGGGACTTCTTCAACCCGCCGAGGTCGTCCACGTCCAGGGGCCTCTTCTCGTGGTTCCGGCGCTGGAAGAGGCCCTGCACGGAACTGAGGGTCGCCCCCGACAAGCGCCGAGCCGGGAGATCTGCGTCGTTTGCGAATTTCTCCAGGGCCACAGGGAACTGCCGCCGCAGGACCTCGAGGGCGGCCCGGAGCTCTTCTTCGCAGGGAAGGGGAATCTGCTGGGCACTGATACGCGGATTGTTCGCGACGAGCGGATGCAGGTTGTTGATGTGGTCCGAGAGCAGGAAGGCCGCTTGCCGGTGCTCGTTCAACCGAGCATCGGCCGCCCAGGAACGGAGAAGCGAAGCGGTGGCACTCAGGGTGTTGCTGAAGGCGTTGGGATTGTTCGGCGCCACGAGGTGGGCCTGCCGGATGATGACCGCCACTCGCGGAGCGTCGCGGTTGATGACGCGCAGGTTCCGGCAATAGATCAGGTAATGGGTCAGATCCCGGATGGCGGCGAGCGGATCAGTGGGCGAGGACCGCAGCCGGTCGCTCGCCCCCGCCGACCACTCGGCCACCACTTCATTCCCGCGCTCCACTTTCAGCCCGAGGCCCAACTCGTAGGAGAGCACCACCTCGAACTGCGGGAGGAGGACCTCTAACAGAAAGTCGTTCAGCCGGCCGAGGCGCGGCTCATCGCCGGCGGGCAGCAGGAACTGGTCGTTGATGTTTCCGTGCAGGATGAAGCACCCGGCCGTTCCACTCTCGTAGCGCGCGATGACCTCACGGGCCCATGACGGGAGGGCGGCCATGGAGTGATTTCCACTCCGTTACGCGGACTCGCGTTCGGAGGGGCCCATGTTGCCCTGGGAGGTATCCTCGCCGCCGCCCCCGCCTTCGGGAGCGCTTTCGGTCGGAGTGAGTTCAATCCCTTCCGCCGCGGCAAAGTCGGCCAGGGCCATTTCCTCGAGAGCACTCTGCTCCGCGTCCTGCATCTCGATGTCGGTCAGGTCCATGCTGTCGCGGGCCACGCGCGACCGGCCAGCCGCTCGCGTGCGCTCCTCCTCGACCATTTCTTCGAGGCGATTCAGGGTGTCGCCCTCGCCACCGATCTCGGTGATCATTCCGGACGCCATCTCGTTGAGTTCGGCGGTGGCCTGCTGCACCTTCATGTCGTTGATCCCGCGGGCGACGCCCTCGATCTTGGCCTTGGCTTCCCTCATACTGACGTTGCGGGCCTTGACGAGTTCCTTGTAACGTTTGTCGGCGTCCTCGAGTTCCTTGGCGACCTCGTCGTGTTCTCTGTCGACGCCCCTCAGGGTGAGGGCGAGCTGCCCGGCGGCGGCGCGGTTCCCGGCCTTGAGATTCGCGGCGGTCTTGGCGCGTAGCTCTTCCTCCTGTCTCTGCAGCTTTCTGCGCCGGGATTCCAGTTGCTCCACGAGTTGCGCATGCTTGGCCAGGGCGTTGTTGAATTTGGTAATCTGCACCCGGAGGTTCTCCTTCTCGACCTCCAGGAGGGCCTCCGGATTGGCCCGCTCCGCCTTTCCGATCAGACGAAGGAAGATGCCCTTGAGGATATTGCCGATGCGCTTAAACATGATGCATAAGACTGGTTAGCCGCGGCAGCATGGGGGGTGGGGTGGAACACCGCAAGGATAACAGAAGGGCGGGATGGGATTGGGGTGTGAATGGAGCGACCGGCCGGGACGTCGCCCTCCACGGGTCTTGCCCCTCGCCCCCCCACCTGCTTCTCTCCCGGCATGCCCACCGTAGCTCCACTCCTCGACTACTTGCGGCAGCTCGAACGACGGGGAGAGGCCCACGTGCGTCTCGACCCGGAGGCCCGCGGCATCCTGCGGTCCTGGTACCGCGCCGGAAAAACCCGCCCGGTCCGGTCGCGGGGCGTGGCCAGCCTGAGCGCTGGGGCAAGCACACCAGAGCGCGAGGCCCCAGTCTGCTCCGAAGTGCGGGTGGAAGGCGCCACGGCGGCCGAGCAACTGGCGTCCCTGCAGGCTCAGGCCGAGCATTGGGCCCCGGCCCGTTCGCTCGGGTCTTTGCGCGAGACGATGGTCTTCGCGGTGGGAAATCCCGCCGCAGATTTCATGCTGGTGGGAGAGGCGCCGGGTTACGAAGAGGAACGACGGCGCGAGCCCTTCGTGGGACGCGCCGGTCAAAAGCTCGACCAGATCCTCAACACCATGGGTTTCGAGCGGAAGGATGTGTACATCTCGAACATCTGCAAGTTTCGGCCCGCCCTGAAGAACCAGACCACCAACAACCGCAAACCGACCCGCGAGGAAATGGAGGCCTGTCTTCCCTTCGTGCGCGCGGAAATCAAGATCGTAGAGCCCAAGTGTATCGTCGCACTCGGCGCTACCGCCGCGGAAGGCTTACTCGAACGCAACGAGGGAGTGGGACGCATGCGCGGAACGTGGTACGAGTTCGAAGGCATCCCCGTCCGCGTCACCTACCACCCCTCCTACCTTCTTCACAACGATGCGGCGATGGACGAAAAGCGGAAGGTGTGGGATGATATGTTAAGTGTTATGGAATTTCTGGGAATGCCGATTTCCGACAAGCAACGCAGGTTTTTTTCGGGAAAATAGGCTGCGAAGCAAGGCGCCAAATTCCCTGAAAATATTCCGTGCGAATCCTGCACGGATCGTCGTTTGATGCCATCGGTGAGGCGTTCAGCGTCCACCCGACCCTTTCTTTCTTCTTTGCAGCCTTAAGAATTGGTCGAGCCCCGCCGGATTCGTTTCCGGCGGGGCTTTTTTTTCCGGTGGTCGGTGGCCGATCCGCAAGCTTCGACCAACCGACCAACCGACCAACCGACCTCCGACTTCTGGCTTCTGGCTTCTGGCTTCTGGCTTCTGGCATCTGACTTCTGACTTCTGACTCCGGTCCTTTCGTCCTATTTCTCTCCCGGCATGACCGAGCATCCCTTTTTGGCAGACGAATTTCACATCCGGTGGTCGCAACTGGTCCCGCAGCGCGTCGAAGCGGACATCGAGGCCGCCATCGCGAAAGCCCAGGAGCGTCTCGATGCGATCTGCGCCGTGGCCCCGGAGGAGGCCACCTATGAGAACACCTTCGAGGCCCTCGACGCGGCCAGTGAAGCGCTCGACCGGGGCTGGGGACGTCTCAACCACCTCGACTCGGTGCGGGACAACAAAGAGCAGCGCGAAGTCCTGAACAAGATGCTGCCAAAGGTCACAGCCTTCTCCGCCTCCGTCCCGCTCAACCCGGAGCTGTGGGCCGTGCTGAAAGCCTTTGCGGAATCCGAGGCCGCCGCACGGCTCGGGGCAGTCCCCGCCCGCTACGTGGAGGAAACCTGCGCCGATTTTCGCGACGCGGGGGCCGACCTCGCGACGGAGCAAAAGAAGCGCATGGCGGCGCTGCAATCGGAACTCGCGGAAGCCACCCAGAAGTTCTCCGAAAACGTCCTCGATTCCACCAATGCCTGGGATCTCGTCATCGAAGACGAAGCCCGCTTGGCCGGCCTGCCGGACAGCGCGAAGGACGCGGCCCGGGCCGATGCCGCCGCCAAGGATCTCGGCTCGAAGGAGGCCCCGAGGTGGAGGATCACCCTCCAATATCCCTCCATGTTCCCCGTCTATCAATACGCGGACGACGACGATCTCCGGCACCAAGTCTACGAGGGAAACTGTGCCGTCGGCCGCGGCGGCGAGTACGACAACTCCAAGCTGGTCTGGAAAATCTTGCGGCTCCGGCACGAGAACGCCGAATTGCTGGGCTTCGCCAACTTCGCGGATCTCACCCTGCAGCGCCGCATGGCGCGCGACGGAGCATCCGCCCTCAAGTTCGTGGAAGACTTGCACGATCGGATCGCAGCCGCCTTCCAGCGCGAGTGCGCCCAGCTGGAAGCTTACAAAGCCCGCAAAACCGGCAGCGCCCCCGGCCCGCTCCAGCCGTGGCAAACCGCATACTGGGCCGAGAGACAGCGCAAGGAACTCTACGACTTCAACGACGAAGACCTGCGGCCCTACTTCCCGGTCGAGAAGGTCATGGACGGCCTCTTCGGCCTCGCTTCCCGGCTCTTCGGCATCAGCATCAAGCCCCGCGATAGTATTTTCCACGAGCCGGGTTCCACCGGGTCCAACGGGGCACCGGAGGTCTGGGATCCCGACGTCACGTTTTACGACCTGCACGATGCGGAGACGGCCGATCATCTCGGCTCTTTCTATGCCGACTGGCATCCGCGCGAGTCGAAGCGCAACGGGGCCTGGATGAACTTTCTCGAGACCGGTCTCCCGGCCCGGGACGGCTCTCCCCGCAAACCGCACCTCGGCCTGATCTGCGGCAACATGACCAAGCCGGTGGGAGACAAGCCCGCCCTCCTCACCCACAACGAGGTGGAAACCATCTTCCACGAATTCGGCCATCTCCTGCACCAGCTCCTCAGCGAGGTTCCCGTCAAAAGCCTCTCCGGGGTGCGGGTCCCCTGGGATTTCGTGGAACTTCCCTCCCAGATCATGGAAAACTTCTGCTGGGACCGCCAGGCACTCGACTTCTTCGCTCGCCATCACGAAACCGGCGAACTCATCCCGGATGAACTCTTCGAAAAGATGATCGCGGCCCGCAATTACATGAGCGCCACCGCCTTCATGCGCCAGCTCGCGCTCGGAAAGCTCGACCTCGAAATGCACATCCACCTCTCCCGCTACCTCGAGCGCGATCTCGATGAGGTCGACCGCGAGATCCTGGATGGCTACAAAGTTCCCCTCGCAAGCCAACCCCCCACCATGGCGCGACGCTTTAGCCACCTCTTCGGTAATCCCACCGGGTATGCCGCCGGCTACTATTCCTACAAGTGGGCGGAGGTCCTCGATGCCGACGCCTTCACGCGGTTCCGGCGCGAAGGTGTCCTGAACTCCGAGACGGGCCACGCCTTCCGCGATGCGATCCTGAGCAAGGGAAACTCCAAACCCGCCGATGAGCTCTATCGCGACTTCATGGGCCGCGACCCGGAACTGCAGCCCTTGCTCGAACGAAGCGGACTGGCGTAGCCCCGACCGTGGCCAAGGCGCTTCTTCCCTCCCTCCCCTCGCCCGCAGCAGCGGAACGCGCCTCTTCCCGGTCTTCTCCCGAGCGTCGTGAAGACACCCGGGCGGAGCAGCGGTGTCTTGCCTACCTCTGATTTCTCGGCGTCTGGTAGCGCTTCGGCAACCAGGAGGTGGAGAGGACATCCTTGATCTCGACCACGATGTGCTTCACCCCGTCGCTGTCGGGCACCTTGGTCATGTAGGTCATCGAGACGTGGGCCATGACCGCCGCGTGCCGTTTGAACTGCACCGGCTCCTTGGCGATGGCATCCGATATATGCCAGTCCTCACTCGCACCACGGTCCGCAAAGGCGAAAATCTTCCTCTTCTCCCCGTAGTCGTGGAGAACGTAGCTCTGCCAATCCTTCTGGTTATAGGGACTGAAATACTCGTTTCCGGGATAGACCCAGACTCGCATTTCGACCGATTCCTTGGGGCGCGTCTCCAAGAATTCATCCCAGGTGGTTTCCCCCACTTCCGCGAAGAACTCCCAGAATACCTTCGGCATTTTCCCCTCCGGCAAGACCACCAGCATGCGCGGCTGCTCTCCGGGAACGGCGACCCGGTAGGCGAAAATACTCTGCCCGCCCGGAGACAGGGCCCGGCTCGTCAAGGTCAGCTCGTACTCGCTCGGCGAGGAAATCGGTGCATAGTATGCCTCAAACTTCTCCTTGATCATCTCTGCTTCGTAAACGAAGGGCGCCGCCGATTTCGCGCTGGTGGAATTCAGGAAACCGCGGGCCACCGTCTCGGACAGGGCCGCTTCGGGGTCGTCCACCATCAGCTGGCTCAGGGCCGTGCCGCGACCTGGCGCCGTCACCTCCTCCACCCCTTCAATCCCGGCCCGAAAGAGGTCGTTCATGACGAGTATCGTCATGGCGATCAGGCACCCCACCAGGACCAGGGACACCGCCACGGTCGACCGCGGGAAGTGCATCATCAGCCACCCGAAGCCCGAGACCTTGTCGCGTTCTCTCGCATGATCGTCCCAATCTGCCTGGGTATGTTTCTCGCGCCGAAACTCGTGCGCTTCCCGCGCCGCCTCCCGCCGCACCAACACGCGTGCCCCGACCGGGTTCGCCTTCCCCTGGCTTTCTCCTTTCCCCTCCTTCTCGTCTTCTTGCTCCGTCGCGAGTTGCACGACTCCGGCGTGGCCCGGGTCACGCTCCGGCACCAGCTTCACGCCATTGACCGATTCGGGATCGAGGTCGCCGGACTTGGTCGGCGGTCCGTACCTTTCTTCGGCCTCCGAAGTGCCCCCCCGTTCGTGGCGACTCAGTCGCTCCTCGAGGTGCCCGATCGAGTTCGCAAGAGTTTCCAGGGCTCTCGCCAGGGTGACCTCCGTGGGCTCCTTGCCTTGAGGCTCCTCGGTCGGCTTTCGGTAGCGGCCCACCAGGAGCGACGACTTGTCCGCCACCGATTTCAGGTCGATGTGCTGGAATTTTTCAGGCAGGCTCATGCTCACCGGGATCGCCATTTGCTCGTCACCCTCGCGATAACGCACCCGCACCTCGCAGCCCGGGCACGTGGCCTCGACCGTAGGAGAGAGCTCCTCGAATTCCACTTGAGCACCGCAAGCGGCGCATTTCAGGGTGACGGCCATCGATCTGTGTAAAACCCACCGGCCTGCCTGACGGTGCTCTCCGGCAAGGCGGAAGGACACTACCGCATTTTCAAGGTCCCAAGGAAAGAAGATTTGGCCCCGGGGAGCGCCGTCGGCAGGGTGATTGGCCAAAAATGCTGCGAAGCTGATAGAATCTTCGATTGAGCGTTTCTGCTAGACAAGAGCCTCCGGATTTGCAGGATAGGTTCGTGATGCCAGCTCTTGAACCTTGCGTATTC
>CAUZKZ010000248.1:0-8148 GCA_963580345.1 Verrucomicrobiia bacterium | reverse complement strand
GCTCAATGCTGCGCTGGACCACTACGCCAGCTATCCCGGCAAAGCCCTCGCCCTACTCCGCACGGCATGCCCATTCACGACCTAACCAGCCAATCGCCCTGAGTTCCGGGGCGGCATGGAACTATTGACATCTTGAAAATCAGGACCTAGAAAGAAAATCGAATGGCAGTACGGGTGCGGACGATGGGCGAGATGGGCCTCGATCACGACGAGAGGGAGGGGGTGACATGCTGGAAGTGCAGCACGCGCTTCGAGGAATCGCGCAGCGCGATGCGAGGGACCTGCCCGAGGTGTGGGAGCCAGGTGGCGATGCACCGCTTGAAGATGCCGACGATGCCGAACGGGGGGGGCCGTGGGGAGGTAATCCGGTTGCGGAAGGAGGTGGGGATTGGCGAGAAGGCACACGATCCGGTGGTGGTGGTGCGGAGCGAGGTGCAACTGAAGCAGATCACGATGCTGGAGAATGGCGAGCCCGTCTCGATCCTGGAGCGGGGGGGCACGCCGGACTTTGCGAGTCCGGAGCGGCTGCCGTTTGCAGCGCGGCGGCGGATCGAGGAGCGCCGGCGGGAACTGTTTGAAGAAGCGGAGCCGCGCCAGCCAGGGGAGCAGGAGGGCGTTGAAATCCGGGCCGTCACGCACAGGATGCTGGTGGCGTCGATCGCGGTGTTTGTGACTTTGGTTTTGTTGGCGGTGGTCTTCGCGCTGCGTGGCGGTTAGAACGACCCGCCGTGCAGGAAGCGATGCAGTTGATCCTGGCGTCTGGATCGCCACGCCGGCGCGAACTGCTGGCGGAGGCGGGCTATGAATTCGAAGTGATCCCGGCGGAGGTCGAGGAGTGGGAGGGCGGAACGTTTCCCATTCGAGAGCTCTGTGCTGCAAACGCCACCCTGAAGGCGCGGGAGGTCCATCAGAAGCATCGCGAAGCGGTGGTTCTGGGGGCGGACACCCTGGTGGGACTGGATGGGAAGGTGCTTGGTAAGCCCCACGACCTCGTAGAGGCGATGTGCATGCTGGAGGGTCTCGCGGGGCGCTTTCACGAAGTGTGCACGGGAGTGTGCGTGTGCGGGGGAGAGCGAGAACACGCCTTTTTCGAGGTGACCCGGGTGCAGTTTCACGATTTCGGCGCGGAGGTCATCAAGGAGTACACGCAGCGGGTGAACGTGATTGACAAGGCGGGCTCCTACGCGATCCAGGAACACGGGGAGATGCTGGTGGCGAACGTGGAGGGATCGTACGAGAACGTGGTCGGTCTCCCGGTGGCGCGGGTGGCCGAGGAGTTGGGGCGCTTCGAAGTGTGGCCGAAGGAGTAATTCGATATTAGTTATTTGTTATGGTGGGGGCGAATGTTGTGAGATGTCCGGCGTGAACCCACGATATCCGTTGATCCTGAACCCCCGGGCCCACAGCGAGCGGGCGGAGCGGGCGCGGCGATTCGTGATGGAGCATGCGCCCCGGTTCGCGATTTACGCCACCAACAGCCCGGGGGAGGCGGGCGAACTGGCGCGGCGGTTTGCCGGGCAGGGCGAGCGCGTGGTGGTGGCAGCCGGCGGGGACGGAACGCTGAATGCGGTGGTGGGCGGGCTGGTGGGATCCGAGACCATTCTCGGGATACTTCCGACCGGGACGATGAACGTCTTTGCGCGGGAGTTGCAAATTCCGTTTCCGCACCTGAAGCGGGCTCTCGAGATCATCGACGAGGGACACGTGCGGGAGGTGGACCTGTTTGAGGCGGACGGGACGCCGTTTGTACAGATGGCGGGCGTGGGATTCGATGCCCGGGTCATCGAGGAGACCACCAATGAGTCGAAGCGGCGGCTGGGCCCGCTGGCATATATTCTGTCGGCGGTGAAGTTGCTGGGGGAGAAGCCGCCCCGCATGAAGGTTTTCTTCGACGAAGGAAACGAGGCCGAGGGTGCGTGCGTGTTGCTGGGAAATGGATCGCTGTATGGCGGACAGCTTCGCTTGTTCCGAAAGGCGGACAACGCCGACGATTTACTGGACGTCCTGGTTTACAAGGAGGCCGGCTACAGAGCGGCCCTGGGCTCGCTGGCGACTGTGGCACGGGGAGGGTACGAGCAGGACGGAAGGCTGGTGGAGTTTTACCAGACTTCGGGATTGACGGTGGAGTGCGATCGCGAGGTGCCGGTGGAAGTGGATGGGGAATTCTGGGGACGGACGCAGCGGGTCGAGTTCAAGCAACTGGAAGGCAAGTTGCGGGTCCTGGCGCCGGGCGAACCGGGGAAGAACTGGTGGGAGCAGGTGCTGGCGAATCTGACGCCGTGGGGGAAGAAGTGAGGCCTGGTGAGACGGGCGGGCGCAAACAAGTTTCCAATCCGCAAGTTCCAGAAAATTCAAGCCGAGTCACACGGGGGCACTTCGCCGCGAATGCGCGCAGGAACGGAGGAATTCTCACGGTGGGACGGCACCATGATCATCCCCCGGCGGCGAGGGTGATGAGTTCGAGAGTGGCTCCCGGGGTGACCTGGGCGGTGGCGTGTTCGGCGGGGGTGAGGGCCTGGCCGTTGAGTTCGACCACGACCGGTTTGCCGGCGAACCCGAGGGTGGCGAGGAGGTCGGGGACGGTGGTGGGGGATTCCAGCGGGTAGGGCCGGCCGTTGAGGGTAATGGTTGGACTTGCCGTCACTGGTCCGCGGAGTTGGGGCAACGGACCATCAGGAACCGGCTACTGGGGAGGTGGCCTCCGGCGCGAGAATCGCCCGGTCCCAATCCTTCCAAACGGGATCGAGGGATTGTGCACGCAGGACCTGGGCGATCTCGGGGGCGGAGCGATGGTCGTCGATTTCGAACTGGGGAGTGGCGCGCTGGCAGGGGTTGGATCGCTCGTGCGGTTCGAGATCGACGCGGCGGCCCCTGAGGGTGCGATGGAGGTCGTCGGAGCCCGCACCGGTGTATCCGCCGGGTTCGGTGTGGGACCCGGCCGAGATGTGGGTAACGCCGAGGGCGAAGAGGCGGTCGCGGAGGGTGGCGGGTTCGCGAGTGGAGAGGACGATGCCGATTTGCGGGAAGGCGAGGCGAAAGGCGCAGATGAGCTGAACGAAATCGCGGTCGGCGAGGGAGAGGGCCGGATCGGGACTGTGGCGGTGATTGCCGGCGTGGGGACGCAGGCGCGGAAAGGAGACCGTGAACTGCGCCTTCCAGCAGTGCTTGTGGAGATACTCGAGGTGGGCGGCGAGGGCGAGGGCTTCGCGGCGCCAGTCGGCCAGTCCGAAGAGGGCTCCGATCCCGATGCGACGAAAGCCGCCGGCGTAGGCCCGCTCGGCGCACTCTAGGCGCCAGGCGAAGTTTTTTTTCGGACCGGCGGTGTGGAGGGTGGCGTAGGTCTCGCGGTGGTAGGTTTCCTGGTAGACGACGAGGCCCTCCGCTCCGCAGGCGACCAGCTCGGCGTATTGGTGGTGCTCCATGGGCCCGACCTCGATCCCGAGGGTCGGGACGGTGGGCGAGAGAAGGCGCAGGCAGTCCTGGAGGTAGCCGTCCGAGACAAACTTGGGGTGCTCGCCGGCGACGAGGAGGAGATTTCGGAAGCCGAGTTCCCGCAAGTGAAGGGCTTCGCTGGCGACCTGTGCGGGCGAGAGCGTGGTGCGGAGGATGGGATTGTCGCGCGAGAATCCGCAGTAACTGCAGTTATTGACGCACTCGTTGGAAAGGTAAAGAGGTGCGAAGAGGCGCATGGTGCGGCCGAATTTCCGGCGCGTGAGGTCCGCGCTGCGTCGGGCGAGGTCCTCCAGGCGGTCCGGGGGGAGGGGTTCCAGGAGGGTCGCGAAGCGGCGCAGGAGGGGGGATTCCAAGCTGCGCGGGGTCGCAAACTGGGTCGCAAAGCTCACGGGGGGAGAGGTCGGGTCCCGGGCCGGGATTGTCAAAGGGGAAAATTCCCCGGAAACGCAGCGAACCCGGCAAGGGGGGGGGCGGCTCGCCAGATAAATGCGGACTGGGGCGGATTGAGCGCTTCGCGGATTCAATTTGCTAAAGAATATTCTGGAACCGCAGAACAGGACGGCATTTTTGTTCTGAACGAAGCCCTCCAACCCTTGGAATCACGGGGGGTTGGTCAGAACGAAAATGCGTAAAACGTTGATGTACAGCCATGGGGCGATATTCGATAACAAATTGAATCCGCCCTTGATCAAGCGGGCCTTGATCGGTCAGGTTCGCTCCAGCGATAAGCGCCCATGAGCGAAGCGGAGCAGATTGAGTGCCGGCCCACGAAGTGGTTTTATCTCCGCGCGGTGGCGATGGTGACGATGTTTGCGGTATTTCTGGTTCTCTTTCTGAAGGATTGGAAGATCGGCTGGCCGGGAAAGAACGAGGTTTACTACACGTTCCAGGCCTTTAAGGCGGCGAAAGAAGTCTTCAAGGAGCACGAGGCGGCGGGACGGAGTGCGGAGGCCTGGCACGCCCTTGCTTCTGCCCGGAGAATCGGATTTCCGGAGGAAAAGGGGCTCCTGCCGTCGGGCGTCGACCCGGCGTCGACGTGGCCGGAGATTCTGACGGATTACGAGGGCTACAAGAAGGCGATGGAGGAGGAGGGCAACAAGGCCACGCCGCCGCTCTGGGCGAAGATCAGCGATGAACGCGGCTGGAGTTCGAACGTGCCCGAAAAGTCCTATGCCCGGAAAAAGATCAAAGAGCAGCTCTATTACGGAATTGGGAGCGGCGCCTTGATGTTGGTCGGATTGTTTTTTCTGGTGCGCACCGCGAGGCGATCCATGAAGGTAGACGGCGAGGCGTATTATGCTCCGGGCGGAGAGCGGGTCCCGTTCTCATCGATCCGCCGAATCGACAAACGCAAGTGGGAAACCAAGGGGCTGGCCTACCTCACCTACGAGGCCGGTGAGGAGAAAAAGAAGGTGAAAGTGGACGGCATGGTCTACGGGCAGTTCAAGGCGGAAGACGGCGCCCCCGCCGAAAAGCTCTTCGAGCGCATCCTCGAGAATTTTTCTGGGGAGTTGGTGGAGTTGGAAGCTGACGAGGACGAAGCAGAGGACTCCGCGGGTGAGCGGGAGGGGCAGAATCAGGCGGCGAAAGAGGGTGTGGAGGAGCCGGCGGAAAATATTGCGGAGGAGCAAGGCGAAGAGGGGGACAGGGAATAGATTTGGGAGTTGCAAAGCCCCCGGTTGAGGGCTAAAGCGACACACAAGCAACCAATTGCGAGGGATCCATGTCAGAAGGAAACAGCGAAGCGAAAATCAAGGACATCATTGTCGAGCAACTCGGAGTGAACGCCGACCAAGTCACCAGGGAGGCGAAGATGATCGAAGATTTGGGAGCCGACTCCCTCGACGCGGTGGAACTGGTGATGGCGATCGAAGAGGAGTTCGGAATCGAGGTGCCGGATGAAGAGGCGGAAAAGCTTACCTCGGTCGGCGATATCGTCGATTATGTCGATAAGAACTCAGGCTAAGCGATTTACGAAAAATTTTCCCTGAGCTGGGCGGGTCCTCCGGGGCCTGCCCTTTTCGTTGTCAGGGAGGCGAAGGTGGGCGATGATGCGCGCACAGAATGTATTCACCCGACGATATTCAATACGCGTTGGAGACGACCAGCGTGTTGCACGAGCCGGACCGGCGGATCGACACGTTCGGGTCGACGCGTTTTGAGTTTCAGATTTTGAGCGAGTTGATGGACTCGGTGGGGCAGGTCCGGATCCGGAGCGGGGAGGTGGAAGCCCACCGGCCCACCATAATCCGGCCCGAATCGTACCAGGGGGTGGAGTTCGAGGGATTTGGAGATAATGCGCGGCGCCTTTACGAGTGGCTGCAGCAGCAGGGAGCGGACCTGGCCTTTTTGAGCTATGGGTTTCAGTTTCGGCGGGGTGAGGTGCGGGAGGAACTGATTCACGACTCGCTGGAAGAGGTGCGCAACCGGGTGGTGGAGGATGCCCGGCGGATGGGGAACCCGATGCAAGCAGTGATTGAAGGGGTGGATGACGCCTGGGAGATCAGCGTCCTGAGGTTTGCGTTCGAGATGATTGACAAGAGCCAGCGGATTAACGTGTTTGATTTCAAGCGCAAGGGTCTGCTCTGATACCGGGGTCATGATGACGATCATCAAGGTGCTCGCAGCGCTGGTGGTTCTGGCGGTGTTGGGTGCGACGGTATTCCTCGTGAACGAATTGCGGAGCGAAGCCGCCGTGCCGCAACTCAACAACGCGCCGGAGGAGGATGATTCGGCGCCCTCGGTGGACCCCGGGGAACTGGCCTTCGGGCGCGCACGCGAGCTTCTCGCCACGGCGCATTTCGATGAGGCGCGGGAAAAGCTCGAATTCATCGTGGGGGTTTATCCCGCCTCGCCCTCGGCGGAGGAGGCGCGGCGAATTCTTGGAGAGTTCAATCTGGACGAACTGCTCTCGACCGACGTGATGGAGGGCAAGTCGGTGCACACGGTGGTGCGGGGTGACAACTTCACACTGATTGCGAAGAAACACGAGACCACGCTGGACTGCATAATGCACATGAACGGACTGCAGCGGATGGACAAGTTGTATCCCGGTGACGAGCTGGTGACGCTGCCGCTGAACTTCAACATCAAGATCGACGTCCCCCGGAAGCGTCTGAGCCTGTTCAAGCAGGGACGGTTCCTGAAGTCCTACCCGCTCCTCGCGGCGCGCACGCGAAGCGGAGCGAGGGGCACCCTGCGCACGAAGGTGGACCAAAAAATCGGGATTCTCGACGGGCGCACGGTTTCCCCGGTGAAGTTTCAGAACTACCGCCATGCGAAGAAATTACTCATCCTCGCGCACCGTCGTCTGCAGATCGGCGAGCCTGCCGCGGCGGACGAGGAGGACCCCGGAAGAGGGTTCTTCGTGACGGAATCCGACATGGAGGAGCTTGCTTTGTTGCTTCGGGTCGGAAACGAGGTGGAAGTCCGCTTCACAAATCAATAGAAATCGCGTGAATGAAACAGAGTAGTGGGCGTCCGCATCCGCTGGACTTCGAAAAGCCGATCCTGGAGCTCGAAGCGGAGCTGGAGAAGATGCGGGAGAAGTCCCGCTCGCAGGAGATCGACCTGAACGATGAGATCGGGTCGGCGGAGGCGAAGCTTGCTGAAACGCGGATGCGCATTTACGAGAACCTCACTCCGTGGCAGCGTGTGCAGATTGCAAGGCATACCAACAGGCCCTTCATGCTGGACTATCTCAACGACTCATTTGACGACTTCTGCGAGTTGCATGGCGATCGTCTGGTCGGGGACGACCATGCCATGCCGGGGGGCCTGGCGACGATCGAAGGGCGCCGCTGCGTGGTGATCGGTCACCAGAAGGGGCGCAACACGAAGGAGAACCTGGACCGAAATTTCGGGAGCGCGCACCCGGAAGGGTACCGCAAGGCCCTGCGTCTGATGAAGCTGGGCGAGAAGTTCGGCTTGCCGGTGATCTCCCTGATCGACACGCCGGGGGCGTTTCCGGGCATCGGGGCCGAGGAGCGGAACATCGCGGAAGCGATTGCGCGAAATCTTCGCGAGATGATGAGTCTGAAGACGGCCATCATCGCGGTGGTTCTCGGGGAAGGCGGCTCGGGCGGCGCGCTGGGGATCGGGGTGGCGGACCGCATCCTGATGATGGAGAATGCCTACTATTCGGTGATCAGTCCGGAGGGGTGCGCGGCGATTCTGTGGAAGAATCGCAAGTACGCCCCGGAAGCAGCGGAGGCCATGAAACTGTCTGCGCCGGATCTGGCGGGGATGGGGTTGGTGGATGAGGTGATTCCGGAACCGGCCGGTGGCGCCCACAACGACCACCGCGTGGCGGCGGAGAATCTTCGGGTGGCATTGCTGAAACAGCTTGGCTTCCTGGAGCAACTGTCACCCGGCGAAATGCTGGAGCAACGTTACCAGAAGTTTCGCCGCGTGGGGCAGTGGTTGGAGGAGTGAACTCACGGAGTATGCCGATACGCGAGGAAGAGTACGCCATCCTGGCCTTTGCGATGGAGTCGATCGTGTCCGAAATGCTCACCCGGCATCCCATGCTGGGGCCTCCTCGGGTCTACCTGGTCGATAGCGAGGCCGATCTCGGAGCTGGAAAAGAGGATCTCGTTCACAGCCATCCCATAGGGTCTGTCGGAGCTTCTGGAAGTCCTGATTTTGCGTTGATTTAGAGTGGTTCTGGGGTTTTGGAATTTTCGAATTTCCGCG
>CAUZKZ010000247.1:0-8185 GCA_963580345.1 Verrucomicrobiia bacterium | reverse complement strand
GCCGAGGATGAGCCAGATCCCCGTCATGAACGCACCCCGGAGTTCCAGCCCAGCAACTCGGAGTACGCCACCCCGGATCCGCCGAAGAGGTCCAGGGCGCTTCCCACCGTGAGATCGACTCGTCCCCCGCTCAGGTCCTCCACCCGGCGCACATCATCCATGGACGCCACCCCACCGGCATAGGTCACCGGCTTCCCCCCCCACTGCCCGAGCAATTTTACCAGTTCATGATCGATTCCGTCGCACTTGCCCTCCACGTCTGCGGCGTGAATAAGAAATTCGCCGCAATGACCGGCAAGGCGATCCAACAAATCGACCGAAAGCTCGAGATCGGTCAGCGTCTGCCATCGATTCATCGCCACCGTCCAACCCGTCGGCGTCCGGCGCGAACTGAGATCGATCACGATGCGAGCGGGATCGACCGTGGCAGACAACTCCGTGAGCCGTTTTTCTTGAAAGCGCGCTTTCTCGTCGAAGAGCCAGGAGGTGACGATGACATGGCTGGCGCCTCCGTCCAACCAAGCCCCGGCGTTCGTGACGGTGATTCCTCCGCCGACCTGCAGTCCGCCCGGCCAGGCCCCCAGCGCCTCCCGGGCCGCTTCCTCGTTACCGGACCCCAACATGATGACATGTCCTCCCTCCAGTCCATCGGACCGAAATTTCTCCGCAAACCATCCCGGGGGGCGGTCCGAAACGAAATTTTCCTCCGGCCCCGGCCCGTAGTCCTTCAGAGTCCTCCCCACGATTTGCTTCACCCTGCCCTCATGCAGGTCGATGCACGGCCGGAAATTCGTCATAGCCAGTGCGGGGAATTGAGCATTTATTCTCTGAAAGCCAAGCCGTCATGCGTCTCCTCGCCCTTCTCGCCCTTCTGGCCCTTGTGGGGCTCGCCCCGGCCTTGGCCGATGAACTGAAGGCTCCCGCGCCCAGGCCGGGCCCCTCCTCCCCACCGGCGGCCCCCGCCGCCAAGGCCCCCCCCGGCCCCGCGCCGAAGGGCATGGTCTGGATCCCGGGCGGGAACTACACCCGCGGCGAAGCCCGCAAAATCGCAGGGGCGCGCACCGAGTACCCCGAGGAGAAACCCGTCCACCGCGTTACGGTCGATGGATTCTGGCTGGACGTGACGGAGGTCACCAACCGGCAGTTCCTGGAGTTCACCAAGGCCCGCGGCTACAAGACGCAGGCCGAAACCGGTTGGGACCCGAAAGATTTTCCGGCTGCTCCCCCCGACCAGTTGAAGGCGGGGGCGCTTTGTTTTACAAGCCCGCCCCAGAAGGTGGAGCTGTGGCGCCCGGGTGCCGAGTGGCAGTGGTGGCGATTCGTGGCGGGGGCGAACTGGCGCCACCCGCGGGGTCCCGGCTCCGACCTCGCGGACAAGATGGAGCATCCGGTGGTCTGCATCACCCACGAGGACGCTCTGGCCTACTGCAAGTGGGCGGGCAAGCGTCTGCCCACCGAAGCGGAGTGGGAGCGGGCGGCGCGGGGCGGACTCGATCACAAAGTCTACATTTGGGGCGACGAGCAGCGCCCCGGCGGGAAGTGGCTCGCCAATGTCTACCAGGGCGATTTTCCCCAAACCAACCTGGGACTGGACGGCTATCGCAGCACCTCTCCCGTGAAGAGCTTTCCGCCCAATCCCTACCGGCTCTACGACATGGCCGGAAACGTCTGGGAACACTGCGCCGATCTCTACCGCCCGGAATACTACAAGACTTTCGCCGCCAAGGAAAAGGCGGAGCGCAACCCCAAAGGCCCCACCGATCCCGTCAGCCAACCCATGGTGCAGGAGTATCTCCAGACCGGAAAGTACCCGGACGAGAAGCCCTTCCACAAGCTGAGCTGGCTGTGGGTCACCAAGGGCGGCTCCCACCTCTGCCACCACACCTACTGCCTTCGCTACCGCCCCGCCGCGCGGCACTACTCCGAGTCGCTCTCGCCGACCAATCACACCGGTTTCCGTTGCGCGAAATCGAAGTAGTGGTCGTTCCCGGCGCCCGGCCCCTCCTCGCGACTGCTGAACGGCGACGGGCGATCAGCACGGTCAGCAGGTCACGATCCAGGCGCACTCGTAGGGTCCCAGCGAATAGCCTCCCTCCGCCTCGAACCGGATCGGTCCGCTGAGAAGATTGCGGTAGCCGTCCGCCGGACCGAGGGAGTTCTCCACCAGGTCCCTGCCGATCGCGACCTCGCCCTCGCTGAAGTTGAAGAAGCAGGCCACCTTGAAACGGCCGCAGAGCGAACGCCGCACCACCGCGAAGAGATCCCCGCCGGTCTCAAGAATCTCCTGCGGGGCGTCGGGGTGAAAGGCCGGGCACAGGGAACGGGCGCGCAGCATGCCGGTGTAGACGTTCAGGATCCAGGCCTGGTCGCCCTCCGGATCGTCCAGACGGGCCTCCAGGTCGTCCCACTCCCAGCGCTGCCGGTTGATATCGCGGTTTTCGCCCCCTTCCCGCCGCGGGCCTTCTTCCCAGTTTTTTCCCCCCGCGATGCTGTGAAAGTAGACGGCCGGGACGCCGCGAAGCGCCATCACGAGGCACTGCGAACACATGAAGCGGCGCATCCCGAGGCTTTCGTGGCCCGGAATCCCGACCGCATCACGATAAGTAATGTTGAGTTCGTAGGGCTTCTCGCTCCCATCCGGCATGGAGCGGTAACTGACGAGCCCCTTCCGCGCCTTGACCTGCTCCACCAGCCAGTCCACCTCCTGCGCCGGGAGCAATGCTTCCAGGGGACGCACTCCGATACCGTCGTGGCTGGCGGTAAAATTCAGGAAGGTCGTCTCCCGCGCCAGCTCGCCGAGGGATCTGGCCCACTTCTGGAGATGCGTGGAATCGTTGCGCAGCAGTCCGTGCAAGAGGAGTGGCGGGAGCGCGAACTGGTAAACCATGTGCGCTTCGTCCCGCTTCCCGAAATACGAGATGTTCTCCTCGTGCGGGACGTTGGTCTCGGTCAGGACGATCACGTGAGGTGCGACGGTGAGCAGCACGTCCCGCATCAGCTTCACCACCTCGTGAGTCTGCGGCAGGTGCACGCAGCGGGTCCCGGGCTCTTTCCACAGGAAGGCCACCGCGTCGAGACGCACGATGCGCGCCCCGCGCGCCACATAGCCAAGGAGGAGATCGAGGAACTCGAACAGGACGTCGGGCGAACGCCAGTTCAGGTCCACCTGGTCGTCGCTGAAGGTGGTCCACACGTGCCGGATCCCGCGCGCCGTCTCCGTCTTCGAGAAAAGCGGCCAGGGCCGCGGACGGACCACCTCGCTGTGGTCCTCGGCGGGGTCCCCTTCCTGGAAATAAGAATCGTGCGGGGCGATCCCGTTCACATAGTCACGGAACCAGGAGCTCTTTCGCGAGCAGTGGTTCAGGACGAGGTCGACCATCAACCCGTAGTCGCGGGCCAGGCGCTCGATGTCTTCCCATCCGCCCAGGGCACCGTCTACCTTCCGGTAGTCGATGATCGAAAAACCGGCGTCGGAGGAGGACGGGAAGAAGGGCAGGACGTGCACCGTGTTGATCGCGCCGCGCAACCGGCGGTCGCAAAACTCCTTGAGGGCCTTGAGCGGCGCGTGGCCGGGCCGCTTCACGATGTCACCGTAAGTGATGAGGACCGCGTCCTTCTCGTTCCAGCGCTCGTAATAGCGCTTCTCGTCCCCGGAGGCGCCGCCGTTGCGCGGAACCACGCCGTAGCGGCCGATCAACATGTAGAGCCGATCCGAAAGCTGTTCGGCGCGGTCCCGGCCGTAGAGGCGCCCGAGGCGCAGCTTCATGCGGTTGAAGGTGCTGCGACGGATCAGCTTCATCGCAAGACGGGGTTGGAATGGCCGCAGGAAACCTGGCCAAAGGCTCCGCCCAGCGCGTTCGCGAGGGCCTCGAATCCATAGTAGCGCCGCGCCAGATCGTAGTTGATCTGCACCATATCATCGCACAGGTCGGCGTCGTGAAGGAGGCGGTGCACCGCTTCGACCGTCTCCCGGGTCACATAGCCGTCCATCTCCACCAGCTGGAATCCCTTCGGCTCGATGTCCTGCACGTAAATCGAGTAGCGATTGATCAGGATCGGCTTCTTGAAATAGAAGGCCTCCAGCAGGGCATTGCCGAAGCCCTCGTAGACGCTCGGATAGGTCACGAAGTCGGCGTGCGGATAGATGTCCCACAAGGTGTACATCTTCCTCCCCTGCGAATCGCGCTGGCGCCGCTCACTAACGCGATCGGCAATAATGCGCAAGTCCACGCCTTCGTCCTCCGCGAGGTGCTCGAGCATGTGCTGGTACTCGTAGCCCTCGTCTCCTGCGTCGTGGGAGATGACGAGCTTGCAGCGCGGGTCATTCAGTTTGCTGAGAAGCTTGATGGCGTGCTCGATTCCCTTTCGCGGCACGATGCGGGTCGGCTGCAGGAAAAAGATATCGTCCGGGGCCAGCCCGATCTCGCTGCGCACGTCGGCGCTGTAGAGGTCGCACTTGTCGTGCTCGTCCTCGAACTTGAAGACGTTGGGGACCAGCATGGCGCTGATCCCCTTTCGGAGCGCCAGCTGTTCCTGCGCGGCCTGGTTGATGACGGTGTGCACCACGTTGTGGAACCGCGGGGGGAACGACATGTCGAGGAAGTCCGGAACCGCGTTCAGGGCGAAGCGCAACCGCTCCCAGTAAAAGTCGTGATGGTGGGCCACGGCCGGCATCCCGGTCTCCGCCAGGAACTCGGTGAGCGCCACCCCCAGCGGCAGATGGACCGGAATGGTGAGGACATTCTCCGGCACCAGCACGTCGATCTCGAAGCGGTCCACGAAGCGCCGCAGCATGGACTCGAGGTAGCGAGCCATGTCGTGAATGCGATCCGTGACCTCCGGCGGCCGCTGGGCTACGCCCCAGATTCGCTCGTTGATCCACTCGTTCTCGGGGTGCCCGAAGAAGGCCTCCGGGATGCACATCGAGAGGCTCGGGTCGCGGTCGCTCCGCCCGCTGAACCAGAAATTTTCGTGCCCCATTTCCTCCAGGACCTCGGCCCACTTCAGGCTCTCAAGGGAGACGCCGTCGGTCCCCGCAAATCGCGTCGAGACAAATCCTATTCGCATGGCGTCGAGGTGAAATGGGGGTGACAGTGGCGCGCACTATGGGAAGGACCATCGCAAGCACAATGCCAATTTGCCGGAAAAGCGCGGGGGCGGTTCACGCCAAGGTGGGAGGCTCGCAGAGAATCGGACCCTTCCGCTTCACCGGAACTTTGCACCGGTCCCCCGGCCTGCTTCAATTCCTCCCATGAGCCGTGCCTCCGCCCACCTTCATTCGCCCGTCGATCTCCGGGAGGAGCTGAGGGAAGGTCGCGAGGTGGTCCTCGCCAACGCCCTCATGCTCGGGGAAATCCCGGCCCCCTCCGGGCAGGAAGAGGCGCGCGTCCGCTTCCTGGCAGGCCGGTTTTCACAGAGCTCGCTGCAGGATATCTCGATCGACGAGGAAGGCAACGTGCAGGCCATTGTTCCGGGCCAGACCGGGCAGCACAACATCCTCGTGACGGCCCGGACCGATACCCACCTCCCCATCGACCCCGACCAGCGCCGCATCACGATCAACGTGGGGCCGGATCACCTGCTCGGCCCCGGCCTGGCCGACAACACCCTCGGGCTTTCCATCCTGGCGTCGCTTCCCGAACTGCTGAAGCGGCTCGGCATCGCGCTCGATGCCAACCTGATCCTTCTCGGTCACGTCAAGTCGCTGGGCTCCTGCGATCAGACCGGCCTGCGCTTTTTCCTGGAGCACTTCCCTCGCCCCATTCACGCCGGCCTGGTGGTGGAAGGCATCTCGCTCGGACGCCTCAACCACTTTTGCAACGGAATGGTACAGGCTGAGATCACCTGCCGCGTCCACCAGGACCCCGCCCAGCGCTGGGAGGCCAGCGAAAACGCCATCATCATCATGCACCGGACGATCCGGCGGATCCTCGAGATTCCCATTCCGCAGGAGCCCCGCACCTCTGTCATCATTGGATCGGTACGGGCCGGCCGGACCTTCAATCGCCCTCCGGAGATGGCGCTCCTCCGGTTGGAGATCCGCTCCGAGGAGCCCGGCCGGGCCCGCGATCTGCGGTTCGAGATCGCGCGCATTCTCGACGAGATCTCGGCCGAGACGGCCTCGGAGTGCAGCATCGAATTCCCGGCCCTTCGCAAACCGGGCGGCATTCCCTTTTCCCACCCGTTCGTCACCGCGGCGCGGGAGGCCCTGCTCGAGCTGGGGGTGAAACCGGTGGTGGGGCCCTCCTATTCCGATCTCTCCACCCTGGTCTCGAGAGACATCCCGGCTCTCACGGTCGGCCTCACGACCGTGACCAATCTCAACGAACCCGGCGAACAGATCGAAATCGAGCCCATCTTCTCGGGACTGGCGCAAGTCCTCGCCCTCCTGGAGAGAATGGACGGCTTGCTGGATCAATTGGAGAACGGGGGGCAGCGGATCGAAAAATCCCCGGGCTTGCGCCCGGGGTTGTTATAAGACGGTTCGGGTGAACGAAAAAAGCTTCTATCGCCTCCTCCGGCCCAGCAATGCCGCTCCCAGCACCAGCAGGGTCGCGTTTGCCGGCTCGGGCACGCCCGTGATCTCCATGCCCCAACTGTTGAGCGTGTGCTCGTCCCCGCCGGAGAGATCCGCCACAAAGAGGGTCCAGCCGCCGTTGGCGTCGAGACCCACGAATCCGTCGAGCAAGGCATCCCGCGAATCCCCCGCAACCACCAGGTCGGGATCGGTGGTCCGCCCGTCCGAGCCGAAGTTGGGTGGGCTGGTCAAGGTGCCTCCCCCGGTCGTTTGGGTGTGAATGTCGCTGAATCCGCCCAGGTCATTGAGGGTGATCTGCACCCCGTCATCGCCGAATCCGAATGCGTCGGAAGCGGTCCTCCCGATCCCATTCAGCAGAACCGCGAAGCCGCTTTCGTGCTGCAGCGTGACGTAAAGATCCCCGTTGAAGGTCCCGGCGATTTCGAGCGTGACGCTGATATCCTCGATCAAGCTGATGGCGGTGGTGAGGCTCTGCAAATCCGCCAGGCCGCTGGGGTTGCCGTCGGGAATTCCGGTCCCTACCGTGAACGAGTGAATTTCCACGATAGAAGCGGCATGCGCAGTGGGAATCGCAAGGCCCGCCGAAACGGTGATGAGACAGATAATTTGTTTCATATTTTGGATCGACTCAAGGCGAGCGGTTGCGTTAGGGATGGACGAAACGGTAAATGCGGGTGGCTGGCTCTGGATTTGGATCAACGTAAGTGATCACTCCGTTGGCCGGATCGGCCTGGGTCGTATCGTAATTGGTCCAGGCATTCGGAATGTTGGAGTCGGCAACCTGCACCGTATAGACACGTCCCGGAATTCCCGCCCCCGTGAGCACCAGGGTCCCGTCACCTGGCAGGTCAATATCGGTAATGTTCAGTGCCGGGCTGTCGTCATCGACGAGGTTCACGTTTACCGTCCCGGTCGAGGTCAGGCCTTGCTGATCCCGCAGGGTGTAAGTGAAGGTGTCGGGACCGGTGTGGGGCCCCGGATCGTAAAAGATCGTTCCGCCGCTCAGGCTGACCGAAGCGCCGTTCCCGCCCGCATGGTTCACTCCCGTGATGGAGAGACCGACCATCCCGTCTTCCGGGTCGCTGTCGTTGAACAACAGGATGGCGTCCGGGATCTTCAAGCTGGAGGTCGGGAAGCGGTCCACATCGTCCGTCCCGGCCACTGGCGGGCTGTTCTCCACCGTAAAGCTGCCTGTCCCGGCGTCGTTCGGGTTGGCCGAGACGTCCGCGAAGGATCCGGCCGGGTAGGAGACGCCCACCGCGCCAGGGACGAAGTCCCCCGTAAACGAGTAGCGATAAGTGGTGCCACTCTGGATAGTTGGAGTGCCGTTCAAGTTGACGCCGGCGGCTGCCACTCCGGAGAGGACAACCTCGTTGGCAGCATCGGTGATGGTGCCCGGATCGATGGCATCATTGTCGGCGAAGGTGACATCGATGTAGCCGCGCGTGTTGAGCACATCCGCCACGATCGAGCCTGCCTCCACGGGATCGGCCAGCACCGCAGTCGGCGGCGCGCCGTCGGTGCCCGTAATGCAGATATTATCGAAGGCCAGTTCCTCCGAAGCACTTCCGAGGTAGCGCACCCGCAACTGGATCGTGTCCCCGGTAGTTGCCAGCGGGAAATCGTAGTTCGTCATATCGAGCGGAA